>JAAYTA010000094.1 GCA_012518185.1 Methanobacteriota archaeon
ATCAATATATCTTTTGCATTCCTGCCTCTATTCTCACCTCATTTACATCCATATATTCCTCTGGATAGAGGAGGGAAAAGCCTGCATACTCTCCAATAATCTCTACAATGAGTATTCGCTGAGGTTCTTCTAAATCCACTGGTCCAGCATTAACATATTCAGCAAGCATGTGTATAAGATCCTTACTAGATCCATCATATAGGCGCTTATTTAAAGACAGCTTCCAACGCTCATTATCTCCTATACGCTCCCCCAGTGTCCTGACTCCTGAAATCATAGCTTCAGGAGTAGATCTTAACCATTCTTCGATAGGTATCCAGCGGTGAGTATGGAGAAATACTTCTGGAAAACGTATAGCGAATTCACGAAGTTTCTCAGCCTGTTTACGACAGTCTCCCTCGATCCTAAGATGCAATAATCCTGGTACTATAGATTCCATCATATCTTCTAAATTAATACCGACATCTCGAAGGATAGTAGCTACTTCTTCCTGAGCCTTAGCCTTTTCACCCGGATGGTATGTAACCAGCATATTGTAATCTCTCATTGTTCTCCCAAATGATAATGTTTAAACTAATCTAGTTAATTCTATCGCATAGATCGTCAGATATGTAGCATAATTCAGGGAGGAATCGCTCCTGGTCTAAGATATGGGGAGAAAAATCTATACGCAAGCATACCTAAGATAGCTCCTGTCAATGAAAGCAATGTAACTTTTAGATCAAACTGTGTTAACATTATCAAGGAAGTGATCACTCCAAGAATGCCGGCCAGGGCGAACCAAATTTCTTCTATAATGCCCTTTCTCCATAGTATCAGCAAGGCTAAATCTACTGCTAGAAAGACCATAAATATGGTATAATTAGCCACATTGGCTACAAATTCAATATCTCCGACAGCGCAGAATAAGAGGGCTAATATTGATGATATCAGTATGGCAATGTGTGGTGTTTTCTCACGAGGATGTATTTTGGAAAAGACTGCCGGAAGGGCAGATCGTACAGACATTCCGTAAGCAATACGGGATGTAGATATCGATAGTACGAGTACTGTGCTTGATGTTGATGTTAACGCGATAAGGGTCATGGCAAGCCCTAGTTCAGGACCTCCAGCTACTCTGGCCACATCTGCTAGAGCTGATGTAGATCCAGCAAGTTCTCCATGAGGAACTACACTTACTACTGATAGCGCTGCCATCACGTATAACGATGTAGATATGACTATTGAAAGCAATAATGCACGAGGTATTGTCTTAGTAGGATCTTTCGTTTCTTCTCCTATCTTGACTAATCCTTCAAAACCTATGAATGCGAAAAAGATAACTCCTACAGCTCCTATAAGGCCATTCATACCTTTGGGAATTTCGAAATAATCCACATTACCTAGTGACTCCGCACCTAAAAGTATAGTGATGACTACTCCAGCAACTCCGATAGTAGTTAAAATAATGTTAGCAATGACTGATTCTCTAATACCTCTAAAATTCACTATTGACATCGCGATTATGAGTATAGCTGCGAATAGAGTTGCAGGCATGTTAGTGAGAGCCTGTAAATATCCCCCAAAGCCTAAGGCGACTGCTGCCATAGATATTACAGCTGATAATATTACTAACCATCCAACTACAAAGGACCAGAATCTACTATTCGTAGCCCCTCCTACATAATCATATTCTGCACCAGCTGTAGGGCATATCGATGCTAATTTTGCATAACATAAGCCCGTAAAGGAAGCAATAATAGCAGCTATTACGAAGGCAAGCCATACAGCGTTACCGGCATTAGCTACACCTGGCCCCATCAGCGCATATACTCCCGCCCCTACAATGGTTCCTACACCATAAGAGACAGCGCCGAATAGCCCCACACCCCTCTCTAATCCCGTGCCACCAGCGTCTCCCCCATCATCCATCTCACTAGTATGGGTAAGGCCACTCATTTAATTGATTCGCGTGAACATTACTACGATTCAATTCTTATTATGGAATCGTATATAGATCATAGATGAGTAGTTTAACGATTGAGCGAGAGCAATTATGGTCTGAGCAAGTTAAGAAAGAAGTAGATAGAGACTATCTGAATATGGGAGATAGGATTGGGAATATAGTTGGTATAGTGTTTATACTATTCTTTACTGGAGCAATATTATATCTCCAAAAATTAGGATACATATTTTCACCAGAATTTACTACTCTTGATGCACTCTTCCTATACAGCGTCCTCCTTTTTGGGATTGCTCCTGGCTTAGTAAGAATAATCACTGGTCGAAAGAATGTAGGCAGATTATTTGAGGTTATTAATGCACTATTATTCCTTATCGTAGGAACATATTTCTTGATAAAATTCCCATTTCAAATTGATGGACTATATGGTATATTGCCTGGTGAGATCCAAATCGCCTTAGAATGGCTTGATAACTCAATCTTTCGAATATTACTCATTATCGGATTGTTAGTCACTGCACTCTCCTCAATATACAATGCTATCATGTATCTACTCGTGAGGAACGAGCTCCGCAAGAAAGATTCAAGATCGAATAATGCATAAATAGTCCTCTAATAAGGCAAATGGATAATGAACACACACTGTTCATTTGCGATATTCGCATGCCGATGCTCTATTTCCCTCTGTAGCTCAGTTTAATGAGTGAAGAATATTCAACGGTTAAATACGCGTTTCCTTATTGGTGAACGGTTAGATGCGTATCAACATTCCCTACGGTAAAGATGAGAAGCAAATTCTTAATATTCCGGATGAAAATTTCGCCGAGATAGTATATCCAAAAGACGTATCGGTCGGTGATGAAAGCTTAGAGATAAGGCGAGCGTTGGAATCACCGGTAAAAGGTCCCACTCTTGAGAAATTTCTAGAGGGTGGAGAGAACATAGTATTTATCGTCAATGATGGTACTCGGCCAACTCCTACTTGTAAAGTACTCGATGCATTAGATGAAAGACTGGACCTCTCCGAAGCTAGCTATCTAGTAGCTACTGGAGCTCATCGCGAACCTACTGAGGAGGAATATCGCTTCATATTTGGTAAGCATTTTGATAACCTTAAGGATAACATTCATTCCCACGATGCTCATAACGATGCATGTGTATACTTAGGTACTTCAAAGAACGGCACTGAGATGCACGTCAATGAACTGGTTATCAATGCTGATCGGCTAGTAGTAATAACAAGTGTGGAGCCTCATTATTTCGCAGGATATACTGGTGGACGAAAGAGCTTCCTCCCAGGCGTAGCATCTTATCAAACCATAGAGCAGAATCATCGATTAGCTATGCGGCAGGAAGCACAGGCTCTGGTATTAGAGAATAATCCTGTACATGAAGATATGATCGATGCTCTCTCTATTATTGGAGACAGGCCTATCTTCGGCATACAAATAGTACTTGATCGCCATCAAAATATATATCGTGTAGAGGCAGGCGACCTACACGCATCTTTTGAAGCGGCAGTCAATCACGCCAATGAAGTATTTTCAGTCAAAATCAAGGAAAAGACTGACATTGTTGTAACTGTAGCTCCATATCCCATGGATGTCGATTTATATCAGTCGCAGAAAGCATTGGATAATGGTAAATGGGCCCTAAAAGAGGGTGGGACTATAATAATGGTATCAAAATGTCGAGAAGGCATTGGGCATGATACCTTTCTACAACAATTATCGCAATCATCAGATCCTCGAGTGATTTTAGAAAATCTAGCGAAAGAATACAAGCTAGGCTATCACAAGGCTGCCAAGATGGCCGAGATCGCGGTATGGGCGAGAATGTTCACTGTGACCGATCTTGATCCTCAACTATTACGTGATGCTAATATGATCCCATATAATACTGTGCAAGAAGCAGTAGATGCAGCATTAAGGGATAATCCCTCAGCTAAAGTTTTGATCAGTATGGATGGAAGTATTACTATTCCTAGGGTAGATTAATATGACAGACTATATCGATGCCAAGAATCTCAAATTATCTAAAAAAGATATGATGACTTGCACAATGTGCGGGTTCTGTAAGAGCGTATGCCCTACATTTGAAGGTGTTGGAAAGGACACTGGAGTAGCCAGGGGACGCGTAATATTATCTTATGGATTACTTATGAAAGACATCCCTGCTGACGACTCTGTGATAGAGGCACTATATCAATGCACTACATGTATGGATTGTGAGCGCCGCTGCCCCTCAAAGATCAAGGTAGTAGACATAGTAGAAAGAGCTCGAAAGGATCTGGTAGATGCTGGGCATATATTACCAAAACATCGTAAGATTGTTGACAATATACGAACATATGGCAATCCTTATGGAGAAGAATTATCGGTGTCTGAGGCATTAGGTGAAGAACCTAAGAGAGCTAAAATAGGTTATTTTGCTGGATGCACTTCAGCGCATCGCAATCCTAAAATCGCTCAGGCTACCCTATCTATATTGAAGAAATTAGGTGAAGATTACACTGTCCTCAATGAAACTTGCTGCGGCTCAGTACTGTCTCGCATCGGCCTAGAAAAAGATGCAATGCATCAGATGCAACTCAATATAGATGCTATCGTAGAACAAGGAGTAGAAGAAGTCCTATTCTCCTGTGCAGGCTGTTATCGCATGTTTAAGGAAGAGTATCCTCTACATGTAGATGTACCATTTAAAGTGAGACATATTTCTGAATACCTCGCAGATAAAGATCTTGATTTAGGCAAACTCGATAAGAAGATAACATATCATGATCCCTGCCACCTTGGACGTCATGCACATGTGTATAATGCTCCTAGAGAGGTACTTGCTAGCATTCCGGGCGTCGAGTTCAAAGAAATGTCCCATACTACTGAGGAAGCACGATGTTGTGGGGGTGGAGGAGGTGTGCGTTCTGCCTATCCAGAGCTATCTGAAGACATAGCAGGCAGGCGAGTAGATCAAGCAGAATTTGCTGAGATATTAGTTACATGTTGTCCGTTCTGTGTTACTAACCTTAGAGCAGGCAGTGAAAAGAATAAGAGCGATATTAAAATCTGCGATTTGGTAGAGTTGGTGGAACCACTTCTGTGAATTCAGTGCTTCGGCTACGGAAATATAATTCCATACAGGAAGCAAAAAGAGATATCAAGGTCTTTCAACTTCCTGATATTTCTGCTTCCTCATTACTCCAAGGAACAGTCATTATAGCAGAGGGAAGTACAACTGAGCTCCTAGACATATCTAAAGAGGCCTTAGATGTTGGGGGAAAAGCTTATTCTGGCCATTATGATGACCATGAATTAACCCTATTATGGTTTCCGCATCTAAGTGCCTCCGAGATTCTCTTCATGAATGACTCTGCATTAGCTAAGTGCATCAATCATTATCAGAGTCGTGACCTGAGCATTGACATACCACTTCCTCAAGGGCACCTGCGCACAGATCATACAATAGTCATGGGCATACTAAACGTCACACCTGATTCATTCTACGATGGGGGTCATCATAATGGCGTTAAGGAAGCTGTTATTAGAGCTAGGAAGATGGTCTCAGAAGGTGCGGACATAATAGATGTAGGAGGAGAATCAACCAGGCCTGGATGGACTCCAATCAGTGTGGAGGAAGAATTATCCAGAGTAATTCCTGTAATAGAAGAGATAGCATCAACCATTGATATCCCAATATCCATAGATACTATGAAAGCCAGGGTTGCAAGGGAGGCTGTAGAGGCCGGTGCATCCATTGTAAATGATATAAATGGATTAAGGGATAATGATATGGTATCTGCAATTAGAGATACTGATGCAGCAGCTATTATTATGCATATGAGGGGAGAGCCTATGAATATGCATGCTGAAGTAAACATTTCTGACTATAATGACGTAGTATCCGATGTTATATGGTATCTTAACAAACGAATAGAGAGTGCTGAAAATAGAGGCATTGATCGCAAAAGACTCATCGTTGATCCTGGCTTAGGATTCGGCAAAACTCTTGAACATAATGTAGAACTGATCCGTCGTTGCCGTGAAATTCGCTGCCTTGGTGCACCCATACTAATGGGCGCATCACGAAAGCGATTCATTGGACAACTATCTGGGGCAGGACCAGAGGATAGAGTCGGTGGCTCGGTAGCTTCAGCAATAGTGGCTGCAATGAATGGAGCATCTATCATTAGAGTGCATGATGTAGGAATCACTGTACAGGCACTTCGAGTGGCAAATGCAATACTTTGAATTACAATATGTAACTATACAACCAAACGAACAATATCGCAACTATCGCCACAATATAGAATATTAGATTCCGTCGCCTAACTCTCTTCTTCTCGCCCTCTCGCTCTAATTGACATTGACTTGAGCAGAACTCCTTTCCAAATATGACTGGATCACCACAATTCATACAATGAGAATGATCTGGGAGATGAACCTTCATAATATCCTCAATGGTGCAGTTATACTTATCATTGGCCTTTACAAAATCTATTACTGAGCCGATGTTTTATTTATCCTGGATTTATTGTACATTGCATGTGGAAAGTATTAGGAGTAGAGGCAGTGCCAGTTACAATTGGGCATGTATGGCGGGAACAATTACTAGAGTTATCTAAGCGTAGGAAAGGAGCTCCTAGATTTAGAGAATTGATGAATCAATCGGATTTTCGTTATTTTCATGATGGTATCAAAGACATTCATACATTTTTCTTCAAATTTGATCCTTCTACATCGACTGAGGACTTGGAGTTCTTAAGAGATTACATTCTAAAATTACATGAAGTATCCGAGGATCCTATTGTCTCATTTAGAGATAAACCACAGCGATTCACTGTAGTTTTTACTGCTGAGGATGAAGTTGACGAATACGAAGAAAGGAGAGCTTCCAGAGAATAGACTGAAGGAAAGATATTAGGCCCATAGCGCATAAACTCGCTCTAAGGGCCATGATCTTTTGGTTTGGTTTTACTTAAGCAGTACTAGCTGCGCTTAACAACTCTTCCAGACGCTCCTCCCCAGCTACATCCTCATTCTGCATTTTTGTCCATGATCGTAAGCGCTCAATAGCTCGACCATTCTCAATTATACTCCTTGCTCGTTCTACACCTTCGATGAGATCTGAAACGCGATCATTCATATACAGAAGAGGAGCAGCATTTAGACAAATTATATCCTGACGGGCTCCTCTATCTACACCACTGAGTACTCTTAGGAGCCGCAATGCCTCTTCTTCTATACTATCTGCAGCCAAGAGTTCACAATCTTTAGACCTCTTAATATCTAATTCTTCAGGTGTGATTGTATATTCTATACTGTTTCCCCTCGAACTGTATTCTATAATTCGACTTGAACCTAGAGTAGATAGTTCATCCATGGTTTTACTTTCATCATTATTTGTTCCAGCAAAGACCATAACTCTTTCGTATCCTATCTCTCGCATCGTCTTGAGTGTAGGGGCAAGCATTTCTTTCGAATAAACTCCTCGAACTCCATACTTGGGTAGTGCAGGGTTAGCTAATGATCCTGCAATATTCAAGATAGTACCAAATCTTATCTGCGATAAAATGCGGCCTAGTGCAACAGGATGAACTAGCGGACTAGATCCATTGAACATTCCAATACCTACAGTCTCTATGGATCTCTTTACTGTATCAACGCTGCATTCCATATCCACTCCAAGAGCCTCGGCAATATCAACTGTGCCACAACGAGATGTAATCGCTCGTGCACCATGCTTTGCCATCACTACGCCATCAGCAGCCGCAACTATGGCTGCCGCGGTGGATATATTGAAAGTTTTTAATGTATCCATTCCGGTTCCACTATTGTCAGATAAGGGAGTATCCACGTTAAGATTGACTTTAACAGTATCTATCTCGTAGATAGCTTCCCATGACCCTGCTATTTCTTGAGGAGTCGCCCCTTTAGCTGTTATGGCTGCTAAGAATGCTCCTTGTTGTAGGTCTGGTTGCTCATCTAGTAATATCTGCCTAAACATATTCTTAGCATCTTCTCTATTGATATTTGATCCACTCATTAATTTGTTAATTACTGCTCCGAACTCTCTCTTCTTATCACTCATTCACACACCTCTAAAATTCTGTTATGATACACTTTAATCCTTCACGCTTCTCGACATGAAGGAAGCCATCTTCTAAGTGCTCAAGGTCGGTTTTCATAGTGATCAATCGACCTACATCAATCGTTTCTGAGGAGATGAGTTCCAATGCTTGCTTATTGGAATGGCTGGTGCAGCCATAGGCTCCGACAAGAGTCAGCTCATTATAGTGCAAATGCCTCAGATTAATAGGTTTAATCCCATCATCTAATGGAAGGCCAGAAAAGACACATACTCGGCCACGCGGGGCCATAGAGCGCATAACTTCGGATATGTCAGCCAAAGGAGTTGCGAGCATGGCTATATCAGCACCTCTGCCTGTTAGCTTCAACACATCTTTAGATAGATTTTCAGAAGGATCTAAGACATATGCGCCAAGCTGTTCAGCCAATCTCCTCCTCTCCTCTATGGGCTCAACTACTATTGGCCTAGCATCAATCGATAGGGTGAGCATAGTATGTAGTAGGCCCATGGGACCTGCACCAATGATTAGCACATACTCACTCTCTGAAGTTTGACACATATTATGAGCGTGTACACAGCATGCTAGTGGCTCTGTCAGGCTTGCTGTGTTTGCATCTATACTTCCAGATACAACGTTAAGGCCTCGTTGAATACTCCCCGGCGGTATAGCCATATATTCGGCAAATCCGCCATCATAATTGAAACCAAATATGCCTTGCTGAGTACATATATTGTCAATTCCAGTGAGGCAGGATGGACACTCATTACACACTATGCCAGGCCATATTTGAATTCGTGATCCTATAGGTGGTGCCTCGATCGTGTCAACTTCTATCAACTCGCCTACTACTTCATGTCCCAGCGTTCTAGGATAGGAGAGATCGCGATGTCCCTCTCTGAGCATTTTAATGTCAGATGGACATACTGCACATGCTTCCACACGAATAAGCGCTCCTCCTTTTGGACATAGCGCATCATCGATTTCTCTTATCTCAAGTTCTCCTGGGGCGCATAATACTGCCGCCTTCATCTACAGACCTCAGTTGGATGATTGATCCAACTTTGGCATTTTAGGGAAGCTATTAAGGGTTTTTGGGGCAGTTTTTGATGATGGATGATACATCCAAATTCTTCTAATTATTGGATGTAATGAGTCGAGAATGTATCAATCTGTATCCTCGATGATCTCTCCAGTCCTGCGCACTGTGTAGGAACGTAGTGGCACGGTTGATGAGGTGCGTTTGATAGCAACATCAACCAATCGCTTGAGATTTTTACAGCAGGGAACTTCCATATGGATCAATGAAATTTCCTGAATATCATTTGAGACTAGAATATCGGATAACTTATCGATATAAGCATCATTATCGTCAAACTTGGGGCAGCCTATGATAACCACTCTTCCCTTTATGAAATCAGAATGCATGGATGCAAAGGTAAATGCTGTACAATCGCCAGCCAATAGTAAGCGAGCATTCTCGAAGTAAGATGCCCTAGGGCTTATTAACTGCATCTTTATTGGCCATGTTGTAAGTTCTGAGTCTCCCTGAGAAAGTATCCTAGTATGCCCCATAGGATGAATTACCATGGAGTCAGCAGATGGGCATTTCCTTGCTCCGCGAGATAGATGTTTTTTGACCGCTTCTTCATCAAATTCAGCAGCTTCTCGCTCTACTATTATGAGAGCACCCTGCGGACATTCTCCTAAACAATCTCCCAAGCCATCGCATAAATCATCGCTAATGATCCTGGCCTTACCATCGCGTATCTCTATCGCTCCCTCTGCACAGGCTAGTACACATTGGCCACAGCCATCGCACTTTGATTCATCGATCTCTATGATTTTCCGGACGGCCATATAATCACTTATCAGGAATAGGCTGATAGGCTTGATAAATAAATCGATGTAATAATAGCTAATTTTGTGACAATTTATGCGTTATAATGAAAACAGCTCTTCAGAAGAGAACAATATTCATGTTTAATCTACATTAACTGGAATGTGTCAACTACATCAGATCGTATCATAAAGTACAATCCTGCTACATTAGAATTAGTAGGAGAACTGAATAGAACGTCTCCAGATGACATATCCTTAATAATCCAGGATGCTAAGATGGCTCAGGCAGAATGGATTGCGCGCCCTCTAAAGGAACGCATAGGCATATTGAAGCGACTACAGAAACACGTAGTGCTCAATGTAGATAATATCGTTAGAGTGATTTGCGAGGAAACAGGTAAGCCTCGAGTGGAGGCAATGAACGCAGATATTATGAGTGCACTCAGCGCGACAATGTATTCGATAGAGATGATGCCATCACTTTTTCAACCTAAGAATATCTCGTTTGGTAAATTATCTCCAATGATGAAGTACTTGGGCCGGCGATCCTATATTCAGCCCCGCCCTCTTGGAGTGATAGTGATAATTTCACCCTGGAATTATCCTTATGGAATACCATTTTCTCAAGCTGTTATGGCCATTGCTGCAGGAAATTCTGTTGTACTGAAACCATCCTCAGCCACGCCATTCAGCGGTCTAGAAGTTCAGAATGCATTTGTTACTGCTGGTGTGCCGGAACACTTAATACAGGTAGTGCTTGGAAGTGGAGGGAGTGTCGGCAATGCGCTCACGTCATCGGCCATTGATCGGATAATTTTCACTGGAAGTACCGAAGTTGGTAAAAAAATCATGGCTGATGCTGCAAATAGGCTCACTCCTGTGACTATGGAGCTTGGAGGAAAGGATCCAATGATTGTGATGGCCGATGCCGACCTACACCGCGCTGCAGAGGCTGCAGCATGGGGCTGTTATGTAAATGCTGGACAGACGTGTGCCTGCATTAAACGAATATACGTTCACGATGAAGTCTATAACTTATTTTTAGACTTATTCCGTGATAATGTATCTCGGATAAAGCTTGGTTATGGTCTAAATGATCCTGAGATAGGTATGGGTCCATTGATTGATGAGGATGCTGTAGATGAGATGAAGGTCCATGTCTCAAGAGCAGTGGAACAAGGCGGGAAAATCTTATTTGGAGGGCAGTATCTAGAAGTTAAAGGATATTTTTTTGAACCCACTGCGATAATAGATTTACCACACTCATCTGATATAGTGCAAAAGGAAATATTTGGGCCTATTGTAACTATTCATAAATTCCAGTCAGTAGAAGAAGCCATCTCAATGGCAAATGATTCTGTATATGCGCTCTCAGGATCAGTATGGACATCTGATCTAGCGATGGGAAAAATGATCGCCGAGAGGTTGACTGGAGGTACGATCAATGTAAATAATGTAGGATATACCTACGGCCTTGCATCCACACCATGGGGTGGGAGGGGAGATAGCGGATTTGGTCATACTCATGGAATAGAAGGATTCTCTGAATTATTGGAATCTCATCATGTACATGTAGATAGGGGGAAGTTCTCTAGAGAGTTATGGTGGCATCCATATGGGCGAGAAAATCTTGAACTGTCTCATGGCCTACTAAATATGATCTTTGGAGGCCAATATAGCCGTACAATGACATTACTACCTCGTATGCGACGATGGTTGAAGGGTCGATGATTTAGAAAGAATAATTACTCTTATCATACAATTCGTATTCATGAATGATCGCCAAGAGCATGATGTCAGAGATAATAATGCTCTAAATAAAACGGGTCACGATCATTCTGATCCTAATATAAATACTCCCTCGGATCCGCCATCTTCTCACACATCTCATGAAAATGGAGGTCACGCTGATCATTCTGCTATGATTACTGACTATTGGCGGAGGTTTGTAGTTTCCATAATATTATCCGTGCCTATTTTAGCACTATCTCCGATGATACAAGGATGGTTTAGATACTCACTTGATTTCCCGGGAGATTTATTACTTTTATTCATACTATCTACTGCAATTTATTTCTATGGCGGATGGCCGTTTCTAACAGGACTGATAGATGAACTCTCCGAACGTCGGCCAGGCATGATGACGCTAGTTGGTCTGGCAATTTCTGTCGCATATCTCTATAGTTCCGCAACGGTGTTTGGATTTGGAAATGATATATTATTCTGGGAATTGGCAACACTAATCGACGTCATGCTAATTGGCCATCTAGTTGAAATGCGATCAATAATGGGTGCGTCAAAAGCTTTAGAAGAATTGGCAAAAGTAATGCCATCTATCGCACACCTAGTTGTCAATGGTAAAACAGAAGATGTGAAAATAGATGAGCTAGCGATAGGAGATCTAGTTTTAGTAAAGCCTGGGGAGAAAATACCGGCAGATGGCGTCATCAAAGAAGGATCATCTCATGTGGATGAATCATTACTCACTGGTGAATCGATGCCAGTAGCAGTTAGTGAAGGTAGAGAAGTTATAGGAGGGTCAGTCAACAGTGGAGGATCACTAATAATTGAGGTTCGTCGCATCGGAGAAGAGACATATCTCAATCAAGTGATAAATATTGTAGAGAGAGCACAAGAAAGTCGTTCGCGCACCCAGAACCTTGCAGATCGCGCTGCTATGATCTTAGTTATCGTAGCAGTGGCTGCTGGCATATTAACGTTCACTGCCTGGATTATCATCAGCAATGATACTAGCTTCGCCATGGAACGATCTGTTACAGTCATGGTAATATCCTGCCCTCATGCTTTAGGTCTAGCTATCCCCTTAGTGGTGGCAGTCTCTACTGCATTAGCTGCTAGCTCCGGTTTTCTCATAAGGGAACGACAAGCATTCGAAGAAGCTAGAGGTATCAATGCAATAATATTTGATAAAACTGGTACTCTGACAGAGGGGAGGCTGGGTGTTATCGACATACTGACTTATGAAAACAATTCTAAGGCTGATGTGTTGAGTCTATCTGCCTCAGTAGAGTCATTATCTGAACATCCTATAGCCTCAGCTATTGTTCAACGAGCTTCTCAGGAAGGGCTTGATATACATCCAGTAACTAATTTTAAAGCATCAGCAGGTCAGGGAGTAGAAGGTACAATAAATGAAAGAAAAATACAAGTAATGGGACCAGGCCCATTACGTGAACTTGGCCTGCCATTGCCAGATGATCGAGCTGAGAAATTAGCCTCTCATGGAAATACTGTAATTTTCATCATTGCCGACAATAATGTCATCGGCGCAATTGCATTAGCTGACATTATTAGATCAGAATCAAAGAAGGCAGTATCTGATCTGAAAGAGATGGGTCTCAGGACCATCATGTTAACTGGAGACAACAAATTTGTTGCTAAATCGGTAGCCGAAGAGCTTGGATTAGATGAATATTATGCAGAGGTACTACCTCATGATAAGGCTTCTATCGTACAAATGATCCAGAAAGATGGGCCGACTGTTATGGTTGGAGATGGAATAAATGATGCACCTGCCTTAGTACAATCAGATCTAGGCATCGCTATAGGTGGAGGAACTGATGTAGCAATAGAATCGGCTGATATTATACTAGTTCAAAATGATCCCAGAGATATTGTAAAAGTATTATCTCTCTCTCGAAAAACATATTCTAAAATGCAGCAGAACTTGTTATTCGCCACTGGTTATAATGCTGTAGCAATTCCACTAGCAGCGGGTGTTTTAAGCGGATATGGCATAATACTATCGCCCGCAATTGGAGCTATACTAATGAGTGCAAGCACAGTAATTGTAGCTATCAATGCACGGTTACTCAAATAATAATAAAAAATAAAGAGTGTTGGAAAAAGTTTAACTTAGAATCTGTCGCGCCTCCTAAGCTCGACATATCCAAAGGCACCGATCACAATCCCATAAAGTAAGATCGAAGCGAGGATGGCAGGATTAAATCCTCCAGCCCCTATTGCACCAGCAGTGGGTGGAACATCTTTCTTGGCCTTGACATCCAGCATATATTCAGTGCTGTAAACATGACCTTCTTGGTCGACGGCCTCTAAACCTATCTTATATTCTCCTTCTTCATACTCTTTGATGATAGAAGGCTGATCAGATTCATTACCATCGCCTAGGTTCCATTTCACATTCGATATATCCTTTATAGATTCATCCTTGGTGTATTCTAATGAATACGTCTTGTCACCTATAGGAGTTGCAATGATGCTAACTAATCCACCGATTTTTACAGTTAAGGTGTAGACATGTTCTACGCGATTAATGCCGTCATCAGCAATTATAGTGACATCATATTCGCCTGGTGTATCTGGGACACCGGATAGTATCCTAGTCTCCACATCGAGCTCCAAGAATGGTGCATTAGTAGATAGGCTGAGATCAGCATTACGGCTGATCTTCAAAGCATACTCATACTTGTGCCCAACAGTTGCTTCAGTTATGGGGTTGGATATGAATTCCATCCTTTTACCAGTGTAATCGGCAGGCCGGGGAACTGGAGCATCGCTGCTAGCTCCTCCGTAGTATGGATATCCAGGAGTTCCTGTTGCCACCATAGCAGTGATCAACTGTCCGCCTGCATCCCATATAGCCTGTTCTCCGAACTCATATCTAATTAGTGGATATGGGCCATTATTGGCCAATTCTCCCCACATTAATGGCTTACCAATCTCTCTAGCCCATTTTTCAGGTGCTTCGAAATTGTATCTGTCAGTATTACTACCATAGTAGTGACGATGGAGGATCTCGAAATCGGTATGTCCCGTAGCGAGGTTAAAGTCCTCCTGATTCATTCCGAACATCACTCCGAAACCGGCCACACCCATATTGCGTGGGTGTTCTGTAATACCAGATGTAGCAGCAGCTACGGCATTGGCCCAGGTGTTGAACGCCTGCTTGCCTCCACTGTGTTGCCAGTAGGCCTTGTAAACCTGATCATGGTCTGGCTCATTAAATACATCATACATGAAGATCGAGTTCCAATCTTCCAACTCTACCATTATGGCATTAGTATATTCGATGTAGTTATTGAACGCCTGAGAGCCAGGTACGAATACATTCCCAGCACCATTGAAATTGAAGGCTGGGAACTGCTGTGATCCGCCCATACTAAAGCTCAACCATATGCCATGATACTCCGCATAGTAACACATACTATGGAGAATGTCGTAGAATTGCTCCTGGTGATTATTCCAGGCGTCATACGACAATTTAGTTCCCCAATAGTCATGAGGACCTATGCGGATCAGGTTGTAATCGTAGTATGCCATCTGAGCGAAATACTGATTCCAGAATGCATCTGGAGTATCATTTGGAGTCACGGGCATCCGCTTACCTGTATCGGGCCCATTGAACACTGAAGTCCAACCGGCAACACCCTTGTTGCCGTTGATGTAATTTTCAATAGCGAAAGCAAGGGCAGTGGAATCAACCACGCCGAAGAATTTCTGATCGGTCTTAGCACCATCTATGAGTATATCGGTGCCGGAAACGGTCACCCTCCCCAATTCATGGGAGGAGGATGCCGCCATAGTCGTTGTGCTAGTTACGAGGAGTGCCCCCATCCCCAACAATGTGAAGACTGAGAGCACTGCGACTAACTTAGTCATCTTCGTACTCAATACGCATCCCTCTCTGTTTGACAGAGCTAAGGCTTCAAAATCCGCCATTATAGAGGTGATTTTCTATCCCAGTATCTCTTTTGATAATTGGAATGGAAAGGTATGATGCAGAATCAGCTGTGTTACGACACACTCTTAGGCATGATCATCGGTTGCATCTGGCTCACCCATAAATAAACAATTATAGCCAAAAATTTCTGTTATAGAATTAATTAAACTAATGTCTGATTAGCTACTTTTTGATGAATACTTTATGAAAAAGTAGAGAAAGGAAATAGATAACTGATAAGATATTAATTATGAATCTATAACCATAATTACATAATTAATAATTCACTCACTCGCCAATGATCACATTTTACCATACTGTTCCACGCTCTCCCTGAACGCCCTTATATTATCCAGTGGAACCCTATACGGTAATTCGCAGCCCGGTCCCATTATTAATCCAGGATCACGTCCCCATTCCTCAATGGTTCTTCGCACTGCAACCTTTACCTCATGAGGAGTATGATTGAGAAGTAACTCACGGTGCTCTATACCTGCTATGAGGCAGGTGTTACCCTTTACTGCTGGAGCAACCTCTGAGATTGGTACTGAGGAGAGCTGTAAGTGTATAGCCGTAGGTCCTGTCTCTAATTGCTCTTTCCAAAATGGTTGCTCACTACAGTTATGCAATAATACGTTGAGTCCCATAGATTTGTACGAATCAATCACTTGTGCGATATATTTCCCGTCAAATTGCTCAAACATGGAGACATCTACCATTTCTCCCCCAGCCATAGATCCCTCCATAAATACACCATCAACGCCCACCTCATTGACGACTTCACCATATCGAATGACTGATTGAGTTATAGTTTTGAGTAATTTAGCAATTATATCAGGATCCATTAAGCAGCCCATTAATAAATTCTCCATTCCCACCACTTCTGAGGCTATCATATTGGGTGTTTCTACGCATCCGATGATGGCTACTTCATTACCTATCTGATCCTTCATTATCTCGGTTGCGCGTATTAGTACTGACCATGTAGGATCTTCCAAAGGATCTACTGGCTGAATGTTATCTATCTCAGTCATGTCGACATATTTAGTAGGACGTGGATAGAAATCACGTTCAGGAAATTTCCACTCCATGCCATGAGCCTTGGCTGCGACTAATAAATCGCCCCATCCTGCCATGACATTGTCGAAACCATACATATCATAGGCTGCCATAGCGAGTTCAGCAAATGTCTTAGGGTTATGAAATCCATCGCGTATTCGCAATCCTGTATTTTGTAGCAACCATTTGGCTGCACCCAAATGTTGGTAAAATAAGGGAACTCTATCGACAGCATCGAGCTCAAGTGCAGCAAGGAAGCGCTCCTTCGAGTTCATAGCTTGTATATGAGTTTTCATTATAGATATTTACTTCCTAGGAGGATCGATAGAATTTCATACTTTATGTTGAGTCATGTATTCGGTGCCTGAAAATCAAGAAAATCAGATTACAAATGAGGAACAGGATGAAATCTATGCGCAGTTCAGTGAAGAACTTGGACTATATGTAGTCATGACTCTAAGAGGAGACCAAATAACGTCTATCAAATTTTCCGATATAAGGCCTGATAAATATCACTCAGATCATCCGATTCTGCACCGCATAATGGAGCATATCTCTACAGGAAAAGATGATTTGCGAGACATATCACTTGTCGTTAATGTATCACCCTTTGCTGATGAGGCATTAAAAGCAATGCGCGATATCCCAATTGGGAGAACGATCACATATGGAGATTTAGCACAAAAATTAGGTCGACCAGGCGCCGCCAGAGCTGTGGGCAGTGCATGTGCCAAAAATCCAATACCTATAGTGATCCCCTGTCATAGAGTAGTGCCGGCTAGGGGAGGTCTGGGAAATTATTCAGCAGTTGGTGGCTCAGCTGTTAAACGGAAGTTATTGAGGCGAGAAGGCGCTTTAAATAATATTGAGAAACGGTAGTAGAGGGATCCGCGCTGAAAAATTACTATCTAACTCTCAATCTCTTTAAGAAATAAACAACCGAAATTATCTGCATCGGATGCTATTTCTATAATGTCGCAGCTCACGATCCAATATTATTTACCTATAATATTGAATTAAATGTTATTGTATATATGTTATGAGTGGAGACTAGTTTCAAATATCATGAGCATAAATTGAATCAGAGCAGATATCTAGCAAGTCTCAAATTTAGGCATAATACTGGACAGACATCTTGGCCAACTCCTTTAAGAGACACTTATAATATGTTAAAAATTAATTATCTAATTATAATTATATTATGAAGGACTATTCTTTAAATATCATGTAATCCAACTTAATATTTGGCGAATGAAGGCGGAAAATTCGCTGAATAAGAGGAGAATGATAGGATGTTGGATTTTGACAACATAAGTTCCGATGCACTCCTGACTCGATATGATATCATAGCCGAGTCAAAGGAGAAGCCGGAAACAATTGCGGAAAAACATCTTCCGAAGGACCCTATCTTGAGGAAGGTAGCTGAGGATGTCCTCCATATGAAGTATAAAACCATCGAGGAAAATGTCTCTGCGGCCCTAAAAGATAACATTCCTGAAGATGTCATTGAGAAAGGATTATTGAAAGGAATGGATGCAGTCTCTGAGCTATACAATCGTGGGATCTACTATCTCCCTCATGTCATGGTATCAGCCGATGCGATGGATCGTGGCATTAAGCTGGCTGAAGAAGCGCTGGGTGCAGGGAGGAGAACTAAAGGAGAAATTATTATGCATGCTGCCGAAGGTGATCCTCACGATATAGGTAAGAATATTGCTGCCGTATTGCTAAAATCTAATGGCTACAGCGTATTAGATATGGGAAAAGATGTAGCTGTGGATGATGTAGTCGATAAAGTGACCGAGCGTAAACCTCTAGTGGTTACTGGCACTGCACTAATGACTACAACAATGTCTGCTTTCCCAAGGATTGCAGAAAAGTTGCAGATTAATGGTGTAGAAACTCCGTTCATCTGTGCGGGCGGTGCTGTCAATAGGGAATATGTCGAATCATATCCATTAGGGATCTATGCTGATAAGGCAGCCAACGGGCCCAATTTAGTCAATAAGGCCCTAGATGGTTGGGATTGGAAAAAGATTCGTGATAAGTGGGACGGAATCTTATCTGGGAGCGAATGAGGAGTGAGATGGATGAGCGTTAATGAATTTAAAAAAATGGCATACAGCTCTGCAGACGAAATGGTCTTTGGAGAGTCAAAACATCCCAAACACTATGGCCTTGGTCTCAAAGTTGGAGCAGGGTTTGTTGTCCCGGAAATAAATTTTGCTCCGAGACCAGGTACTGAGAAGACTCCCGAGTCCCTTGTAAGGGAATATGTAGACTATATCACCAAGGATGTGTTGGAACGAGCAATCACTTTAGGATTCCCTGCCATCCAGATAGAAAATGAACATATTTTCCAGATGGTCAACGATCCAGAAAAATTCGAGAAGCCAGTAGTGATAGGTCAAAAAGAGATCATGCAAGAATATCATGATGAGTATGGCATTGCTTGTGCTATTCGACATACCATTGCAGATCCGAGACTACATGAGGAGGGCCTAAGATTAGGAATGGATACGAAACACACGTATCCTGAGAAGATGATGAGGGCCTTTGAGGTCGCTGCCAGTAATGGTGCAGATGTAATCTCTATTGAATCAGTTGGTGGAAAAGAAGTAGCAGATCATGCTGTTGTTCGTCAGGATATTAAAGGTTGGCTTTTTGGAATTGGATATCTTGGAAGTTTAGATATGGAATGGCTATGGCCACAGATAGTGGATATCGCCAATAAGAATAACATAGTTCCAGGCGGAGATACTAACTGTGCTGGTGCCAATACTGCGATGTTCATGGCCGGAGGATATATGGATAGAGATATCCCAAGAACGTTTGCGGCTGTAACTAGGGCGATTGCTGCTGCTAGAACATTAGTTGCATATGAATGTGGAGCTACTGGGCCTGATAAAGATTGTGGCTATGAGGGACCAATTGTCAAAGCTATATCAGGCTTCCCCTCCTCACAGGAAGGGAAAGGTGCCCAGTGTGCCCACTGTGATATGATGGGCAACCTAATAGCACAAACATGTGATCTATGGTCGAATGAATCGGTAGAATACCATCCTGAGTTCGGTGGTTCATCTGTTCAATGCTGGTTAGGTGTAATAGGCTACGAGGCTGCACTCATGAATGCATCAAAGCAGCTTAAGTCTGAAAAGACATTGCGTGACATATATGTCGCCTCGGATCGATTCCGATCGCCTGAAGCATTCATATTATCCTTCGATAATGCGTACAAGATCGGGCAGGCAATTGTAGAGAACAATGGTAGTTATTACCTGCGTGCTAAGGCCGCGGGTCTGAAGGCTGCGGAACTCATAGAGGAGTCTAGTAACGAAGGTAAGTTGAAACTTAGTGCTCAGGAGAAAGATGCTCTAGACAGAATACTCCTTGATCTCAGATCACTACCTAGTGAAGAAGGAAAGTTCGTAGACTGGGCACTCAAGGAATATGCTGATGTGCCTGCATTTAATCCCAAAAATTACGAACTCTGAGAGAGAGGCGGCAAATAATCTCCTTATAAAACCTCTTCCTTATTTTATTTCGAAGTCAGCTCATATGATCATCTATATCGATATCTGGATGCTTGATATTTTCACTAGCGGAGTTAGTATATACTTGCGCACCATCTGAAAATACATCGTCTTCATCAATTTTCATTTTGAGAAGATTTACTATCAGTTTCATTGCATTAATCCCAAAGCCATAATGGTATATCATGGGTCGAAGATCATCTAAAGCACAGTGAGAGCACACGTCCGATCCAAACCATGAACGTATCCACTGACTTGTTGTGATGTCTCCTCTACGGCGCAATCTCCAGAATGAATCGGTGTCACTCATGCAGTCCCACCATCGCACACCATCACGAAAATCTTTCAGATCCGGCTTTGGTTTTCCAATGAGATCTAAATATTGCAGATAGACTAAGGGTATTCCTGCCCCATCTGATAATTCATGAGCCATCCATGTACGCGCATTGAGCTCAATCAACTTCCAGCCCCCATCCCTCTCATCTCTCTTGAAGCCTACTGAGGCTATTCCTCGATAACCCAATCCTTTCATGAATTTCATGCCCAATTCAGCTATTTCTGGCTGATGGCAGCTCATGGCTAATGATGCTACACCAAAGTTAGGAGGATATTGTCTAACCTTCTGCCAGGTGATGACTGGTGAAATATAATCATCTCTACCTATGTATGCTCCGGCATTAAAAAAACCCTTACCTGGTGGCCAAATAATTTCCTGGACCATGACTTCCTGACCTGCCTCAAAGACCTTAGCCATCTGTTTCTTCAACTCTACAGCATCTTTAACAATGAAGCCTTTAACGCCAAAGACTGGATACCATAAATGGGAATACAATGGCTTGATGAATGCAGGAAATCGTAATCTCTTCACGCCTTCCTCTACGTCATCCATCGAGCTAGGATAGAAGGTCTCAGTCATGGGAATACCCAGTCGTATTGCCTCTTCATATTGGAGGCGCTTATTGACCATAGATTCCACCACCTTTTCTGGAGGAGCGATCAATTGAAAGCCATTAGCCAACTTATTTCGGTTCCTAGATATAAATAATACTGCAGGATCTGAGGCAGGAAATATAACGGGCTTCTCGTCAAGTTTTTCACTCTCTTCCATCAGAGTCTCTAGTGCTGCATCGGGTTCCTTCAGAATATCTTCACATAATAGTGCTCTGACGTATCGCGATCGCATGCCTGGTTGATTTGAACGATGATCAACGCCAACAACTGGGATCTTTCTACGGCCCAGTATTCGAGCTATGCCAAGACCATTAGTCTCCATATTAAGGACAAATGCACTTGGCAATTGATTCTTTTTCATACAGTTACAATACTAATACACGTACACTACAGATAGTTATTATTTACGACAGTGTAGTGATTATGAGTGATGAATTAAACACTATAGTCGTTTACCACAGGCCTCGCAAATTTCGCTATCCGGAGATATATGAGATGAGCAGTTTGGATAAATCGTCACCATGTTCTTTGAATGATATAATTGTAGTTGGTGAGATTGATCATGTGGCAAAACATCATCAGAATTAGAATTGCGCATAGTTATCACAGCTATGGTAATTATTATCAATACGGCCAAAATCAGTATTTTAGCCCAGTCAATCGTATTCAGCGATGCGAATGGGTTTAGAAAATCAGCTCTTTTTGTATTTATTGAATATAATACTTCGACTGGCTGATCATTAGGTTTAGCATTACCTATATTAGAGTTATCAATAATAATAAAATAATGGCCACTTTCTATCCTATCTGAAAAGCGGGCATGTCGAGTATCTAATTTAGAGTATGAGGAGATATAAGACATTTTCAAGAACGGATCTTGAATTTGTTTAAGTCCCTCCTCATTGGTAATAATCACGTCAATATTGGGGCCACTCAATACTTCTACGTCATATGTCAACCAAATCCTACTCGAATACTTGAACTCATAAGTCTCATATTCTCCGGGTTGAATTGTCACAACTTCGCTTATTCTATCTGCTGATACATCGATAGGTATAGTTACGATGATGATTAGGAATATGATTACAGCAGTAGTCCTTTTCATACCTTTCAACATTTTGAATATACTATTCATTACGAATGTATTTATATAAATTTTATATCGGAACCATTCTAAAATAAGAACTACAATATGTTGTTTATCGCCATTGATTATATAGGGATCTGTAAAGAATTTAAATAGATTATATAACTGCACAACAATTTCATGAAGATAGTTTATTGCTATTATTCACAAAAGTCATAGTATTAGTTACGCTAGATGTAGTAAATCTAAATATGATGTGAGTTTCTGAATTTAAATTTCGATGCCATAATTATGATATAAGATATAGTCTACATTATGAAATGTTTGGATTAAAATATGGTGGGTCTGTCCGAATTTGAATCGGAGTCACCAACACCCCAAGCTGGAAGGATACCAAGCTACCCCACAGACCCATGTTGTAAAGGGGTTATAGTGAAGAGGTTTAAGAGTTTATCCCAGAGGAATGACCTCATCTACGAGATCAGCATGGGCAACGATCATGCGGCGACAGCAATAGCGCTTCAATCCGAGGTCGTTGAGGACCGCTTTAGGTTCCTCTCCCATCTGTACCCTCTTAAGATATGTGGGGTATATGCCCCCAATGACCTTACCGCATGTGAAGCACCTTACTGGAACCATCATGTAGATCACCTATAGGACTTCTGCCTCTTCTTTCTTGCGCCACGTCCCTGAGGTCTCTTGGGAAGCTTTCTGCGCGAATCACTGATAAGCAATGAGCGATCATATTGCTTGAATATGTGCTCTAATTCCTCATCTTGAAGGAAAGCCACTAGGCCCTTAGCAATTGCAGTTCGGCTTGCTTCAGCCTGTCCCATATATCCTCCGCCTTGCACGTTGACATTGATGTCTACGTTCTCCACCTTATCGCCGGCCAGAGTCATGGGCTCCATGATTTTGAATCGAGCGATCTCGGGGACAAAGACCTCTATAGGTACATTATTGATGCGGAGTTTACCACTACCCTTCTTTACCACGGCTCTGGCAATAGATTCTTTCCGCTTTCCACTAGTATTGATTACTTCTACCATATGGTCACCTCACCCTAGATCCTAGATGTCTGGATACTTCCCCGAGCGTGACATATTTATCAGTCCATATATTGGTGGCGGACTCAATCTTCATCATATCAATATTCTCAAGTTCCTTAGGTACTCCAATGAATACCTTTAGGTTTCTATACACGTTTCTTCCAGTAGGTCGCTTGAATGGGATCATTCCGCGAACAGTTCTTTTAACGATGAGATCAGCTCTTTTAGGGAAGAACGGTCCATTAGTACTCGTTCCTCTCACGTATTTTGCACGGTATCTATTGAGTATTTCATCTCGTGAGCCAGTGATGATGGCTTTCTCGGCATTAACTACGACGACTTCCTCTCCGTTGAGAAGACACTTAGCGACGTGAGTGCTGAGCCGACCTAATATATGTCCTTCTGCATTAATTACGACGACCATTTAGATCACCCCATGATCCTTACCTTGCTGCCAGAAGGATTCTCCTTCACCAGCTCAGGTATGGTCATCCGCTTACCTCCCGCCTCATCAATAGCCTTAGCGGCTGAGGTGGAGAACCTGAACGCGGCGACGGTGACCTTCTTATTGATTCTGCCGGCACCCAGGACTTTGCCTGGGACAACGACGATATCTCCGTCCTGCGCATATCTATCAAGTCTGCTCAGATTTACTTCTGCCCAATTACGGCTGGGCTTTTCTAAACGCTGAGCAATGTCTCGCCAGATTGCGACCTCCCCTTCCCTACTCTCTCTCTTCAGATCTCCGATGAGAGTTACTAAGTTGGGGTCTGTCTTACGAATCTTCTTCATTCTGACTCCCTCGACACTGTCGTAGAAGGCGCTAATGGACAAGTATGTTATAAAGATTTCCCTACTAATGCAGGGGAGCCAGCGCGCCTTAGTTTACCTTCCTAATTAATCCTCCAGTATGAGTTAGCTGCCCTAATGAGATAAGTTCCTCTATAGCCTCTAGTATCCTACGATGAGCTCTTGGAGAAGACCGCTTATATCCATAAAGAGAAGTAGTACGCCTTACTAACTCCCTCTCATCCATAACACCTTCATTAAGTAGGTATAGTATGGCAGCTTGCAATTCCTCCATGCATACAAACCATAATTCACGCCGTCTATCATTCGTAGAGCTACGCACTATCGATCCACTCATCTCGGATAGCCATACGAACTCATCTCTTTCAACTACGCGTTCCTCTTCTATGAGCTGTTTAATGATATTAGCTTCTTCATTCTGACTTACTCTTAGTTCGGGGCTAGTTAATTTGCATAGTTCACGAATGCGCTCATGGATTACCGAAGGATGAATTGGTCCCTCTATTGTCACTATCGTTTCAATAGCTTTAGCTAACCCTTCTGAGGGATTGGTATAGAGCTGCTCTATCAGATTAGGGTAGTCTTTCCAATCTACATGAGTATAGGGCATTACTGAATTCTCTTGTTCAGCTTCATATTCTGATACTTGCTGATCATTTGCCACGCTACTGACCGGTACAAGCTCATCAATCTCTATTGGTTTGACTGATCCATAAGCTATATTCTCAATTTCCAGTTTAGTAGAAGCTATCTCCTTAGAGGCGATTTGTTTTCTTTTGGCCTCCTCAACAGAATGCACGATCCGTTCTATCTCCCCCTCTGGATCTCTTACCCAATCGGAAGACCATGTGCGATATACTTCCCATCCTAATTTCAATAACATCTCCTGACGCAGGCGCTCTCTATCCCTAGTTGTTGGCCACGATCGATAGGAAGCTCCGTCAGTCTCCAGAGCCATAATCATTTTTCCATCCGATTCAATAGCCAGATCTATCCGATATCCAGAACATCCCCATTGCGGATGGACTTTTAGCCCCACTCTTTCTAGTTCCTCCATAATAGCAATATCTAGAGGAGGTAGCGCCTTATCTACTTCAACAGGCAGAGCATCTCTAACTCCGCCGGCCATTGCATATTCCATGAACTGTTTGAGTAACTTGACTCCAGCTGATGTGGATTTGAGATCCTGGGGAAGAATCGAAGACACTATTGTTAAGGACTTTCGTGCTCTAGTGATCGCTACATTTAGGCGGCGTTCGCCACCTGTCCTGTTTAATGGACCTAATGACTGGTGCATTCTACCATTAGAATCTTTTCCATATCCAATGCTAAATAATATAATATCGCGTTCATCGCCCTGAACGCTCTCTAAATTCTTGACGAAGAATTCTTCTTGGAGGCCTTCAATGAAATGTCTTGCAAGTTCTGGCCGCTCTCTTATTTGTGATTCCAGTCTTTCAAGAATAGCCATCTGCTGAGCCTCGCTGAAAGCTACTACTCCAATAGATGATGTTGGATCCTCTTGGTAGTGCTGGATAACCATGTCAACTATTTTCGCAGCTTCTTGGATATTTCGACGACTTGCACTTCGATCATATAATCCTTCAGGAACATGTACAAAATCCACTCCCCTTCCGTCTGCTATCCCTGCCGAAGGGAAAGTAAATAAGCGTCCTCCATAAAAGTGATGATTAGAGAAGGCTATTAGTGACTCATCCTCGCTGCGATAATGCCAGCGTAACATCCTATGAGGCAGACATGATGCACATTCATCTAAGATACTCTCTAAATCTGGTATATCCTCATCCTCATCTAGTGATTCCCGGAAGAAATCTGTTGGAGGGAGCTGCATAGTATCCCCTACGATAATTATTTGCTTACCTCGCATGATTGACCCAATAGCGTCTTCCGGCCTAATCTGCGATGCTTCATCAAAGATAACAAGATCGAAGTGGATGAGTGAAGGATCAAGATGCATACTTACAGAAATGGGACTCATCAGTAAGCAAGGCTTCAACTTCAAAATCGCATCCCCCGAACGTGCGAATAACTCACGCAGAGGTCTCAGGCCTCTCTTACGGTTAACTTCACGCCGTAATGTCCATAGGGACGTTCCCAGAGCAGGAGTAGGATCGCTAAGAAGAACTTCCCTACGTCCTTGCAATAACGTAATCAATTGACTGGCTGCAATGTCAAGCTGATAACGATCAAGTAGTCGGAAACGTGCCGACAGCTCGGTATATTCTTCCCTACTTAATTCGCGTAGTCTGGCATCAGTGGATACAATATGATCATGCCATAGTGAGTAGTACCGCTTCTTTACTGCATCCCATAATCCTCTGGCTGGAAGGAGCCCATCTTTTGCCAAAGAAAATAGGTCGAGTAGATTATGTTTACGGCATTCTTGCTTTAGATAATTAATGTGTACCCATTCCTGTGCCTGATCTAGTGTATCGAGATGTTTCTTAGCCCATAATTCAATCTCCGCTAGATCCACATCATAGTGTGATCTTCCTGCAAGGGTAACAGTCAAATCAAAATACTCAGTCACTTTGTCAATATTACTTTCCGCTAGAGATATTGCTTTTTCTAACTCATCTATCTCTACAGTAGTTATGTTTATCTCCTGGCCAGTAATTAATTGCTCTAAGGAATGATTAGGTGCACCATATCTCTGGAAGTAGGAATCGCACCACTCCAATATGTTTATAAGATCATCCCAATTAGTGGCCCGACCAAAGAAATATTTTCCTAAATGTTGAGAACATATGCTTTCAAGAGCCTCTACTGCCTCCATATGTTTCATTATAGAAAGTGCGATTGCAACATCTTTCGTAGCTTCTTCTAGATGGACTTTCTTTAGTGATATTCGATGCTTTCTTAAAAGGCGCATATCTCGCCGATAATCAGAGCGCAGCCATCTAAGAGGAGAGCGATATTTTGTTTCCATTCGCTGATATATATTTTCGAGATCTAATGATAATATACCTTTATCATATCGAGTGCGTAGACGTTCCTTACTACTATCTAGCACATGGTACGCTTCCCTCAGCTCGCTTATTAGATCAATAATCTCTTGAGAATTAGAAATCCAATAAGCTTCGGGCTTTGGACCCAATGTGATTAGTCGAAAATGCTCTATCAAATCTGTAGTATCAGCTAAGCTTGAGGGCGCCTCTATATCATAACGCTCTGCCAATGACGATGAAAGTCCTAATACGTCTTCTATATAATTTTGACAAGAGACCAAATGCGCCTCTAGCTCTGGAAGAATGCTTACTTTCCAAGAATCTAATATACAATCTGTCCAGGGATGATAATGATCTTTACTAAGTGTAGAAATCTCTCTTTCGATCTCTCTCACTAATGGTCCAATTGTTTCTAGGTCCTTAACACCCATATTATGTAGGTCTGAAAAATGGATAACTATATCTGGAGCAGCGTGAAGACTTACTAATTCTGAATTAATCTGATAGAATGATATCCCCACTCCTGGGCGAACTTTATGGAGGGCATCAACATAATTGTCTAGGCGTCGTTTCAATATATCAAAATCTTCTAGCACATCGGAGGAGGCGGTAGGCGTTATACTATTGAGTTGGAGACATCGTCCCAGTTCGGCAGCAACTTCTTTACGATCGGCCTTGCGACTATGGAGCTCCATACAATATTCTCCTAGTCCTACATCATCTAACCTTTTTTTGACAACTTCCAGGGCTGCCATTTTCTCCGAGA
Organism: Methanobacteriota archaeon; assembly: GCA_012518185.1. GTDB lineage: Archaea > Thermoplasmatota > Thermoplasmata > Methanomassiliicoccales > Methanomassiliicoccaceae > DTU008. Next base: position 27,792 of record JAAYTA010000094.1, read on the forward strand.
CAAATAATACTGTTTTATCAGCAGCTAGCGCCTCAGCTATGATGTTAGTAATGGTCTGTGATTTACCGGTTCCAGGGGGGCCTTGGAGTACAAAACTCACTCCTTTTTTGGCAAGATCTAAAGCCTCCTGTTGACTGGAATCGGCATCCAATACCTGATAGGTTTCAGGCAAATTTCCATTACCATTTGAGCCATTTGATGTAATAACGTTAGCTACTGAAAGACGAGACGGACAGCCTGCCAATGCATTTACTACAGGATGCTCCAGAGCTAGATTCTTATAAGTAGTAAGTTCTTCGTACATGGCCATCTTGGCAAATGAGAATAAGCCAAGATAGTTACCAGAAGTAATTACCCATCCTGCTGATGCAACTACTTCTCTTATTTGATTCATGACAATGTCTATTGTTTCAGGAGTTTTGTCTACAGATATGTGATGTAAGTCTAAGCCATATTCAGTGCGAAGCTTGTGAGCTAGGATCGGGTTTACAGTAACTTCTTCATCGATGGAAACTACATGATAAGGCTGTAGTGGACCGCTTCTACGTAATTCTACGGGGATGAGTATTAGTGGCGATCGTAGATTATGGCCTCCTGAGTCTGTCCATTCAAGCATACCTATGCTTAAGAACAATATATTGATACCTTGCTCCCTCTGAGCTTCACGGGCTTTGAGGCGCAGGTTCAACAAAGTCCTATCTATCACTGCGCGATCACGATCAGACAATAACATACCGGATGAATCTGTACCGCATTCATCCAATCCAACTTCTAATTCTTCATTGCGAATTATTAATCTATGAAATATAGTAGATGCATCGGGCCTACTCAGGCGCAATACGCCGCCCGATTCAATGAAATTTATAAGTCTATTCTTCCGACTAGTGTCGATAAGATTCCTTCTCCACCGTTCGAGCCTTTCAGCTATTACTATACCATCTTGAGTGCTCATTCCCATCCAAAGATGGAAAAGACTTCATTGGTAAATATACTTCTGACATCATAACAGACTTCAAGAATAGTATTGAAAATGACTTCTTGAGGCCCTCTGAAGCGAAGAGTATTTATATACACTATCTTTCATAATGAATAAGGCGCAAGGGGCACCCTGGCGCAAATGGTGGCATTATTATGATTAGATTTGGACCTGCTGGCATTCCACTTTCTTGTAAAGGAAGAACTTTGAAGGACGGCATCGAGGATGTACATAATCTGGGCCTCAATGCTATGGAGGTTCAGATGGTTCGAGTTAATGTAATTGAACGTATCCCCGATGAAGAAGAAGTAGGTCTGACTCCATTAGAATTAGTTAGTGATCTGATTGTGGAGATAGAGAGAACCAAAGGTAAGAAGGATATTTTAATAACTGATCCCAACGAACCTATTCAAGAGGATGACACGCTTATAACACTTGCATCTGGCCTAGTTCAGAACTTTCAGGAGATAAGAGAGTTAGGTGAGATGGGTCTAGAGATGGATGTTAAACTTTCAATGCACACTCCATATTATATGGATCTAGCCTCCAATTCTGATCTAACTGAACGATGTATTGATAGCATCCGCTGGACAGGCATGATTGCTGATCAGATGAAAGGCAATGTCGTCGTAACACATCTAGGGCTGTATGGTGATGGGGATCGGAATGAAGCCAAGAATGCGATCGTAGAAAATATTGAGAGCATCATGGGATGGTGGAAGGATAATGAATTGACTCCTATGCTGGGATTCGAAACATCCGGTCGCCAAGAAGTATTTGGCTCATTAGATGAAATCTTAGAAATATGCGACAATATAGAGGGAACAATCCCTATCATTAATTTTGCTCATGTACATGCTCGAGAAGACGGAGGATTGAAAGAACCTCAAGATTATGGCGAACTCCTAGATCGCGTGAAAGATTACGTAGGTGGACATTATTATGCCCATTTTTCTGGAGTGGAGCATGAAGATGGGAATGAAAAAAGAATCACTCCCATAAAGAAAGGAGATTTACGTTTCGAACCTCTAGCTGAATTCCTTGCAGATGAGAATCCAGATATCACAATAATATCGTCATCTCCGCTTTTAGAACATGATGCCATGTATATGAAAGTCATTTATGAGCGCGTATTGACAAAACGAGTGGCGAAGGAAGCACGCTTGAAGAAGACAAATAATAAATCTCAATCATCTTCAGAAGAGGAAGATCTAGCTGAAGATCTTGAATTAGATGATATAAATAAGCCTCCAAGAATAAGGGATCGCAAGAAGAGTAAATAATCAAGATTATCCATAAAATGAGTGTAGGAGGTAGTGTTACGCAAGCATCAGCCCAGTATATATTGAAGGAGATCGAAACGGCTCTGAGCACAATCGATCCTACTTCACTGGATGATGCAGTATCTTCTATCTTGGATGCTGAAACAGTATTCATTTATGGAGTAGGACGATCGGGCCTCATCGGGCAAGCATTTGCTGTGAGACTAGTACAATTAGGCATTGACGTCCATTTTGTAGGTGATATGACTACGCCGATAGTATCTAGAGAAGATGTAGTGATAATTGTATCTAATACTGGCGAAACAATGTCGGCAGTGCAAAGTGCCAATATCGTACGAAGAGTTGGAGCCAAGGTAATATCTATAACAGGCAATCCAAACTCTAAATTAGGCCATGCTGCAAATATAATTCTTGAACTCTCGTCGACAAAGGATGAATACAGGAAGAAATACGCTCCATTAGGCACAATATTCGAGGGGGCAGCTCTGGTATTATTCGATTCTATGGTGTCTATACTGATGGAGAAGACAGGACAGAATGAAACGTCACTCCGGCGTCGCCATGCTATCTGGGTATGATCCAAGATATTAACTTAGAGTAAACATAATTAATAAGTTTGTAATTAATAATATTAATTATATTTATAATATGTTTTATATATACATTAAATTTAAAACCCTCTTTGAAATAATATGTGATTGTCACTTCTTCAAAAACTTTAAAGCACACCAAGCGCTCATGGCGTCCAGCATGGGCGAGGACAACACATTCACTGTAACTCCCTGGGAAGTCAGAGGAGAGATCGATTATGATTTACTTATCGAAAAGTTCGGCACAAAGCGCATAGATAGTGATTTAGTGGATAGGATGGCAAAATATGGTCCAATCCATCCATTGATGCGCCGTGGAGTAGTTTATTCTCATCGTGATATGAATTGGGTATTAGATAGATATGATGCTGGTGAGCCATTTTATCTATATACGGGTAGAGGTCCCTCGGGCCAGACTCATCTAGGCCATCTTATGCCTTGGATCTTCACTAAACACTTACAAGACGTATTCAATGTCCCATTATACTTCCAACTCACCGATGATGAAAAATTTCTTTTTAATGAAGAATTAACTCTCGAAGATACTCATGAAATGGCCTATCAAAACATGCTTGATGTAATTGCTATCGGATTCGATCCGAGTAAAACTCAAATTTTTCTTGACACTGAGTATATCCACAATCTCTATCCTTTTGCCCTACAAGTAGCTAAGAAAATAACTTTCTCAACTGCACGAGCTGTATTTGGTTTTGAAAATAGTACCAATATAGGTAGCATATTTTACACCAGTATTCAGGCAGCTCCCGCCTTCTTAGGCTCTGCTCATGCAGGACGTAACTTACCATGCTTAATTCCCTGCGGCATCGACCAGGATCCTCATTTCAGAGTTGCTCG
>JAAYTA010000116.1 GCA_012518185.1 Methanobacteriota archaeon
TATAAAAGCAAAAAATGATACGGTACTTGACTTTGATAAAAACCATTTGAAAAATGGGGATTTTGAATATGGTACACATGGAAACTTCGTGGCTGATGAATGGGTAAAGTCAAACAATGTATTTTCTAAAAACCACTTAGAATATGATGGTGTAAACAAAGTACAAAAAATAAACACTTTGTATGGTGACCAAGCTATTTGCCAACCATTTGTTTCGGCTTCAGGAGATAAAATTTATTATGAGGTTGATATTAAAGCTAAAGTTAATGATGGGGATATAAACTTATGGATAGGATTAGGTAATGACCCTAATGGTAATTTCACAACCGATGTTAAATTAACAGAATTAGGTTTAAATAGAGGAGTTTATACATCTATTAGGACGGATATGGGATATTTAGGGTTATTTGCTTCTGGTGGTATACATTCAAATGCTATTGTAAAAAGTGTTTATATAATAAATCTAACAACTAGATTTGGAAAGGGAAATGAACCCACTATTGAAGAAATTGAAGAATATGGAATGCACAGCATAGTAACAACTACAACAATATATAATAAAATAAAAGAGATAGAGAAAAAGAGTGTTGACTTAGAAATAATGGAAGATTTTATGTATGAAAATTTACCAACTCTTGCCCCTAACCCTCCAAGACTAAACTGGGAAATTATAAGAACAACGAATGAAAGACCGAGGTGGTTATCTGATGATGGGGAAGTATTATGGGGGGACAGTGGTGGAACAATACTCCTACAAAGTGTAGATGAGTGGGCAAGTACAATGCAAGTAGGTAGTGCATTTGCACAAAATATTCAAGGTGTAAGAGAATTATCAACAGGTGAATTATTAGTTTCTACTACATGGAATGAAGGTACTGGAATGAAGGGGAAATTATACAAATCTGTAGGGTACGATAGGGGCAATCCTACCGAAACCGTATTTACAGAAGTCTTAGAGTTAATCTCTCCAAAGGCTCATATTATTAATCATTGGGGTTTTAGTGTGTATGAAAACATAGTCCTAGTATCAGAATATGGTTTATGGGACGAGGAAGGGGCTAAATATGTTTACCTATCTACTGACTACGGTGACACATTTGAACCAATATTTAACCTTCTAACACAAGAAATAGAAGGTAGACCCGAAATAAAACCTAATGCGCATGTTCATTCAGTAGCCTATGACCCATATTTTAATCGTATTTGGGTATGCGTTGGTGATAGACCGAACACAGCCGTATATTATAGTGATGATATGGGCGAAACTTGGGTTTATGTAAAAGGTTCATCTGAAGTTCAGTTCACTGGTATTATTGCGTTACCCGATTGTGTTGTATTCGGGAGTGATGATTCACTTTACACTGGGTTATTTATATACAGGCGTAAACATAAAAGCGAAATGCCAACAATAAAAGCATTTTATTTACTAGATACACCTACTACTATTACCCATGTATTTCAAACCCCATTTAGAAAAGGTTGGAATCCAAAGACACCAGTGTATTTTGTCGGCAATAAAGCAACTACAACTACGAATAAGCCAGTTGTAATTGGGTTCGTTGATAAAATAAGAGCATACTTGTTATGGGAATCTAATTTTAGTGACAATAGAGATATGTGGTTAGTATTAGGGGAAACAGCACAAGGTAATCTTATTAGTTACTCTCGAAATCCTAATGAAATATTAAAAGTGCAAGCTCCTAAATGGATTTATTATATTGAGGAACGAGATGAACATTTGAACAGTGAAATGCCTCACATAATTGTTGATGAAGATAA
>JAAYTA010000131.1 GCA_012518185.1 Methanobacteriota archaeon
AGTGAAAGATTTCTACTTCACCAGCAACCTGCTCACAGACCAGGAGAACATCCCCACCTACCAGATTAGCCACAACTGGCAGTCAAACAATCCAGCTACAATCAGTTTTGAACTAAGGAATTATCAGGATCCCCTGAACATTTCCAGTTGTGACATTGCCTACAATGTAAAAACCACACCAGTGGGAAGCGCCACCAGCGGGACCATTACCGCCGGGGGAGCGGAGGGAAATAAGAAAACCATTAACATTAGTATTCCTGCCCCCCAGCCGGTAGCACCTGTGGAGGTGCTGGTTACGGCTACTGCCACCGCACCCTATAGTAAAATCTTGCGGGGTAAATTTATTATTACCCCTGCGATCACCTATCAGCTGCTAGAAAATGCTGATTCTCCCGTTGCTATCCTGGAAATTTCTCTAGCCGAAAGTATAGAGCCAACCAGGGGAGTGACCATTTCCTGGTCCCCGGGGGCGGCTCCAGATATGACCAACCCTCTGGTGATGGCGGCGGCAGATGGGGGGACATTGGATCTGGCCAATGGGACACTAACCACATCCCTGAATACTGCGGCCGTTTATAAACTGGTTTTTTTTAAAGACCAGGCCGAAACTGAATATACCGGCGTCACAGTAAGTGGATCTTGAGGTGCATAATAATGAAGAAAACTATGAACGCCAAAAAGAATAAATTTAAAAATAGCAACTTCCTGTCCAGTTTTTTGCTGGTCACCATTTTAGCTGTGATTATGTCCCTGTCCCTATTAGGGGCGGCTAATGTTTACGGGGTGAGTAATGAATGGAGCGGGGGCAAAGCCTCGGGCTTTAACGGGGGGAATGGGACTGCAACCAACCCCTACTTGATCAGCACCGGGGAAGAGCTGGCTTATTTTGCCGCGCAGGTTAATGGAGGAGTCAGTTACGCAGGCCAGTATATTGAGCTGGGCCAGGATATTCTCTTAAACAAGATGAATGCCAATGGGACCTTTGTTTCCGGGTCGCCAAGGGCATTTACCAGTATCGGCAGTGCCGCCAAACCTTTCCAGGGGATATTTGAGGGGAATGGTTTTGAAATAATTGGGTTGTACAAGGTGCAGGCCTATGCTGAGAACCAGGGATTGTTCGGCTATGCCGGTACCAACAGCCAGATTAAGAATATAAAGATATCGGGCAGTATGGCCGGGGATGGTAAAGCGGGGGTGGTGGCCGGCTACACCAACGGGCTGATTACCGGCTGTGAAGTCAATTGTCCGGTGACGGTGGCCTGGACCTCTTATCATGGAGGCATTACCGGTTATGCCGGAGCAGATAGTGTAATTAGCAATTGCACCGTTTTGAGCAGTGTAGAGGGAACCGATAATGTGGGCGGGATAGTTGGCTATACACAGGGAAAGGTAACGGCATGCGAAAGCAGCAGCACCTTAACCGGGCAAAATAGAGTAGGGGGTATAGCCGGTTATGCCGCCGGAGCCGGCAGTGAGATAAGCAATTGTAGATTTACAGGGACTGTCAAGGATGTTAATGGCTCTTACACAGGGGGAATAGCCGGCCAGGTGGAGGGTTCGATCACAGGATGTACAGTAGATGGAGCGATTAAATCAAAAAATAGTTATGTGGGTGGCATTGCTGGTTATGCTGCCGGTGTGGCCAGCAAAATAATTGATTGCACTGTTGTGGCCACTGTTTCCACATCAGGAGGCGGCTCTTTTGCGGGTGGTGTAGCCGGCCAGGCAGACGGCTTGATTAGCGGTTGTTTTGCCGATGTGCATGTGTCGGCACCTAACGACAACATTGGCGGCATTGCCGGTTATGCTGCCGGAGCGGCAAGTGTTATTATAGACTGCAGTGTTGCCGGAACAATTGAGGCCATAGCGGGGCAGGGTTATGTAGGCGGTGTGGCCGGTAAAACAGATGGGCTGATCACCTACTGTAGTAGCGAATGTTCTGTGATAGGAACAGGCCAGCATTTCGTTGGCGGTATTGTGGGCCACGCTTCTACCGGTAGTGAGGTGAACAACTCTTCCTCCTCCGGTGATATAACAGGGACCGGCAAGGTAGGCGGCATCGCCGGTTACACTGACGGTGACATTAAAATTTGCATTAATAGCGGTAATGTAAATGGTGGCGGCAGTGGTTATACGGGAGGGATAGCCGGGGAAACCGGTAACAACAGCACTGTAAGCAATAGTTTTAACGGCGGTGCCGTTAGTGGCGGTGGGCTAGGGAATATAGGCGGTATCGTTGGCCATGCCGCATCGGGCACGATTGTACATCACAATCTAAATAAGGGAACAGTTGGGGGCAACACTCCTACCGGCAGCATTATCGGTAATTCTATTGATAAGGATAATGTTTGGCAAAACTATTACTATGATTACCCAGGTGCGCCGGGAGGATGCAATGGCGGGGATATCTGGAGAGATGACGGTGCCGTTCCCATTGGTGATCTGACCTGGGAAGAAATCCGTGATTTGCTAAACGAGGACAATGAAGATGGCGATAATATCTGGAACCAGGATATGGATGATGGCGGAGTGCCCAAACCGGGTGAAGGGGGGGAAGGCGGTGATCCTGACAGCGCTTTGAAGATTAACAG
>JAAYTA010000095.1 GCA_012518185.1 Methanobacteriota archaeon
AATTAATATTTGTGGGTTTAGGATTATCCAGGCCTCAAGACATGAGTGTCAGAGCACTTCAAGCACTTCATAAGTGTGATGAAATATTCGCTGAATTTTACACGTCCCGACTAATCGATACGACGATAGATGAGTTGGAAGATTTCATAGGTCGTAAGATTACAGTTCTTGGAAGGAGTGAATTAGAGGAGAGCGATGTTGTAATTGAAGCAGCTCGCCGAAATAGTGTCGCACTAATGGTAGCCGGTGATCCAATGTCTGCTACTACTCATGTCGATATACGCCTTAGAGCCGTTGAAGAAGGTATTGAAACAAAACTCATACATGGCGTTTCTATTTTCACTGCCGCTGCAGCTGCTTTCGGCTTACAGCCGTATAAATTTGGACGTGCTGTAACCATACCATTTCCCGAGCCCGGATATTTGCCATCGTCCCCATATGAGAATATTCTAGAAAATCATACTAGAGGGCTGCACACTCTAGTTCTGCTGGATATACGGGAAGATGAGAACAGATATATGACTGCAGCTCAGGCAGCAAAGTGGTTATTGGATTCTGAAAGCCGCCTAAGAGGTGGACTGATAAATGAAGATTCAATATTATGCGCAGGAGCACGAATCGGTTCTCACGATCAGAAGCTTCTAGCTGGCTCCTATTCACGTATAATTGAGGCAAATATAGGTCCTCCTCTACACTGCGTAATAGTTCCAGGCAATCTACACTTTATGGAAGCTCATGCATTAGTTCAGCTAGCCTCAGCTCCAACGAATATATTACAAGACTAATACTTAGTACTTAAGAGTATAGTAACTCTTAGATCATAGGCTGAAGGATTGGAAAGTACGCCATATTGGATCATAGTTCGGGGCAGCCTAGCCCGAACGTGGCCGATCACATCTCGCACTGAGAACTCATCAATCTCGCAGCCAGAGATAATGATTAATGCTATTTTAGTGTCACTTAAATCGAAGTCGAACCAGGGCGAACTAAAAGCTTCAGATACCGCCACAGCCTCGCGCTGCATGCCTATTCCTGATCCAGTTCCCATTCGCATATGACTAGATGTCCCTATATCTTTCCGCAGCCTACTGAGATCATCTATCGTTAATACTTGAGATAATTCTATTGAAGGTGTCTTCATTAGCTCATCCATCACTCTAAACGTTCGACGAAATGGTAGATTGGGAGCGACTTTGAGAAGGCCATCGTTCGGATATGTTATGGTGATGTGTGAAGATTTAATAAGTTCGGGAAGTGCAGCGATAGCAGTGTTTCGACGACCCGTGCCCTCGGCTGAAAAGGGTAATGCGACAGATGAAATGACCATTGCTCCTAGATGGCGGCAGAGGGATGCAATGCCTGGAGCTATATAGCTACCTGTTTCCCCTCCCAGGCCTGCAAAGAGAAATATTAGATCATTGTCATCTAGCTCTTGTCGTAGACGTTTAGTTATGTTTCGTTCAACGCTACCTAACATTCGCGGTGAGGCTGATCTCAATAAAGCTCGTTCATCGGTATTAAGCACAATTCTCCGCTGATTGGGAGGGCCATTGATGTTATCGATATGGCTACATAATCCCACAGATGGGAATGGAAACCCCGATATGGTATTACAGCCAGCACCCCCTAATCCTATGGCCTTAAGACGGGGGCGTTCAATAAGGTCGCCATACCCCAGGGAACGCGCATCTTGGACCATCTAGTAGAAAAGTCTGCACCAAGTGATAAATGTATTGAAAAAAGATATTCAAGAATATTGTATCAGTCGCTATCATCGCAATATTCTGAGAGAAGTGCTATGATAGTTATTTAGCAGGACGGGAATTGCGGTGCTAGAAGCTGATCCCATAAATAATGTAAATGATTACCTATATATGTCCACCAACTAGCCATCAATATGATGAAGAATAGCATGGTGCCTGCACTGACAGTATATTTTATCTCATTGGAATTTAATAACCAATAGGCACTGTTGATCCCCCATATGATAAAAAGTATCAGCGCCATACCTAGTGATGCAACGGGGTGAGTCATAATCAGAGTAATCATAAGAATGATTGCTATACCGAAGAGATTTATCTTATAATTCTTTATATTTCTAGGCGAACCAGATATCTTTCCCCGATATAGTATGAGTAAAATGTAGAGTATAAGTGGAGTAGTCAGACTCGCAAATGTATTGGGTACTGCCCATACTCCAAAATATATGTGGTAAGGAGCCATAGTTAGAAGGAGAGTAGCCATCAGAGCTACGCGCTCATTGAAGAGATATTTTCCCAGGAGGAATATAGATAATATAGGTAATATAATATTAGGAAGAGTGACGATGATTAATGTAGCATCACTATAGCTCACACTACCTATGAGCATTCCAATCACCGTTCCAATGTGAAATAAAGGAGTAGTAGAATAGTCAGTACCTGGGGTTGTGTGGCCACTGAAAAGTATGCCATCTATCAAATTCTTGTGAAGAGCGGGATCTATACCTATAACGTCTGGGAATAGCATTACTAGAGATAATTGCGTAATTAAGCCTAGGATTAGCGTCTGGATAATGATGAGTAAGAAGTATTGATGCTTTGGAGAGTATATTATTTCTAGCGCTACTATTCCAGCCATAGTTGATATGAGTATGAAAACAGATAAGGGGCGAACAAATAATTCAGATCTAAGATGTAATAATATTATTGATATTGTCAGTGTCAAAAAGAAAAATATGGCCAATATCTGAACATATGTTCGATTGTGGAATGAGTAATTATACCTAATTGAAATTTTTCGACCAAGTAGGAGCCATAATAAACAAGCGATTCCTAAGATTGCACCATAGATAATATACACTTCTCGCTGGAGCACTATGGCAGAATATATTGCCATGAATAATGATATGAACAACCCCAGTATTGCTAATACAATATCTAGGTCAATTTTCATTAGGAAGGAGAATCTATCTTTGAAAGTATTGTTGGAATCTGCAATCAAATACTACCTCCATATTAAGGCTAGGATCTTGCGCAACACATAGTGTGATAAGTTAGACTCTTCAATAGAGATGTCATTATTCCTCATAATTAATAATATGGATTCCAATCATTATTATATCCTGCATTTAGGTGTAAATATGCTACAACAATGATATATTGGGATCTAAACATTATTAAGAGCTTCGAAGCAGTATGATAGCGGATTAGCTACTTTCTCTAATGTACCATTATGCTTTGAATAGATCCATCATTCATTGTTAAACGCAATTAGATAACATCATCATAATAGTTATAGAAACAAAAATTATACTGGATCGAGATTAATATAAATTATAATATACATAATTAATCACATGCGACTGTTGGCTTTACCGAGAGCCCCTTTAGCAAAATCTAACTCCTCCCGAGTAACTCCTTTCATAATTATCATGGCTCCAAAATAAGTGGACACTCCAGCCAATATTGAGATTAATATTCCTATCATAGTAGTGGGGGATATGAATGCGATTATGATCGCCATTAGTATTGAGGATGCGACACTTTTGGCAATAGATGACCAATCTATAGTAAATTGAAGATGTGCAAATGAGACCTTGACGCCCAGATATAGCAGGATAAGATACGATACAGTAGACGCCATGGCTGCACCCATTATGCCTAGATGAGGCGCGACTATTAGGACCAGGATTACATTTATAATAGCCGGAATTATATATACTATAAGATTCAGATGTGTTTTTTTCACCAATAATAAGATTACAGTCACTACCTCAATTATACCAGCCATCAGGGCGGAGACAGCTATGAAAGGAATTACGATCGCACCAGATGCAAATGCAGGCGTAGTGAGTGCTACTAATAATGGTCCTGCTAGTACTGTCATACCAACAACTGCTGGAATTGTAAGTATGAGGAAATATCTCAAGGAGCGACTGAGATATGATTTGACATTTTCCATCTGACCTTCATCATACATTTTGGACATTGTGGGATACAATACCATCTGAATCGGCACAATTATCTGAAAGACGACTGAGCCAATCCCCCATGCAGCAGAGTATACTCCAGCAGCGCCCATGCCCAATATGCCTGCAACTAGATATCTATCACCTGAATCATTTACCCAGGCAATTATAGAACTAGGAGCAAGTGGTAATCCAAAACGAAGATTTTTCAGAAGAATATCTATCCTTGGGCGAGAAAATCCTACTTGTTGGATGATTAGTATCAGGGCGAGAACGCACATGAGTGTCATAGATAATAGGATTGCACTCACTACACCCATTAAGCCCATATTTGCCATTACTAAAATAAGCGTTAGCTGGCTGTAAGCGCTTAAAACTGATAATATAACAAATGTTTTGATTCGATCTATTGCTCGGATAAATGCTACGTTGACGGCATTAATTGCCGAAAGAGGAATAAGTAATGAAGCAATGGTGATTACTCTGCTAAGAGAGCCATCATTCATGAGTTCATCAGCTATGCTTTTTGAGAATCCCATGACGATGAGTCCTAATATCATGGATAGTACGGCGACGAATGTTAAAATGGTAAAAAATTCCTCGCTGATCTCTTTTCGATTAATTTTAGAAGGGATGAAACGAAGGATGGCTGAACTAAGTCCTAGCACTCCAAAATGCGTTAGAAGCATTACTGTTACAGTTATAGTAATCCATATACCATATTCATGGGGCCCCAGAGTTCTCGTGACGATCGGTAAAATGAGAAAGTTACCTACGCCGACTAAGATTTGTGCTACAGCAATGGCTATAGCTCCCTTAGCAAAATCTTTGAAAGTCAATTCCCGACTACTCCTCCGAGGAACCCATTATATGATAATGGATTTGTATTAAGGAGTAAATAGTAATTTCTTCTAGACTATTGTATAATTTGCATTAACTAATCTCGATGTTTCATTAAATTTACGACTGAATTAAGTATGAAATATGATATCAATGATGTGTAGAGATTAGGTATAATAAAGAAAGTTCTATTGATCAATTTATGCTCAGAAGTGAGGCGTGTAATCGCAAGGCACATTAGTATGCCTCGCTATATTATTCACTTAAAGTGGCCGATCTTCGGATACTGTAAGATAAATACTTAGGCTGTCAGGCCCGCGACTGTGCAATTTTATCTACATCTTCTGCAGATTGTGCCAGCATTATTTTTCGATCCGTAGAGTTCAAGACATAGTCATAAGCCTGTGCAGTTAGCTTGCCAGTCTCCTCCCAACTATAGTCATTCGCTAATCGTTCTCGGAGAAAGGAGGTCTTTGGCGAATTGTATGCACTCCTTAGACCATGAGATATGCTAGATATGTTCTGAGGATCTACATACCAAGCATCATCTCTTAAGTATTCTCTAGCTCCTCCTACCTCAGTAACTACTACATTAGCTCCTGCTAATCCTCCTTCCAAGGCAACTAATCCTACTGTCTCGTATAAGCTGGGGAGGGCGACTACTTTAGCTGCAGCATATGCAGATAGAAACATTTCATCCTGAGGATGCATTGGTGGGAATATATGTACCCTCTCGGAGGAAAGTATTCTACATCTCTCGTAATATGTAGGGTCCACAGGCCTCCCTATTATTACTAGATCAGTGTCAAGTCCTGAATGTTTGAAGGCTTCGATTAACATAGTTGTATTTTTTACTGGCTCTATCCTACCTACAAACAATATGAAATTTTTAAGACCGTATTGATCAGTGAATAATTTAGGATTAGCCTGTGCGAACCTCGAATCTATTCCATTGGGAATTACTCGAATTCGTTCATGTTCTATGTCAAAATACTGGCTGAGGATATCTGCTTCCTGCTTAGAATTGGGAAGTATCATATCACTATTCGTAAGAGTGTGATATAGCCATATATGAGGATTTAATCGAGAGAGTGGGCCAGATAAGAATGCTCTTCTCAAATTAGTGAGTAGTTTGTTAGTAAGGCACGCATATAGACTACTCCATCCTCCATCCCCCGGATAGGGATGGAATATTGGAGATGTCAATACTATCTTACCGCGAGTCTTGGCGTATGTAGCTATTCTTGCACTCTCTGCGGCGAAATTTGTTGGAGCAAAGATATGGATTAGATCAAACTCATCAATACTATCTGTCCAGGGATTGAAACGAGAAATATTATATTCGGGCCTCAGACGAGTTATTTGCTCTTCCGTCCACTGAATCTGAACTTCTGCTCCTCCTTCTGAGGTCTTTGCTAAATGATGAGTGACATATGCGCACCGAATCATAATATATCGAATATTATTTGGAACGCGCATGATAAATAATAATGTTTATACAAAGTTAGAATTATAAGTTCTCTACTTAATATATTCAATGAATTCTGATGGAAAGGGATATTCTCATATCGGGCGTATCACATCTTCAATACGCCATCGCCGATATCTCCGATCAATATATCTTCTTAATAATTTATATGATGGACCAGAAGTAGTTGATACATTCTTCGATGAAGGATCTAGAATCTTAGTAATATCTCCACATCAGGATGATGAGATCATTGGCTGCGGAGGTACTCTTAAGATACTTGTTGATAGAGGAGCGCAAATTACAGTAGCGTATCTTACCGATGGAGGAAGTGGCAGTCATGAAATCCCATATCAAGAGCAAATAGATATACGGGAACAAGAGGCGAAGGCAGGTTTAGAAATACTAGGCATTGGTGAAATGATTTTCTTGAGACGTCCCGATTACGATCTGATCCATAACAAAGATACTGTAAAGGAAGTTGAGGATTTGATTGATGAGATCAATCCTGACATTATATTTGTCCCTTATTTCCTAGATACACATCCTGATCATGCTATCGCCGCGAAAATTTTAGGATTGGCTCTGAGTTCATACTCTAAAGATTTGAATTGCTACAGCTATGAGGTCTGGACTCCTCTCCCGCCCACTATTATTGTAGATATATCATCAGTTATGAATATGAAGATTCAAGCCCTGCAGCAGCATGAGTCTCAATTGCATAATCTAGACTATATAGAGAAGATTAGAGGACTAAACGCCTATAGATCAATATACGCAGATGGCACCACATATTGTGAAGCATTCATGGTTCATTCAAGGAGTGAATTTATTCGGATGCTCGACATTAATAGTAGGAAAAAGCTACGAATCTAAGAATACAGTAGCTATGCATACATATATTCAATTATATTATATTTAATAATCATTCCTATTTAAAGAGGTTGAAATTATCTTCATATCAGTGGCCCATATTACTAGAAATAAGAAAATAAAGAAAGAGTTTGATTCTAATTTATGCTTGGAACCATCCCGGCGTTTTCGTTCAATAGGTCGGGCCGACATATCTCAGAATTAGGCCTTTAGAGTTGTCTGCTCCACTACAATTTATCATTTGATATTGACTACTGTCAGCACTGCGACCAAGGAAATAACCAACACCAAAGTGGGGGCCATAATTATTGGTCTCTTTATTGTAGTATGTACTGGGCTTCTGCCCATTATTGTTCGAAATACAGTCCTGAAGAATCACATTACGAACTATTGGCATGGGCTCAAAGTGGAAGCCTGCCTCCCAATTGTTTGTAGCTATGCCACGGACTACCTTGATATTTTCCACATTAGTGAGCTCAGCTAAGTCGATTCCTACAACCCAATCGTTGTATCGACTATTGATACCGCAGTGATCTGCCACAATATCTTCCATATAGACATTCTTAGTCCAGATATTGTAATTCTTCATCTGCCAGGCACCGCCCGGAGCCCGCCATCCATCTCCATGTAGTTGAAAACCTATACCGCCAGTGTAGAGCGCCTTTACACGGATGAATGTTAAGCCATCCATGATAGCAGTTCCCGATCCTCCTGCAAGAGTTAGCGACTGAAATGCAGCTTCATGTATGTTGGAAGTTTCAAATGCAGTGACATCCTGTATTAGATGTCCACCAACGATTGCATGTTCAGCAACTATACGAACCGCTCCATTCCCTGTGAAGGAGAATGACTTTAGAGTCACATCATTCACATTATAGAGATCTATCCTAGAATTACCTGGACTGGAATT
>JAAYTA010000096.1 GCA_012518185.1 Methanobacteriota archaeon
TCCGTCAATTTCACGGAAGGGGCGCAATTCGGCCTCTATTATAGGTATACGAAGTTTTTCATCCTGAAATGAATTGGTAAGTATGAGCTCATTTCTAAGTCGATGTAATTCACCTAGAAAATTTCCATAATCATTACCTAAGGAGGATAGTTTAAGCCGCCGACCATCCCGAATATGGATATCTATCTGAGGATCAACACTATTGATCGTTAACGTCTCTTTGAGTGATAAGGTGATATATTGTTCAGATCGTGTCTTCAATTCTAACTTATCTTCTATTAATATAGCTTCGGCCACTCCCTTCTCCATCATATTTCCTACAGTATCTGTTAGAGAATATTCAGCCTTAGTATCCATATTATCTCATTATTATAAGAGACATTTATTATTAACTATTCTTGTTTCAATGCATTCTAGTCGAACTAGTTGAGCATCTATACTATCTCATAATATCTATCGTCATAAGATGTTAAATAATATCTATTATGTTCAGATTATATTGTATAAATATCATATATTTTAATTAGTTAAATTTCACACTATCGTCCCTTCATCCATTTCACCTACATGCTAACGAATTTATACGCTTGGCTTGAAATGAAGACGTATGAGTACAGATCAGGGAGATAGAATCTTGAGGATAGGGTATCATTGTTCTCACGAACAATTTCCTCCAAGTCAACTCCTGAGACTGGTGATGAGAGCAGAGAAGGTAGGATTTAATGCAGCTCTGAGTTCAGATCACTTCAAGCCTTGGAGTGAGCATAATTCTGAAAGCGGTTATGCATGGTCATTTTTAGGTGCAGCAATGCAGGCTACATCACTTCCATTCGGAATAGTATGTGCTCCGGGACAGCGATATCATCCAGCTATTGTAGCACAGAAAATTGCCACACTAGAAGAGATGTTTCCTAATAGATTCTGGACTGCACTTGGAAGTGGGCAATTGCTGAATGAGGGAGTGACTGGACAACCTTGGCCGCCAAAAGATATTCTGAATGATCGTTTGGCGCAATCGGCAATGGTAATTAAGCGTATGCTGAGGGGTGAGGACGTAACTCACCGAGGACTCATAACAGCTGAAAGTGCTCGCCTATACACTTTACCTGAAGCATTACCGCCCATACTAGGAGCAGCACAAACTGAAGCTACAGCAAGACTAATTGGAGAATGGGCGGACGGAATGATTGTTACGTCTATGCCACATGAACAGTTAAAGAGAATGATTGAATCATTCCATAAAGGCGGCGGTAGAAAAAAACCGATCGTCATGAAGTGTCAATTATCATATTCACATGAATTGGAGTATGCAGACGAGGGAGCCTGGGATCAGTGGCGTACTCATGTATTTCCATCCTCTATAACTACTGAGATAGAACATCCGAAGCAGTTCGATGAGCTATCTGGAACAGTCCGGAAAGAAGATGTCCGGGAAAGGGTGTTCATATCTTCAGATGTGAACGATCATATACGCATGATTGAGCAATACATAGGGATGGGCATTACTGATATCTATCTTCATAATGTGAATATGAAACAGGAGGACTTCATCAATGAATTTGGCAGGAAGGTATTACCCGTTCTCTTCGATAGCTGAGCTGCGATATGATCCAATTGAAAGTTATGGAGCAATCGGAAATCTTCGTACTGTCGGCCTTATATCTGTAGATGGATCGCTAGATTGGTTATGTTTTCCTAATGTAAGCGATGGGAGTGTTTTTGGAGCCATCCTAGATGCTGACAAGGGCGGTACTTTCAGGATATGGGTAGAAGATGCATCGAGTCGTCAGAGATATGTAGAAGGCACAAATGTACTGCAAACAACATTTCTCCCAAAAGGATCGATTGTCGACTTAAGAGATTTCATGCCACTTTGGGGATCAATAAGAGGAAAAGGACGTTCAACTACTCTCAATGAAATACAGCGATTGATTACTTGTCGAGGAAAAGGTGTGGACATGCATGTTAAATGGTGTCCTAGGCCAGATTATGCCCGCAAACATGCTGAAATTGAACGTCGGGGAGATACGTGGATTGCCAAGTGGGGAGATGAGTATCTATCATTGTGTGGCCTTCCTGAGGGCAAGTTAGATGAAGACAAATATGGCAAATTCGTGAAAGGTGTGTTTCATCTAAAAAGGAGTGAAGAGAGAGCCTTAGTGACTCGATATTGCTCTGAAGATACATCATATTCTATCAGTACCAGTAAGGCTTTATTGAATCGCACTATAGAGACATGGCGTAGCTGGGTGAATGCACCAATGGATCATGAGAATCCTGGCTGGGCTAGAGAATGGGCACACATGATTTCTCGATCAGAATTGGCACTCAAACTTATGATTCATGATGATACAGGAGCCATAGTTGCTGCTCCCACAACATCATTGCCTGAAGTATTAGGCGGAGATCTAAACTGGGATTATCGTTACTCATGGTTGAGAGACTCTTCTATGGTTGCCCAGGCATTATTAGCACTAGGGCATCCAGAGGAGGCAGTGGAATTCCTAGAGTGGATAAAGGATGCGTCAGAAGCATCTTGCGCAATCAAATGGGATCCCAAAATCATGTATGGAACGCATGGAGAGAAAGATCTAGAAGAGATAGAGCTTACTCATCTTGAGGGTTATCGATCCTCTAGACCAGTTAGGATAGGTAATGGAGCAGCCGATCAGCGCCAGCATGAAGTATATGGTGAATTGATGTCTACTGGCTATGAGCTCCTCAGACATGGTGTAGAATTAAGTACAGACACTATGAGATTTTTGAGCAGAGTGGCCGATAAAGTATGTGAGATATGGGAAGAACCCGATAGTGGAATATGGGAGAGGAGAGGAAAGGAATATCACTATACTTACTCTAAAGTAATGTTATGGGTAGCCATAGATCGTGCTATACATATGGCTGAAAAATATAATCTAAAAGGAGATGTGAAACGATGGAAAGAAACAGGAGATTTAATCGCCACAGCTGTCCTTCGAGAAGGTTATTCCGAAGATAGAGATGCATTTACTGAATATTTTGGGAGTGATGCGTTAGATGCAGCTAATTTACGCATCCCTCTCATGGAGATGTTGCCCTTTCATGACGTTAGAGTCCAAAACACTATAGATCGCATTTCAAGCGAGCTAATGGAGGGAGGAATGTTAGCTCGGAATACTGAAGGGGTCGAGAAGGGAGAGGGAGCATTTATCATGTGCACTTTTTGGCTAGTACAAGTATTAGCACTATCTGGAAGGACTCGAGAGGCGAGAGCCGTCCTAGAGAATAGTAATGAAGTGGCATCGCCCTTAGGATTGTTCGCCGAGATGTTTGACCCTCGTACGGGTCATCAACTTGGTAATTATCCACAAGCGTTTAGCCATATAGGATTCATAAATGCAGTAATGTACCTCTTATATGCAACCGGGCATGAAATACCAATTCCTGATCCGATCGGTTCTGATGAACATAGGAGGATCCTCGGATATCGTCACGTAAAGGGAGTAGATCCGGAAGGTAAACTACTATACGAGTCAACGAAACGGGGTTAAATAAATAAGCTGTTTCTGATTACTGCAAGGAATAACATGGACGATATCAAGGCTATGGAGAAAGCCAAAGAGCATTTTGGAGAGATCCTAGAAGAACAGCTCAAGAGAATTCAGGTGATGAAGGATGATCAGGACTGGGTCGACTATTCTAGCCTAGACACTATTGTGATAGGTATATGCGGAGGAGACGGCATAGGGCCATATATCTCACAATCAGCTAGGAATGTTCTAGAAACACTTCTTACTAATGAGATAAAGAGTGGTAAGATAGAGATCAGGGATATCGATGGATTGACCATTGAAAATCGTGTCAAAGCCATGAAAGCTATTCCCGATGACGTTTTAGATGAGCTAAAGAAATGCCATGTAATACTAAAGGGGCCCACTACTACTCCTAAAAAAGGCGATCCTTGGCCTAATATTGAGAGTGCAAACGTAGCAATGAGGAGAGAATTAGACCTATTTGCAAACTTACGTCCAGTGAAGGTACCAGAATTGGACGTCGATTGGGTATTCTTTAGAGAGAATACTGAGGGTAGCTATGTGTTAGGTAGTAAGGGCGTAAATGTAACTGATGATCTTGCTATTGATTTCACTGTCGCTACAACGCAGGGAACAGAACGTCTCATCCGCCTTGCCTTTGATCATGCCCGTAAGAATGGTATCGATAAGGTCAGTATAGTGACCAAGGCCAATGTGGTTAAGACCACTGACGGTAAGTTCCTGAGCATCGCAGCTGAAGTAGCTAAAGATTATCCAGAAATCGAATGGGATGATTGGTTTATCGACATTATGACTGCTAAACTAATTGATCCCTATCGGAGAAAGGATTTTAAGGTCATCGCACTCCCTAATTTATATGGAGATATTCTGACTGATGAGGCAGCTCAGATCCAAGGTGGAGTAGGAACTGCTGGAAGTGCAAATATTGGTAAGAAATATGCTATGTTTGAGGCTATCCATGGCTCCGCTCCCCGTATGGTAGAAGAAGGACGAGCCCAGCATGCTGATCCATCATCCATGATCAAGGCTGCCGCAATGCTTCTTGGTCACATCGGGTTCGCCGACAGAAGTAAGAAATTAGAGATGGCTCTTGAAATATGCACCCAGTATGAGAAAGCAAAGGTCATGACGGGTCGTTCCAATGGAGCTACCGGTAATGAGTTTGCACAATATATACTCGATACTGTGCGAGACCCTGATTTAGAAAAGAAGTGGAAGAGTTATCAGATTAAGTAGGATCCACGCCGCTTCTCATAAATTCTTTTCAAACCCTTTCCATATTTTATACCCAGAACGTAGTAGATATAAATCGATCAATCTACCATTAAGTATGGTAGCAGTGGGGAGAGTTTTATGCATCGTCAAATTATGAAGGGCGGCGGAAAGGATATAGACGATTTCATAAAAGTTTTGTATGTGGATGACGAGCCAGCCTTATTGGATCTAGCCAAGGAGTTCTTAGAGATGGATGGAGGATTAATTATTGAGACTTCCGCCTCTGCCATCGAAGTATTAGAAGATGACGATATTGGCAGATATGACGTCATTTTATCGGATTACCGGATGCCTAAGATTGATGGTATAGAATTCCTCAAGATGCTTCGCGATAGAGAAATTGACATACCTTTTATAATTTTCACTGGCCAGGGAAGAGAAGACGTTGCAATCGAAGCACTGAATAGTGGTGCTGATTTCTATATCCAAAAAGGTGGCGACCCTATAGCGCAGTTCAAGGAGCTAAGGCATGCCATATTTCAATTGGCACATCACAGTATGGCTGAAAAGGCACTTCACGAACGAGAAGAAATTCTTAGTCTCATCACAGACAATATGAGAGATATTATAGTTAGAATTAATGATAAGCAAAATATTGACTTTGTCAGCCCATCTATAGCTGTTACAGGCTTCTCTCCTGAAGAGATCATAGGACATAATGTCTTCGATTTTGTACATCCTAACGACGTTCATCGTCTTATAAATGAGTCGAGCGATGGAGCTATACATCGCGAAGGGATTACTCTTGAGTATCAGCAGCTGAATAAAGACGGAACATATACTTGGTCAGAGGCTAAAGGCAAGTGTCTCTATGATAAATACGGTAATCAAACAATGGCTGTATTCAGCATTAGAGATGTAGAAGATCGCAAACAATTCGAGCAGGAGCTAACTATCAGAAGTCAAAGATCGCAGAACATATTTAGGCATAGTAACTTGATTATTATTTCGCTAGACAGAGAGGGGCGCTTATTATGGATGAATGATTTCGCCCAACAATTTTTCGGATTCGCTGAAGAAGAGCTTGTCGGAAAATCAGTAATGGAAACTATTGTTCCTGAAACAGAGGACGTTACAGGACGCGATCTAAACAAAGTGATAGACAATATAGTCCTAAAGACGGATAATATTGAAGCTAATATTAATCAAAATGTTAAAAAGAATGGTGAACGTGTCTGGGTCGCATGGACAAATAGTATCATGCAAACGAACGATGACCGGGGTTCGATCTTATGTACTGGCATTGACATAACAGAGAAATATTATTCCGTATCCATCATGGAAGAATCTCTTTCATTCTTACAAAGTATCCTTGACTCTATTCCTATCGCCATACTGGCTACATCTAATGATGGTACTGTACAAGCATACAACTATCAGTTCCTGGATATGTGGGACCTCCATGATAAGTATAGAGGTATGCCCTGGTCTGAGCTATCAAATGATATACAAATGCAGCTAGAAGAACCAGAAGATATATTTTCGAAATGTCGAGCATTGGGGAAGGAGGAGATGCTCATGACAACTACAGTAGATGATCGTAGAATAGGAGTTGCAGTTAAGGTACATCATCTAAAGGGCATCCCAATAGGTAAGATTTGGAATTTTGTTGATCATACAGAGACTATACGGGCACAAGAAGCAATTGCATTGAAGGAGATCAAATTTCGGGGAGTATTTGAAAGCAATGCCATAGGTATTGGATTGATAGATGAGCAAGGATACATATTAGAAAGTAATGAGGCATTGATCAGAATATTCGGATATGAAATGGATGAAGTTATAGGAAAAAGACTTTCCGAACTACTCTCTCCAGATGAGGAGGAGAATAATTTCTTTAAGCAGTTTGGCAAACAAGAATGGGATGCTTTCTCTATAGATTGTAAAACCTTCACCAAAGATGAGGATCCAATATGGACACGAGTTACTGGCTCCATAATATATCGTGATTCTAATAGACCATTATTAGGCGTCTGTTTCATACAAAATATCACGGATCAAATAGAAATTATGGAGTGTCTCAGGCGATCTGAAGGGTATTATCGGGATCTGGCTAAAAACATCCCCAATAGCGTAGTAATGATCTATGATTGTGAACCTAAATATGTTCTTGTTGAGGGGAGAGGCCTGGGAGAGTTAGGACTTGATAAAGCTGCCATAGAAGGCAAGAAAGTTAGCGAAGTATTCAAGACTGGCCCATTCAGCATCAGAGGAGGAGCATATAAGAGAGTGCTCCATGGAGAAACTGTAGTTGATACTGCAGAGTATATGAGCAGAGCATATAGGATATTCAATATGCCATTAATTACTGATGATTGTGAGATATATGGTGGAATAATTATGGGATATGATATAACAGATCTCAAACGCACAGAAAATGAGTTATTGCGTTTGAATCGTTCATTGAAAATCCTTACCGCTGGAAGTCATGCAAATACTCAAGCCTCTAATGAGAATGAATTATATGAGATAGTTTGTCGTGAGTTGGCATTAGTCAGCGAATATCAAGCAGTCTGCATTATTTTAGCTGAATCGAATGAGCGTTTTCATGTTGCAGCCATAAGTAGCGATAATGAGATTAATATTCCAAGTTATTCTGCTTTA
This sequence comes from Methanobacteriota archaeon, assembly GCA_012518185.1. Classification (GTDB taxonomy): domain Archaea; phylum Thermoplasmatota; class Thermoplasmata; order Methanomassiliicoccales; family Methanomassiliicoccaceae; genus DTU008. The sequence continues at coordinate 7,413 of JAAYTA010000096.1, forward strand.
GGAGATATATTATCTGAAGTATCGCGTACTGGTTATCCAGTATGGGATAATATATTTGAAGAGTATCATTTAGAAGATGATGAGAATACTAAAGGAATGGTAAGAAGCTATGCATCATTTCCTATCCATCGTCATGGACAGATAATAGGTGCTATGATGATATTTGATTCAAAGGAGTCATCATTTTCTTCTGAAGAGATTGATCTACTCGCAGAAGTGGCAGAAGATATTTCCATGGGAGTAAATACATTTCGAGATCATGCTGATAGCGTACGAGCCCAGAAAATTTTATCCCATAGGGGGAATCAGATGAGACGTTTGAATACATCCACTCGCGAAGTGAGTTCTTCACTGGATGAGGAGGATGCCATGAGGAAATTAATGCGAGCAACCAGAGAAGTGCTAGGTTGTGAAAGAGTAATGATAGGGAGAGTCATTGATGGCCGGCTTGCATTTTATGAGATGGATTACTTGGGCAAAGTAGACGATATTTTTCTTGAATTAGATTTTAATGGAGATGCATTAGGACGCGCTATGATAGAAAAGAAGCCTTATACCTCAGCAGGAAATGGGGATTATCATAATCTAGCAGTTGTTCCAATTATTGGCAAAGATAGTAGTTTGATTGGCGCATTATGGGCACAAGATAGGCCTGGTGAAAATTTTAAACCATGGGATCTTCGTCTTATGGAATCCTTGGCTGATTCTGCCGTAGCAGCTCTTGATAATGTTAAAACGATTCGACAGCTGAAAATCCGCGAAAATGAGTTAGAACAAGCTAATAATAAATTGGAATTAATTGGTCACATAACTAGGCATGACTTATCAAATCATCTAACTACTCTAAACGGATTCCTAGAACTAGAACAGATGGAGGGCCACTCATCAAAATATCTGGATAAAGCTACGAAATCTGCTAACATTATAGCTAAACATATTAAATTCGCTCGAGATTATTCTGAGATAGGAAAACGCGCTCCAGAGTGGATATCACTCAAAGAAGCAATACATAGAGGATCCTCTATGATCGATTTAGATGATATCACGTTCGATATAGAGAGTGATGATGTCGAGCTCTATGTCGATCGTATGGTAGAGAAAGTGTTCTATAACTTACTAGATAATTCTATCCGGCACGGCAAAGCACGTGTCGTAAAGATATCGTCAGAAGAAGGAGAGGCCGGATACGTTATTACATATGCTGATGATGGTGTAGGAATATCTGATGATATTAAAGAAAGTATTTTTGATTTAACTTCCAGTCATCATGGTTTATATTTATCAAGAGAAATACTTTCTCTCACTGGGATCAAAATTGCTGAACAAGGCCGTGAAGGAGAAGGTGTAAAATTTCAGATTACTGTGCCCATCGGAGCATATCGACGAACTAGAGAGGCAGCTCAAGCTTAATAGAATATAATCGATACATGGTACGTATATGTCTCTAGATGCCAGGAGAGGCAGGCACTTACCTTTAAGATATATCGCAGCTACAGTTGCTGTAATCGTGGTGATAATAATCATATCTGCCACAGCCCTACCAGTGCATTCTCTTAGCATGGAGGAGCGTCGCATCGTTCCATTAGAAGAGGGTATTACAGAGATTAATCTAGATGTGATTTCTATTCGCGGGGAAGTTGATGTGGGATTCACCGATCTTTATGGTGAGGCAGTGGCAATATCTACTCAACTATCGGGATCCGCTAGCGTACTGGCAGAAAAGACTCCGCTAAATATAAGCGTGGAGTATAATAGTGATGCCCTAACAGGCGTAATAGATGTAGAAGTATTCGTCGATATTTATGCTCCCTGGCCATATCATTCATTAAAAGAATCAATGTGTGAGATCTTAATTGATCGTAGCCTTGCGGCGAATATCAGTATAGCAGTAGTTACTGGAGGAACTACTATTCGAACAATCGATGGTGTGAATATTATGGGCCTGAACATTGATGTCACGTCGAAAGGATCTACAGTACATCTGAATAATGGCACTACTTTGAGCGGTGACATATCTATTCAGTCAGCTACTGGAGGCAGCGATCTATACTGGGACAATGTCACAGTCATAGGAGATCATCAGATTGTGATGAATGAATCTACCGGAGACTTATCTGTCAGAATATATCAAATCGACGATATGGGAGGAAACATTACTTTTCTGTCTAAGAAAGTAGGAAAACCTCTACTATTCCATATGGAATTGGGAGAAGATACAGGCGCATTAGTGAACGTAACTTCATTTTATGGCAAAGTGAAGTTAGATTATTCGGACAGATTCAATTACTGTGTAAATGACAGAATAAAGTCTCAATACTCAGCTACATCATGGTTTGATGTTGAGCTGGAAAATTTTGTGGGCGACATTGATGTGCGCTGCATGTAAATTTCACATAGCATTTTATAGTAATAAAAGTGATAATTTTAAAGAGATATTCAGCTATATTGAATAATTAAAAAAATTATCTAATCTAGTTCTCAGTTGTAAAAAAATTAGGAAAGGAAAGGGGTTTTTATTCCGATGATTCCTCATCATCGAGCGCGAAGTCGCCATTCTTCTTTATATGTTCTGCTAAGCCACCGTCAGAAAGGATCTTCATCATCACTTCTGGTAAAGGTTTTGCTTCCAGAGTGATCCCTTTAGTCACATTTATGACGATACCTTTCTCAACATCGACTTCTAACTCATCTCCCTCTTCAATATTGGTAGTATCAACTTCCACGACAGGGAGTCCGACGTTGATGCAGTTGCGATAGAATATGCGTGCAAACGACTTTGCTATTAAGGCTCCCACACCAGCAACTTTCAGAACAAGTGGTGCTTGCTCCCTTGATGAGCCAGCTCCAAAATTCTCTCCTGCTACTACAAAGTCACCTTTTTCAATTTCATTGTAGAATCCAGGCCGGATGTCTTCCATTACATGCTTGGCAAGTTCATCCATATCTAATGTCTTGAACTTGTATTTTCCAGATATGATATAATCAGTGTTGAGATTATCCCCAAATAGGAAAGCGCTCCCCTTGATCTTATTCATTGCAGCACCTCCCTGACATCGGCGATGTGACCCTTCATTGCTGAATATGCAGCAGTAGCTGGAGATGATAGATATATGTCAGCCTTAGTATTTCCCATACGACCTTTGAAATTACGGTTGGCAGTCGATAGGACTACTTCCCCATCTGATGGGATACCATTGCAAGTACCTACACAGGGTCCGCAAGATGGAGCTATGAGTGTTGCTCCTGCACGTACCAGAGCGTCAATATATCCTTCACGCATAGCATCCAGTAGAACTTCTTTAGAAGCAGGAGCTACGATTAAACGGACATCTGGAGCGACGTTATTTCCCTTTAATATTCGCGCAGCCTCTCGAAGATCTTCTAAACGACCGTTAGTGCAGGTTCCAATGTAAACCTGATCCACCTCTGTGCCCACGACCTTATCTACATCTACAACATTATCTACAGTATGAGGCTTAGCAATCTGTGGTGGGAGATCAGACAGATCTCTGCGTATGACCTTATCGTATACTGCAGATAAGGAGGCCTCTACACCCTTGAATGACCTATTAGTACGGGCCTTTAAGAAGTCAGAAACTTTGCGATCGCA
>JAAYTA010000097.1 GCA_012518185.1 Methanobacteriota archaeon
GTTGCAGATATAGAAGGAAATACTCCTCTGGAGAGTGCCCTACATGCTATCATGCTTGGTGATTTTGTAAGTTATTATCTGGCGGTCCTAAATAGGGTTGATCCTACACCAGTGCCCGCTATAATTGAGCTTAAAGATCGGTTTAATCGATAATCTGGCTATATTGCAAACATCAATTCTAAATGGATAAGGCTGGCATAGAGTTTGCTGAACAACATGTTTTATTATATGTTGTTATATGTCGAGCCGGTAACATTTATGAAAGATGATGCATGCTGGATTAGAGAGCAAGTGAAGCAACATACTGAGTGGTTTGAACAATCACTTCCTATGATTGCTTCTGAAAATCTCATGAGTCCATTAGCCAGGGAGATGATGATCTCCGATTTCCATGATCGTTATGCAGAGGGCATGCCTGGCAAGAGGTACTATCAGGGAAATATTTATGTGGACAAAGTAGAGCTGAAATGTCTAGAACTTGCTAAGAAGATCTTCGAAGCAGAGTTTGTAGATGTAAGACCTATATCTGGTACAGTAGCCAATATGGCCGTCTTATTTGCGCTTACTGAGCCTGGTGATAAGATCGCTAGTCCTGAACTAGCTTCAGGTGCACACATCTCTACAGCTCCCTTTGGCGCAGTTGGTATGAGAGGTCTCAACTCTGTCCATTATCCATGGGACTATGATAACTGGAATCTGGATATCGATGCCACTAGGAAGTTCTTGAGAAAAGAGAAACCTAAAGTGGCTCAATTCGGTCTTTCAGTATTCTTGTTCCCTACTCCTATAAAGGAGCTAGAAGATGCCCTTCAAGATGCTGGATGTATGGTATGGTATGATGCTGCCCATGTACTTGGTCTGATTGCAGGCAAGAAGTTCCAGGATCCTCTTAGAGAGGGCGTAGATGTGATTTCAGGCAGCACTCATAAGACATTCCCTGGTCCAAATCATGGCATACTTGTTGGTGATGGACTTAGCGATGAAGTCGAGGCAAAATTACGCAAAGCAGTATTCCCCGGTGTCACATCATCACATCATCTCCATGCAATGGCTGCATTAGCTGTTACTATGGCAGAGTATGAGATATATGGCAAGAAGTATGCGGGGCAGGTCATAAATAATGCTAAAGCACTTGGTAGCGCACTATATGAGATGGGGCTTGAAGTCATGTGTCCTCATCTGGGATTCACTGAATCTCACACTCTAGCAATCGGCGTATCTAATCAAGGTGGAGGAGCACAGGTGGCTCTAGATCTTGAGAAGGCCAATATCATCGTCAACAAGAATATGCTACCTGGAGATACTAGTTCAGTTAGACCATCTGGCATACGAATAGGTACTCAGGAACTTACTAGATTGGGCATGGGAAGGGGCGAGATGGAAGAAGTCGCTCGCCTCATATATCGTGTAGTCGTTAAGAAAGAAGATCCCGAATCGGTCAAGAAGGATGTCTGGGAGCTCAAGAAAGAGTTTACTAAAGTCCGATATTGCATCGGTGAGGGTGAAGAAGCCTATCGCTATCGCGAATTGATTTAAACGGGCATAGCCCCTTTTATTTTTTTTAATATTAAGGATATTTTTCAATAGATTTTCTATTCGAAATCTCCCGAATCATTGTGCAAGACATGCATTTTCCAGTCGGAGCAGGCTCTCCACATTCACATATGCGAAGAACTGATTGAGGAAATTTTTCTCTTAATAACGGTCTCAATGCATCATAGCTTGCCACTATGGAATGTCTAGATCCGGGCGTCCGCGACTCTATATTATCTATAATATCTCGATACTCATTCCTGAGAGCTGCCTCCCAATAAGGGCATTTTGCATCAACAAAATCGATATCCTGAAGGATTGCGTATAAGTACACTTCTTTCTCGGGTATTTGTCTTAGAGGAGCGATACGCGGTATTAATCCGGGCTGTGCTCTGATATGAGGTCCCATTCTAGCTAATCGCTCTACATCTCCTCGTGTAAAATTCATGAGTACGGCTTGAGATGTATCATCTAGATTATGGCCTGTAGCTAGTGCCTGAGCGCCCATCTCTCGCGCTGCTTTATTCATACATCGGCGGCGGAATACTCCGCAATAAGCACAAGGTGTTCGCTGCCCTATCAAATCAGCAATCTCATCCATATCTACGCCAATTACGTCCTTGAATGAGACTACTACATGTTCAATGTCAAGAGAATTGCACAGTACTCTAACTTTCTCTATAGATTCTGGACGGTATCCAGCAATCCCTTCATCTACAGTAATACATCGTATGTTGACATCTTTGCGACTGCCAATTATATCGTTTATGATAGATAGAGCGACGCAGGAGTCCTTACCTCCAGATACTGCTACTGCAATCTCTTTTACCACGTCAAGGTCCACTTGTGAACGTAACTCTTTCTTAACTCTACGCTCTACGAACTCTTTAAAGTGTGATGCACATAAATGATTACCACTGTAACGTATGAATGTCACTGCATCACTAGTACATTTGCTACACTGGACCATTGCCGCGCCATGGAATAATTTACATTATAAGCTTTTCTTAAATCAGCGCAAGAGATGTAGCAACATTGTATAAATCGAGCCATTCTGTGATGCCTCTAAGCATATACTCTATACCAATAGCTGCGACTAAGAGGCCCACTACTTTGGAGAATACATCTATCACATTAGTTCCTACCAGCTCCACGAATCGATGAGCATTACGCATAAGTATCCAAGTTATTAGTAGAGAAAATCCTCCTGCCAGTAAGACAGTTATGGGATCGAGCTGAACTGTCAATATGATGGCTGTAGATATTACTCCCGGCCCAGACAAAATCGGGGTGGCGATAATCACCCACGCTACATTTTGATCGCCTGAGCGTATAAGGCTTAGACCAAATACTATTTCCATCCCCATCAACAGTAAAACTAATCCGCCAGCGATCCTGAAACCTTCGATTGTTATGCCGAACATAGATAGTAAGTATTTACCGATTAAGACAAAGATAACGAACAATATAGCTGCCACTAACACAGCCCGATTCGCTGACGTGACCATCGATTTTCCATCGAGTCCCTTGGTCATCGCTATGAATAATGGGACGCTTGCGAATGGGTCGAATATAAAGAATAATAAAGTGGCTGCATAGAGCAAACCATCAAGTTGGATGCTACCAACGCTTAACATATTACTTCCTTAGTGTTTGAACATACCAATGACTAATAATCATTGTGCATATGATAACTATCTAAGTGATAGAGGTGCTAAAGGAACTCATCACCATGGAGGTTGACCGGTACGTCTCACTGTATCGTTATATTGCTTAGTTAAGTTATAAACGTCTATTAACTGAGCAATCCAGATGACCAATAATATCATGCTTAGAATGATAAGCGGGAAGATAAGACTAACTTCCAATGCAGGATATGTCATATCACTGGGGTAAGTGTAAGAGAAGGCACTTAGCATTAAAATTATTCCTATGAATGAGATTCCAAAATAAGTTACTAAGATAATGAGTCCTCTAGTTAAACGCCCTATGTATAGATGACCAGATCCTGGAATAAGGATCCCTAATATGAGAGATAATACTTCACTCTTCATAATTACTCCCATATATGGCTGTCCATATTGTGGAACTGATTCACATGGAGTTTGAGGTCTGACATAAGGGTCCTGCCTCATACTGACATTGTAGCCACAATTGCCGCAGAATTTGGCATTATCTGATATTCTGGTTCCACAATTAGGGCAGAACATATTCCTCTCTCCCACTATACATTGCACTCTGTGATTTTAATCTATCATTAACATCTCGTTGAATTAGTTATTGCTCATATTTTGCTCCACATTCTGGGCATACGTATCCATCGGTAGGGGAACCGCATCTGCCACAATATTTAGGAGCTTTACTTCTAACATGCGTGCCAGTAGTACTCGTTGTTGTATGATCTCTTACATCTTGAGTAGTATTTGCGTAATTATATCCTCTCTGAGGAGGTGAAGAATACTGAGGAGATCCACAGTATGGGCAGATATTGTACTGCGCAGGGATATTAGCTCCACATTTGAAGCAATATTTAGAAGGACGCTCCTCATAATGGATAAGTAAATATATTATTGCAACAGGCCAGCAAATTAATAGCAATATGATGACGATCAGCCAACTCCCAGTAAACTCCCTTTGTGCCATAGCATTACCAAGTAGATGTATGAGGTGTGAAAGAATCAATCAACTTCACGTTATCTAATCCTCTATTGATGTCAAGCTATCTATCTTATTTATATCGTCCATCTCATTCGATTTGACAGAGCAGTCTGGAAATTGTGATGAGTGCGGGCAGCTGCGACAAGTTGAAAACATCCGATATCCCTTGAATAAATTGAAAGCGATAAAGGTAAAGACAGCTATAGCTGCTATAATAGTTCGCATCTCAGGTGGCGCAGTAAGAGCTGATGTCACCACTGCTGCTAAAGATATTCCGAGTAAAGAATTGAATATGATATCCGTAGCGACATTCCTTTTAATTAAGAATCTACCTAAATTAATGATAAATGCAACTACTGACGAGATGAATAATATGTCGTAACTAAATGGTCGAAATATTAGAATAATTATGAGGCTAATTATAGCGACTGGATATGCCGTTATACATCCTCGACAAACCTTACGGCCTTTAATTTCGAAAACATGATTGTCGAATCTACCACATAATGGGTGATGGGATAGAACTATGGGCTCTTTTAATCCCTCGATGAACCTGCGCATCATGCAAGCACCATGCTTAGCGACCACCTATTAGGTGAGCTAGATGGGTATGGCATCTGTTATATTAATCAAGCTGCTGTAAAATAAAGAAAGAAAGAGAAGGGATTGTGCACATTACCATGGCGCCCTACCAGTTTGCTGGAGAACATTGTTGTATTCATTCGCCTTATTATAAGCATCATACAATTGCCATAGCCAGAAGATTAATACAAGTATGAGGCCAATGAGAGTAACTATCCCTATTATCCACAAAACTATGTACATTATCATATATATTATGCCTTTACCTATCTGGCCCAGATATACATGACCGAGGCCTGCCCATAGAAATGCTAGAACTGCTGCAATACCTGCATTTTTAAGTGGCAACATTGCATACATAGGCTGACTATAAGATGATTGATTTTGCTGTTGTTGGCTAAGCATAGGAGTCGTCTAATCGTATTGATCTGATGACAAGTCAGTGTCACAGTTCCGGCAGAATTTAGTGCCAGGATCATAATCTACTCCGATTTTGGACAGAACACTGGATCGTTTATTGATTGATGAAGTGTATAAATCTATACTAATATAATAGTAGTTATATCCATTAAGATTTTGTCGTAATATCTGAATAATCACTCATTCTTTATGATCTCTCGCACTTTTTGATATTGTGAAAATATGGCACACTATCTCGAAGCACTTTCAATTTAGTAGTCAAAAGCTTTAACAGCAACCACTACCTTTGCTCGCATCGAACCTGATGAACGAGATATGGATAGAGAAATATCGCCCCCGTAGTCTTAAAGATGTAGTGGGACAGAAGGATATTGTGGATCGATTGCAATCCTACGTTGAGGTAAAGAACCTTCCACATTTAATGTTCGCTGGTCCTGCTGGAACAGGTAAGACGACCTGTGCAGTAGCTCTGTCACGTGAATTATATGGCGACATGTGGAAGGGAAACTTCAATGAGCTCAATGCCTCAGATGAAAGGGGAATTGACATTGTTAGAGGAAAGATAAAGGAATTCGCCCGCACGGCGCCCTTAGGAGGAGCTGCATTCAAAATTATCTTCTTGGATGAGGCTGATGCTCTCACAGGTGATGCTCAAGCTGCTTTAAGGCGTACTATGGAGAGATATAGCAGAACGTGTCGCTTCATATTAAGTGCGAATTACAGTTCTAAAATAATTGATCCTATTCAATCGAGATGTGCTGTATTCAGGTTCCGCCCTTTACGTCCCGAAGATGTACGCAAGAATCTTCAGAAAATTTCAGAATTAGAACTTCTAGATATCGATGACGATGCACTAGATGCATTAGTACATGTATCGCAGGGAGATATGCGTAAAGCAGTCAATTCATTACAAGTTGCTGCATCGTTGGGGGAGAAAATTACTGTCAATGTCATATATCATACAACTGGAATGGCTCGTCCTGAAGAAGTCAGAGAGTTATTAGAGACTGCTCTATCGGGCGATTTCATCGCTGCCCGAAATCGACTGGACGAGATAATGATTAATTACGGTCTGTCTGGTGAAGACATAATTAAGCAAATTCATCAAACAGTATTTGATCTTAACATTCCTGATGCCGATAAAGTCCGTCTCATGGATCGCACAGGCGAAGTAGAATTTCGTATGGTAGAAGGATCTAATGAGAGAATTCAACTGGAAAGCCTACTAGCATATCTAATTCTGGTAGGAGAACATCGTGGCGACAGCGCCGACTGAATGCGACTCTAGCTAATTTATTTATAGCACTTTCATGTTCATCGACTGAGAGGACTGAAATGGGACGTTTCAAGGAAGCTGACAACAGGCTTCTTAACAAGAAGATATGCATGAGGTGCGACGCCAGAAATGCGCCGAGGGCTTCACGCTGCCGCAAGTGTAAGTATGACGGTCTACGCCCTAAGGCTAGAGAAAGCAGGAAGGCATAAGCTTTCTAAACATCACTAGGTGGATATCCACCTAATCAAACTCATCAATCATTAAGGGTTTAGACAACTCACAACCCATCTTTTTAATATCGTAATCTACATCAATTAGTAATGGGGCTTAAGGAGTGGACTTGATCAAGAAAGTATTGGTCATAGATGACAATCCAGCAATATTAGAGATAGTGTCAGAACTCATATCTAGAGCAGGATTTTTACCCATGACTGCTTCTGGAGGAAGGGAAGGTCTAGAAGTAGCGATAGCTGATCGTCCTAATCTGATACTTTTAGATATCAATATGCCCGATTTAGATGGTTGGTCAGTCTTAAGAAAGTTAAAAGAAGATGGCATCACTGAATCGACTAAAGTGATGATGCTAACTGCCACTACTGATATCGGTACTGACATCTTTGGCCTTCAGGACGTTGTTTATGATTACATACGTAAACCATTCAATAATAGAGATATCTCAGACCGTATCAAAGGAGTATTAGAAGATAAATCAGAACAGATTCCGGAAGAGGCTAGAGAATCAGGTGGCCTCTTTTCTTTTCTATCTAAGAAGCGATCAGTCTCAATGGAAGAGATGGAAAAAGCCCATAATACTGAAAAGGCGTATGATTTGCGCCGAGGGATAAGTTATCTAGTGAAGGAGCAGAATCCCGATCATTCATTCGAAATATTCGTAGATCAAGTGACACACAATATACCTGGACTCTGCATAACTAGGCAACATCCTTCCACAGTAAGACAGGAACGTGGGCTGAAAAAGACTCCAATAATCTGGCTAAGTAATCAACTTGGAAAAGTGTATGTCAATCCATCAAATATTGGCATCCTTGGTGATACTATCATTCGATTCATTGAGAAGGAAAATGATAGTGTAGTTATGATAGATGGCATTGAATTTCTAATAGTCAATAATGGCTTCGATAAAGTCCTGAAAATGATATATCGAATAACTGAAGTCGTGATGGAATTCCGATCTCGACTAATTATATCGATCGATCCCCGAGCATTTGATACTCGAGAATTAGCACTATTAGAGCGCAATATGGAAATAATCGAAAAAAGGGCTTCCCTGGTCCGAAATTAATCACAGTGGACTAATCCTTATAAGATTGGTATCCATAATCCTTACTAGATAAATGGAGAGCCGGATCTAATGTCATCACACAATATTACTAGAGTATGGGCTCGCGAAGTTCTTGACTCACGGGGAAATCCTACTGTTGAAGCGGAAGTGGCTGTGGGAGATGTTGTAAGTATTGCTATAGCGCCATCTGGTGCATCTACTGGAACTCATGAGGCCGTAGAGTTACGAGATGGAGATAAGGGACGTTATGCTGGAAAAGGCACTTTGAAAGCAGTTGAGAATGTGCGTAAGGACATTGCTTCGGCATTAGTAGGTATGAATGTCCTTGATCTCGCCTCAATAGATAATGCTATGATAGAACTTGATGGCACCGATAACAAGTCCAAGTTAGGAGCTAATGCAACTGTAGCAGTCTCTTTGGCATGTGCTCATGCAGGAGCAACAGCCAAAGGAGTAGAATTGCACGAACATCTTGCTCCAGGTTCTCATATTTTACCAGTACCCTGTATGAATATCCTGAATGGTGGAGAACATGCTGGATCCAATCTCCGCATACAGGAATTCATGATAGTTCCTGCCGGAGCGCCATCATATAGAGAAGCGCTTCGAATGGGGGCTGAAATTTATCACACGCTTAAGGAGATTCTACGGGATGGATATGGTGTTAGTGCTGTAAATATCGGGGATGAAGGTGGGTTTGCTCCCAACATGAATACTACTAATGAAGCAATCGACGCGATTATGGATGCTATCCAGGGTGCCAATTACGTGCCGGGAGAAGATGTATTCATAGCTATGGATGCTGCAGCCTCTGAGTTTTACTCCGATGGACAATATACACTAGATGGAAAGGAATTATCTCCTGGAGAACTCACAGATGTGTATGTTTCTTTACTAGATAGCTATCCACTCATAAGTCTAGAAGATCCCTTCTTTGAAGATGATCTCGATGCCATGGCTGAGCTGACACGTAAAGTCGGATCCCGCCTACAGCTAGTGGGTGATGATATGTTTGTAACAAATGTAGACATGTTGCGCCGTGGTATCGAACGTGGAGCTGGAAATGCTCTATTGCTGAAAGTGAATCAGATCGGAACGGTCACCGAATCGATAAACGCAGCTGAGCTAGCGTTTGAATCTGATTATGGAGTAATGGTAAGTCATCGCTCTGGAGAATCAGAAGATACTTCGATAGCAGACATAGCAGTGGCATTAGGATGCGGGCAGATCAAGACTGGCGCGCCAGCTAGAGGAGAGCGGACGGCTAAGTATAATCGACTCCTTCGTATCGAGGAACGACTTGGCGATAAGGCTGTATATCCTGGTCGAAAGGCTTTCAGGACATAGGCACTGCATCGATTGATGGAGCAGATTAGGTGACCTTATCAACTAATCCTAATCTCTCCATCTTATAATACAAATAATCTACTAATCCAAATTTAACATCAGAGAGTTAGAGCGCTGGGTGAAATAATATGTAAAATTAATTTTCTACACATTACGGTGCTCGATTACCTTATCCTAATATGCTGAGTGGCAATGCTTAATTCATTTAATCACATTCGCCCGGCAGGAGGAAGTGATTCTTATGACTCCAATTATCAATAGAAAATTCTTCATCGCTAATGAAGAAGACATCCTTCAGGGAAGAACTACCGATATTTATTTCAAAAGAACACTCGAGGTGCTTAAAGCAAAAGGTTTGATGGATGTCCAAATAGCTGCAGAACTCACAGTATCTGGACTTCCACGCGACTGGACATGGGGCGTATATTGTGGCCTAGAAGAAGTCCTACGGCTTTTTGAGGGTAAAGATATTGATATATGGGGTCTCCCAGAGGGCACAATCTTCCCATCTAGGACACAGAGTGGAATTCGTTTGCCACTAATGGTCATTGAAGGTGCTTACTCACATTTCTGCCTTCTAGAGTCTCCAATGCTTGGAATGCTTTCCCATTCTTCTGGCGTAGCTACTATGGCCTCTCGCTGCAGAAAAGCTGCTGGAGATCTTCCTATGATTGCATTTGGCGTACGACGAGCTCATCCTGCCATCGCCCCAATGCTTGACCGATCTTCTTACATTGGAGGTTGCGACGGAGTATCATCTATCTTAGGATCTGAACTATTAGGACGTGAAGCTGATGGCACCATGCCTCATGCACTCATATTGATAATTGGCCAATCGGTCGATGCCTTCCGAGCATTTGATGAAGTAATGGGTCCCGAAGTACCACGCATCGTGCTTGCTGATACATATTCAGATGAGAAAGTTGAAGCATTGGCTGCTGCTGAAACTATTGATCTATATGGCGTACGACTGGATACACCTTCTTCTAGACGTGGATCCTTCCCTGACATTGTAAGAGAAGTACGTTGGGAATTAGATCTACATGGTCATAAAGATGTTAATATAATTCTCTCAGGAGGTCTGGATGAAACAACGATACCTCCATTAGTTCAAGCCGGGGCATCTGGATTTGGAATTGGCAGCAGTATCAGCAGCGCCCCAAGTATTGATTTTGCCTTAGATATCGTGGAGAAGGAAGGAGTACCTATTGCTAAGAAAGGTAAATATGGTGGTCGCAAATATTTGTATCGCTGTCCCAACTGCTTGGACTTCGAGGTCTCTTTAACTAAACAAATCCCAATATGTCGAAATTGTAATATAGAGATGATAAACGCTGAAGTCAAGCTAATGGAAAGAGGAAAACGTATAGTTAGGGCTGAGACGCCGGATGCTATAAGGGATAGAGTGTTAACGCAACTTTCTAAGATGGTGGTAGAATAGCTATAAAAGAAGGAGATTTTGTTACAAAGATCATTCGAGAAGAAGGATACCAATTCCGCATCGATTTCGCGTCGGATCGTGTTCCTTCTCTTATAATGGATGAGCCAAGGCCCCTTGGGAAAGGAGAATATCCAAACGCTGGTGGATTTCTAGCTGCTGCTGTTGGTAATTGCTTATGCGCTTCATTTGTATATTGTATGGAGAAATCTCGAGCTGATATTACAGACATATGTGCAGATGTTAGAACAACTTTAGAGAGGAATGAACGCGGTCGTCTTAGGATAAAGCACATTTCAGTTAAGATATTCCCTAATGCTGAAAGCGATCCTAAGTTTGAACGCTGTAAAGAGATCTTTGAAGATTTCTGTATTGTTACTCAGAGTGTTAAAGAGGGCATTGACATTAACGTCGAGATCTACTCTACTCATTCTCTCTAACAATCACTATCGACTCTAAGATCATATGTTGTTATGGAAATGTTTAAGATAAACCGATTACTGTTCCCAAATTGCCGTGA
>JAAYTA010000115.1 GCA_012518185.1 Methanobacteriota archaeon
ACTAGGTATTGTCTTTTCAATTGGCATATTGGTACTAGGTGGAACACTTGCCATCTTTGCGGCACAAGCCGGTGCAGCAACCATAGCTTTTGGCATAATAGCACTTATTTTAAGCGCTGTCGCGATATTCGCTGGTATTATTATCAAAAAGAGGACTACACTGGGTAAAATATTATTACTGGCAATAGGTATTGTGTTACTTATCTTCTCCTTATTGCCATTTGTCGGTCTACTGCTTTTAGTACCGGCCATTCTCATTTTAATAGGCGGAATTTTAGGCTTTGCAAGAAAAGAACAACCATCGGTAGCGGCATAATTAAATTTATTTAAGTTTATAAAAGCTTTGTTTAACCATTCCCCGGGATATTTCCCGGGGGTTTATTTATACAAAAATACAGAAATTTTGCCACGACTCAATTTTGCTATAATTATAGATGGGAATTTAAGATCATATATTGGACGGTGATGGATATGAAAAATTTTAATTTTTATAATCCCGCTAGGATACTTTTTGGCAGGGGTCAATTGGCCGGCCTGGCCGAGGAGATAAAAAGGCTGGGCAGCAAAAGGATACTGGTGGTTTCGGGTAGGGGTAGTGTCAAAAGAATAGGCCTGTACGATAAGGTGATATCCATTCTAAAGGATATGGAGCTAATATTTTTTGAACTTGAAGGCATACACCCCAATCCCAGGTTAACCGAAGTGAGGAAGGGTATCGATATATGCAAATTTAACAATATGGATTTTATACTGGCCGTGGGCGGCGGAAGCGTAATAGACGCAGGTAAGGCCATTGCCGCCGGGGCGGTATGCAAAAGGGATATTTGGGATTATTTTACCCAAGGGCATGAAATAGAAGGAGCCCTGCCCCTGGGCGACATACTAACCCTTGCGGCTACCGGTACGGAAATGAACGGTAATGCGGTAATTACCAATTGGGATACAAAGGATAAGTTATCCATAGGAAGCAGCCATTTGATACCCAAATTTTCAATACTCGACCCGGAGTATACATACAGTGTACCAAAGGACCAAACCGTTTATGGTATAGTGGATATCATGGCCCACGTGTTTGAAGCGTACTTTAGCCCCACGCCCAACACACCCCTCCAGGACAGGATTGCCGAAGGCATTATGATAACCTTGGTGGAAAATGCCTACAAGATACTGGATAATCCAAAGGACTATGACGCCCGGGCTAACATAATGTGGTGCGGAAGTATGGCCTTAAACGGTCTGATTGCCACCGGCAAGGAAGAGGACTGGGCTACCCATGACATAGAACATCAAGTTAGTGCAATCTATGACATACCCCATGGCGGAGGATTGGCTATAATATTTCCCAATTGGATGAAATATGTGTTGGATGAAGGCGTTGATAAGTTTGTCCAGTACGCTCAAAGGGTGTGGAATGTGAAGGATACCGGTCAAGGGGACAGAGAGATTGCCCTTGAAGGCATTCAAAGGACCAGGGAGTTTTTTGATCATTTAGGGGCTCCGTCAACTCTTAAAGATTATGGTATAGGCCATGAAAATATTGATGTAATGGCCCAAAAGGCTGTAAGATTTGGTCCCATTGGGGGGTATAAAAAGCTCTATAAGGAAGATGTGGCCAATATATTGAAAATGTGTCTGTGAAAACAAAGTTTCACTGAAACGATACACTAAATATGCCGGCGAAATTTAAGCTTTGCTGCAAAAACTTTTGCCCGGTCAAACAATTTTAGCCCCAACAAGGTGGGGCTTTTTTAAGATTTTATA
>JAAYTA010000098.1 GCA_012518185.1 Methanobacteriota archaeon
CCTTGGGGGTCATAGAAATCCTCCTAATCAAACGATTTAGTTGACAATTGGAATTAGTATATAATTAGTTTTCGTCATGATGGATAAATAAATATGAGCACTATGAAGTGCTGGATGGTGGATTGTGGTAAGTACTGGCCATTAGTTTAAGGTGAGATATAGTCTACATTATCTTACAGTTGGATCATATTAATAACCATAATGTTTGGCATTAGGATTATTAATCATAATCGAAGTCCTTCCAGTCCCGAGAGGGCACCTAGCGGCAATATACCTATATCGGTGCAGGCATATATCTCGGCAGACTCGGCATTAGAACGGCGTAGTATGGGAGAAAGAAACTCGTTTGATACTGCTGATAAATCTGTCCCACTAGCTAATGGACTAAATGCCGGAAGCACAATTATACCTTCCTTCTTTAGATGCATGAAGCAGGGGAGCTTGAGATATGCACCTACTTTATCAACTAATTTGATAGATGGGTGTTCATGTCCCATGATAAGAGGTCGATCATCGCAGCCGCTATGCCCATGTACGATTGTGATATCTTTCTGGACGAATTTGTCCACTACTGGGACTTCAATTCTAGATACAATGTTTTCAAGATAGTTATCATGATTTCCCTTTACTAATATTACCTCTGTATGATCTAGGAGGCCATCTACGATCCTTCGTACATCCTTGAACTCTTGGCTAAGATTGCGGCTAAATTCATGCTTAATATCTCCCGCAATTATCATTCGATCTGGACAGTAGGTGTCTATTATCTCATTAAGAGTGTTTTCCACGGCATCTGTTTGTATACGAGGTATATGCACTCCATTATGCTCTAGAGCACTCTCATATCCAATATGAAGATCAGCTACTACAATGGTTGCATCTTCAGGCATCCATAAACACTGATGAGATGTAATTCTAACTCCAGGAATTAATTCAATTTCTTCCATATCACTCAAGATCTGGCCGATTGGCAGATTCCAGTAATGATGAAAAATGTGCGCTATTAGAATCTTTTTAAATTCCAAGTCTAAAAATTGAATATTTTCAATGTTCTGTCCGAAAATAACTTGATATACTGGACTGTATAGGTAAGTATGATCCGTCGAACTTTCCTTATATTACCATCTATCGGTTGTAAAACTGAGGCTCGCCTCTGGCAGGAGGGGATTGTAGATTGGAATGATTTTGTTGCAGCCGATCAGATCAAGGGAGTATCGAAGCATAGGAAAGAATCCTTAGATAATTATCTAGAAGTGGCCGATCAGTTTCTTGAACGTGGCGTAACTGGATATTTCTGTCAAATACTTCCAACCGTAGAACATTGGCGTATGTTCGATCGGTTCGAGGATGATTGTGCCTATATAGATATAGAAACTGATGGACAATATGCTAATTCTAATGTCACTGTAGTAGGTATTCATCGCGCAGGACAAACGACAACTCTGGTGCAAGGAGAAGATCTTAATGAGTCTAATATTTCAAAAGCACTTGAGGGCGCTAAGATGCTCATCACATTTAACGGTTCATCTTTTGATCTTCCTATACTCCATTATCACTTTCCCATGGCAGTGCCACGATTACCTCATTACGATCTTAGGCACGCTTGCCGAAGAGTAGGCCTTACAGGCGGACTCAAGAAGATTGAAAGAGAACTAGAAATAGCTAGACCTCGAGAAGTCGAATATGTGACTGGAGAGGAAGCTGTATACCTCTGGAGGACGTGGAAGAGAAAGGGAAGTAAGAATGCCTTGAAGTTGTTAATGAAGTATAATCAAGAGGATACAGAGAATATGATACCTATAGCGCGAAAAGTGTATGATCAACTGAGAGTGCGCACTTTGGATATGGAGAGAGTATGAGAGACGTACCAGGTTTCGAACGTGCGGCTTCAAGCGCAGCTGACACATTAAAGAGTGCTAAGAATGTAACAGTAGTTGCACATATTGATGCTGATGGCATTACGGCAGGATCCATTGCATCAGCAGCTTTAAAAAGAGCAGATATCGATCATAATGTACGATTTCTTAAGAAGCTAGATGATGAGGAAATCAATGGTATCAATGAAGATCCGTCTGAGATTGTATGGCTAGTAGATCTTGGAAGTGGAACATTTTCAATGTTTGATCCATCTAAAGTCGTTGTTAGTGATCATCACCGAGTTGATAGTTTATGCTCTGATAAGATCGATCTATTTTCTTTCGGTGCAGATCATGTAAATCCTCATCTGTTTGGAATAGATGGTTCAACAGAAATTTCTGGGGCGGGGGCCACTTATGCTGTGGCAAAAAACATGGGTCACGATAACGATGATCTTGCTGCTTTAGCTGTAGTTGGCGCTGCAGGCGATGTTCAAGATAATGCTAATGGCCGTCTGATAGGATATAATCGTATCATACTTCAGGATGCTATTAATGCTGGCAGAGTAGAAGCAGTCATGGATCTGAGAATTTTTGGTAGACAAACCAGACCACTCCACGCGTTTATAATGTATTCAAACGACCCACCATTAATGCCCGTGCTTAAATCTGTATACCAGTCAGCATTCAGGCGCGCGGATGAGATTGAGGATAATGATCGCCAGTTGATATATTCATTTTTAAACGAGTTGGGTATCGAGACCCGTGATGAAAAAGGGTTAAGGACCTGGGCATCACTCAATGCAGAAGAAAAGAAGATTGTAGTATCTGCATTATCTAATGGATTGCTTGACATAGGAAAGGGAGTCCAATCTATTAATCGCATGATCGGAGAAGTTTATGTTTTGGATCCTAAGCTTGTCGATGCGCCTGCAGGATGGCTAGATAAG
The DNA here is from genome assembly GCA_012518185.1 of Methanobacteriota archaeon. GTDB lineage: Archaea > Thermoplasmatota > Thermoplasmata > Methanomassiliicoccales > Methanomassiliicoccaceae > DTU008. Next base: position 2,807 of record JAAYTA010000098.1, read on the forward strand.
CGCGAGGCTACTGTTGAAGATACTAATGAATGGAGGCCAAGTGCTCGTGTTTTACTAGATGCTAAGGAAATGGCCACTTTGCTGAATGCTTGCGGACGTCATGGTCGCCCTGAGATAGGAATGGCTATATGCTTGGGTGATAGGGAAGATCAATTGTCTGAGGCATTGCATATGCAACTAGGTCATCGTAATGCTCTACGGGAGGCACTTTCTTTAGTTCAGGAAGGGGGCGATTTTGAGATACAAGAACTACCTTCTTTACGGTATTTCAATGGTGGAGAACATATTGGAGATACTATAGTTGGCATTGTGACGGGCATGTTGCTGGGCGATAGTGTTCCCGCTGATCGTCCCCTATTCGGTTTAGTCCTAGCCAGTGATGGTACTGCTACAATTAAAGCATCAGCTAGGGGAGCAAGAGCGCTAGTGAAGCGAGGCTTAGATCTCTCACTTGTGATGCGTGATGCCGCTAATGCAGTTGGAGGATCTGGTGGGGGACACAACGCTGCTGCAGGAGCCTCTATCCCAGAAGGGAAGGAGGAAGAATTCCTCCAGCTCGCCAGCGATATTATCGGAGAGCAGCTTAATCATTGATTACTGTGCGCAGAATTGCCTTTTGAGCATGTAAGCGATTTTCTGCTTGATCGAACACTGCGCTATTCTCTCCATCCATTACTTCATCTGTTACCTCATCTCCGCGGTGTGCAGGAAGGCAATGCATGAATATCGCATCTGGTTTGGCGGCAGACATTAATTTCATATTTACTTGATAAGGCATCAAATCCTTTTTCCTCTGTGAAACTTGATCCTCATCTCCCATTGATACCCACGTATCTGTGTATATGACATCGGCATCCTTGACTGCAACGAATGGATCTGTGACTGTTTCTACTAAAGAATCATTTTCTTTTGCTATTGAGGTTGCTTTTGATAGGATGTTTGAATCAATGGTATAGCCTTCAGGACATCCAAGTGAAGTGTTCATTCCAACCATAGCACATGCAAGTAGTAGGGAATTTGCAACATTGTTTCCATCGCCTACATATGCAAGCTTCAATCCCTTTAGCGTACCTTTATGCTCACGGATAGTTAGCATATCGGCGGCGATTTGACACGGGTGCTCCATGTCATCTAATGCATTTATGACTGGTACTCTCGAATGTTTTGCTAGCTCTAATACATCAGTATGTCGATAGGCACGATACATGATAGCATCGACAAAGCGACCGAGTACTCTAGCAGTATCAGCGACAGTTTCCCCTCGTCCCAGTTGAGTATCATTCTGACTGAGGAAAATGGAGTGTCCTCCCATCTGCGTCATTGCTACTTCAAAGGACACTCTAGTACGTGTACTGGATTTCTCAAATATCATCGCGAGACTTTTTCCAGTCATCTCTTTACCAGTAGTCTGTCCATTTTTCATTTCAGTTGCCAGATCTAGAACCTTTTCTAGATCAGGAAGGTCCAATATTGAAAGGACATCTCTTTTCATAATATATCAGCGTCTCAAGTTCAGGTAAGTTTTTAACTATTATGTATAGTAACAAACATATCGAGAAAAGAGTGTCTATAAAATATCAACGATAATGAGTGTTGAATCACCATATTATTACTTTATAAAATCACTTATCCGAATTATTCATTTAATTGCAAAATAATATTCGAAATAAAGTAACATGCATATTCGTTGAGCGAGTGTATATTCTAATTATTGCTTTAAATTTTGTAGTAGAATCGCTTTATCATGCTCTTCTAAGCCAAAATATAGAGCCTGTCGAGGAATATATTAATTAATTAAATTTCAAATTGACTGTCCAACTAACATTTGGAATTGTTAATAATAATGCATATGGAGTCATTTTGAGAAAAAACTTTATTTATTACCATACGATGGGGTGAATCCACTATGGCCGGGTTGGGGTAGCTTGGTTATCCTAAGGGACTGTGGATCCCTCGACTCGGGTTCAAATCTCGGACCCGGCCCCTTACTTCTAATCATTCTTTCTCAGTTTACTCGTCTTTGAAGACATTTCATCACTGTCATAGTATAATTATGCCCAATCTGTATCTCCTAGCATAATATGACATACTGGGCCAGGGGATGAAAGTATACTAAGATCCTGAGAACTTCGTGGAAACCAGATCATACGCATTGGCATATTTCCAGTCATACGAGGCTTACTTACGAATCCCATCTCTCTTAGAGATCGTTCGTATTGATGATTCTTAGGTAGGCAGCATATTACAGATTCAGCTCCATAATATTGCCCCTGATTCAGGACATCAGTCACAAGTAAGCTTATTACTTCCAGTCTATCAGGATCGGCCAACATATCAGCGATGATTAATTGATTCTCAGATTCAATTTTAAATACTACATAGCCGAGAAGTTTACCATCTTCTCGAACTCCTCGGACAATATATGATCCGCCTCTAGGATCGCAATATCTCCAGTTCAAGAACTGATGATCGCGAACAGCCATTAGATCAAAGTCAGAAGAAACCTTATGATATAATGTATCGTCAGTTTCGGAAAAGGATTCAATATTCTGAACGATTAGATCGGTTTCTCCTTGCCGATGTACAGCACGCTGTAATGCCACATAAGATGAGTAGCCAATCCATTTCAAAGAACCCATATTTACTTTGCTGAAAAAGCCTTGGCGATCAATTATGAACCGATGCTGTATCATCGTAAGATCAAGTACTCGAAATCCTTCCCGTTTGGTACTAATATGATATGATGATTCATTAGGAAAACCAAAATCAAACGCGATCCCTCTCTTCGTTTTTAACTTGTCGCGATGATTGAGTAATTTCGTCATTAGGCCGCTCCCTCGATAATCTGGATGAGTTAGTAGATCTACGCCTTGGGTTGCTAATACTTCCCGGCCTCCTGCATTCATACGAACAGGCATACTAGCACAGTAAGAGACTAATTCACAACCTACCTCAATCATGCATACCAATTCGGGTCCAGCAGGATTGGATAGAAACTTCCATTTCCAATGATCTACCTTCGGGACATTTACAGATGAAGCAGGCCATGATGAGTGAGAGTTTAGGAAGGATACTATACGCTCCTCATCGCCAGGGCGATAATTCCTTACTTCCTCATCGAGAGTATCTTGACACATGTCAATCGTAATCGTCAATCTTTTCCCCCTCTTTATTTGGATCGAGCGAGATATTAGAGTTGCCCTATTGTGATAGATATGGACGATTATTGTAATTCTCACTAAGTAATCTTAAATCAATGCGCTCACATAGTCCATCTGATAAACATGGCTTACAATGGACCCCTGGAAAAGGTTGATGATTATCGCTGGCGTATACCTAAGAGCTACAAAGAGGGTATGAGAACCGATGCGATTATCTTTGCCTCAGAGGACATGATACCTTCTATACGTGAAGATAACGCTCCGGAACAGGCAGCCAATGTGGCCACACTCCCTGGCATTGTAGGCTCTTCCTTAGCTATGCCAGATATCCACTGGGGATATGGCTTCCCGATCGGCGGAGTAGCAGCTATGGATGCAGATGATGGCGTAATTTCTCCTGGTGGCATAGGTTTCGATATTAATTGTGGCGTCCGATTGATTCGTACAGATATGGAATTGAACGACGTTAGACCTCACATTAAGGAACTGATAAACATTCTATTCAAGAATGTACCCGCTGGCGTCGGCTCAAAAGGGATTATGAAGTTCTCTGGTAAGAGTTTTGATGACGTTTTACAATACGGTGCGGAATGGGCAGTAGAGAGTGGATACGGGTGGGAAGAAGATCTATTAACTACTGAAGAAGGAGGTCGTATGAAGACTGCCGATCCATCTAAAGTAAGTGATAGAGCTAAGCAGAGAGGTATACCTCAGATTGGCTCTCTTGGCAGTGGTAATCACTTCCTTGAGGTAGATTTCGTTGAAGAGATCTTTGATGAAGAGGCAGCCAAGGCCTTCGGGCTGCGAGAAGGGCAGGTTACTATTATGGTTCACTGTGGATCTCGTGGAGCTGGACATCAAATTGCCACTGATTATCTGAGAACTATGGAGAGATTTGTACGAAAGAGTGGAATTGAGTTGCCAGATAGGCAATTAGCTTGCGCCCCTACTCGTTCTAAGGAAGGAGAGGATTATTTCAAAGCTATGTCTTGCGGAGCTAATTATGCATGGGCTAACCGGCAAGTGATCCTTCATTGGATACGAGAATCATTTGAAGAACAGTTCCGAACTGATGCTGAAAGTTTAGGCCTACGGCAAGTGTACGACGTTGCACATAATATTGCCAAGTTGGAAGAGCATGACGTGGATGGAAAGCGCCGAAAAGTATACGTGCATCGTAAAGGTGCTACTCGGGCATTTTCTAAAGGACGTCCAGAAGTCCCAGAGCAATATAGGAATATTGGCCACCCAGTACTAGTTCCAGGCAATATGGGAATTGGATCATTTGTGCTAGTAGGTGAGGAGCAGGTGATGAAAGATACGTTTGGTTCTACTTGTCATGGCGCTGGACGTATGATGTCACGATCTCAGGCAAAAAGATCCTTTACAGTAAAGGGAGTCCGGGATGAACTAGGTCGCAGAGATATTTATCTCAAATCAGCCACCAGAGATGGTATACTAGAAGAAGCGCCAGAAGCTTACAAGAATATTGATGATGTCATATCTGTTGTTGTAGGTGCTGGATTATCGCGCAAGGTTGCAAAGCTCACGCCCATCGGAGTGATGAAGGGTTAAGAGAAAAGTACTTTGTACGCAACTTTTTCCACGGCGTCCCGGTGATTAGCCGGCGCCGATACCATAACTGCCCAATCGTGTACTCCACGAGACTGGATGGCTTTGGCTAGAGGACTATATCTCGAGAGTGGCCTAACTCTCCCTCTATCTAATATACCTACATCTGTCTCCCCTATACGCGGCTCAGAGAGCAATAGTGCTTTCTCAGGAACGTCAAGAATCACATCATCAACACTTACACCTGCACGGTCAGCAATTTCACGTTCCTTGGTCTTCCTATTATCATATTTAACTAAGGGGATTAATGCACTGGCCTGGCTCTCATTCATATTCATCATTGGCAGAGTATATGCCTTCTTATAGAGGCGGCGATAGCGCAACATAGTGACGATCCTAGATGATACACCCTCAATCAATGCTAGTTTAGAGGATAGAGAGCAATCGGTATCGACAAATAGATCTTGTAATATACTTTCGGGTGCAGCCTCCACTGCCTTACACATCATCATTTCTGCAATCCGCACTGTCTTATGGAAATACACAGATGTATACATCAGAGAGCGAGCAACTAAAAGACCCTCCACTGCTACCAAACCACTCTTATCGACTACTAGATCACCATGATGTATTACGATCGTCTGGAATAATCGATCAGTGTCGATCGTACCATGTGCTACTCCAGTATAGTATGCATCTCTCAGCAAGTAATCCATTTGATCGACGTCTAGTGGCCCAGATATGATCTGGTTGAGAAAATTATCCTTACCAAAATGTGCCTGTTCTCCCTCTATTGTTAGAATGCTCTGTCCTAATTCCTGCCTCTGAGCCGAGGTGACCAATCCGGCTATATTTTTAGGACTTAAATCGGCATCCTCTAATACGCAAGGTAATGATTTGATATCTCCTACTACCTCTTGATCGCGACCTTGATATGGTGTGAAATCTCCAACTATAATCTCTTTCGACACATCCATATGGTCCTTTCCCAACTTATGAACAAGCACTTCTTCTAGAGTGTGTGAGAATGGGGTATGTCCAATGTCGTGCAACATTGCTGCTGCTCTAACCTCCATTCGATCATGTTCATCTATATCGAGATTGGAGCATAATTTGGATGCTACGTGATAGGTGCCAAGAGAATGTTCGAGGCGAGTATGATTTGCACCAGGAAATACAAGATGTGCTAAGCCTAGTTGATGTATGCCATGTAAGCGCTGAACCTCAGGGCGTTCCAATAATTTTAGAAACACTCCATCTACTTTAACGGTCCCATGTACGCTATCATGAATTACTTTATAGCCTGGCACGGGTTAAAAATATACAGCTAGGTATATATTGATACCGATAAGTAGATTTTAGTGGAATCCTCCACGAATCTTTTGCCTATCGATCCGCACTCCACTGGGGGCCACTACAATATAGTTGCCACCTATAGCTGCTACGTCTCCATTAGTGTCGCGTGCTACTGCCTTCAACTCAGAAGTTATCCGTCTTAAGGCATCATTGTCATTAGCAATATGAGAGTAATCAATCATCATCACTGCACCATCATATATCGCAGGAGTAATATTAGCAAGGTCTTCGTATCGATAAACCTCTGCTATTTTGATCATTCCCTCACCACCCGAGGAAGCCTCTCCCTCGAAGGTCATCGCCCCTAGGTCGATGAATTGATCAGACTCGATTGTGGGCACATCATCACGAACTTTACTGAAAGGCTTCCTACCCCATAGGGCCATACCGCATCCCTCGTCGAGTGAATACGATAGAGCATATTTAGCTTTTACATTCCTTTCAACGTATATTTCACACTGGAAGTGCTAAATCACTCTTCATTTAGCTTCCAAAGTTTATCAGATACATGATGTATACTCTTGACAGCTCTTCCAGGAGATTTTTCCTTCATCTCATCTCCAGAGATCAATGCTTCTCCGATCGCTAGTGGAACTCCATTGTTGATATCTCTGATCCACACCAAATCTCCCGGCTGGATTGCTAAATCTGCATCAACTATCCCAGGCCCCATAATATCAGCTCCATTTGTGACATATGGTACTGCACCCATATCTACCGTCACCGCTAATTTATCTGGCCTATTTCGAAGCAGACCTCTAACTGTTAAGAATGCTTTATCATCGTACACTATACCTTCGGCAATATTGTTGATAAATAATATATCAAAGTCCGTACTTTCCGCCCTATCTACCATCTCGCCAGGGAGGAACGGTTCTACACCAAGTGTGCTTACTATTTCTTCGAATAGGGCCTTGACCTCTCTCTCACGTAGGCGACGTCGCCTTCTAACACGGATGCCGCTCATCGAGACAATATTCAGTACCGTATAGAGATATTTTGCCATGCAAATTACATGATATATAGGACTATATCCTGAGATTACAGTATTGAATTAATTTAATATTAATATGATGTGAAAAAATATTCAAAATAAGCTTCTTGACATTGATTGTTTAGTGCTCAATATAAAATAAAGTGCAGTACTATTACCGATTATGCGTTGGGCGCCATTAACGCTGCGTATCTCTGCCGGAATAATTAGCATATTGGTTGTAATAATTCTTATAGTAAGCATTATTCCTCTCGTTTCTGGAGACCTTGAAGTAAAATTATCAGAAAATGCATCAGATATTTCATTGCAGGACGGGACTCTGATCATTGAGTATCCAGTAGAAGTCTACAACGGTGGTTATTTCGATATAGACGATGTAAGGATTTCTATCACTCTAGATGATGATGAATTTAAACTTACTTCAAGCTCGGAAGTTATGAAAATCCGTGCAGGGATGATTAACCAGCTAAATCCCTCCTTTTCATTTGATCTTCGCGATGTAGAGTTGAATGCAATTGCTCCCATGGTCTTTGAGCACAGAGATATTGACCTTATTGTAGACATAAAGGGTATGTATGCACTAGGCACGATAGGTGCTAGTATTAGTTATACAGATGTTATAGAATGGGAGCCACTGATAGATAGGAATAATCTCAAATTAGTTATGGATACTGTGCCCCAAGATGATGAGGAATTAACAGATGTTTTTATCAAATATAGTTTTGGCGCGTCACCAATTATTCAAGATTCAAAGGCAAAATTTGACTTGGAGTTAAAAAGTGGCAATAAAAAGATCGGGGACGGATCTGATATTATTATCCTGGCAGTAGGGAATGATGGAAATATTGCTATAAATTTACCACAGGATATTATAGATTCATTAACAGATAAACAGGAATTTACCTTAATATTAACTATAACTGTAGATGATATTAGGGCAGAGATTGAGGAAGTGATCTACTGGGAGGGTCTAGATGAATGATTTTTCTCTTAGAAGGGGAAAATTCTTCAAGGGAATATACGCTGCAATGGGCTCTCTGATCACGTATATCGCTATACCATTGTTTGCCATATTCGCACTGATGTCCTTGTTAATAAGCTCAGGTGGAGAAGATTTAGTGCAACAGCTAAATCTTGAAAATATTGCGATGTGGATAACAATACTTGGCGTAATAATAGTTATAATATCATTCTTTAGAGGATTTTATCCTAAGGGATCGATGTCTCGTATGACCTTCGGAATTATTAGTATGGCTATTGTCGGAATATGGTTATGGATACTATCTAAAGGAGGAAATATATCTCTCATAGGTAGTGATATGAGCATTGCAATAAATTATACAATAATCGTGATGCTATTACTTCTGGCAATCGTATTAAGAGGATTATATTTTGTTGTAGAAATGCGATCCTATCGAGAGGAATGGCTAAGTAATACATAATGATCAATTATTAAAATATATTATATTCAATATGAAAGAATGCTAGAAGGACAGTTATAATAATAGTGAGTTTGATGCCTAGTGGGGGCACTCATAAAATGGGAATAAGTATTGCTATATGTGAGCTCGACAGTGATGAGTCTCTTTGCAAAGAAGGAAAATTGAATATCTTGAAGGCGCGGCTCGAAGATGTATCAGAATACAGAAGGTGCGCTGACTACGATGAAGTCATCTCAGCTGATGATGCTAAGCGTGAAATGGGAGATGAGTGGGAAGCCTTCCTGAAGAGGAATCGTCTTGGGAGCGAGAGAGAAAATTTTCTGCTCTCAAAGATGAAGAATGAAGAAGACATCAAAAGATTGAGAGAGCTTGCCTATAGAGAATATAGCGGCTGGATAGATCTAAACTGCCTGTCTCCTGAGGAAGCCAAAACGGTGAGAGAATTAGCAGGAGAAGATAATTTACTGAATGAGTGGAACGTCATCCCTATGGATGAGACAAACGCTATCTGCAAAAGATGTGCGATGTCATGGGATAAGGGGCGAGGATGCATTGGTAACTTTGGTCCTAATAATTCACTCTTACCCGGAATTGCTGATAAATATGAATGCAGTATAGTAGCATCCATACCAGAGCTTGCTGAGACAGGAAGAAAATTGAGCCCTGAAGAAGCCAAACAATTGTCTGAAGAATGTAAGGTCTTGAGGGAGAAACTTCCTGAAGAGGGTAAGTCCCCCGTCCGGCGCTATAGTGGAGTAGTAGATAGATTAGAAACGGTAGCGGACTTATGTGCGTCAAAAGGCGTTAGATTATACTTCCTGTAAGGACGTGATTATAGTTATATAATCTGAGCCAGAGATGGGATTTCAGCCCATCTATCTTGGCTCCTTAAACTCCATAATATATGTTTATTTTTCAATTACTAGAGATAGAATACGTCAGATATATCTTAAGTTAAGTAATTATATGGCAAGAGCAAGCGGGACATTCCTTAGCTCGGTCGATCTTTATAGTATTCCAATATTGGGAACTTAGATCTCCTAGCAGCATTCGCGAGATAAGAGGTTGACCAACTTCCGTAACTAGTTTTATTGCTTCTCCAGCTTGTAAGCATCCAAATGTTCCTGCAGCCGCTCCGATTATTGATATGGGTTCATTGCGAGAAAATTGTCGAGGAAATAGGCAGGCCAGACATGGTGTCGATCCAGGCATTATTACAGTTATCTGACCATGCCAACCTTCTACTGCAGAATGAACAATGGGTTTTTTTGTCTCGAGAGCATAATCATTGAGTACCATCCTTGCTGAAACACTATCAAGGCAGTCCATTATAATATCGCACTCTTCGAAGATACTATTGATATTATCGGGAGTGACCATTACTGCACATGGTGTCACTTTTACCATAGGATTTAGAGCGGATAGCTTTCTAGCTGCAGAATCAACTTTAGTCTTCAAGCCTACATCATCCGTCCAATGCAGCACTTGTCGATTGAGATTACTCTTCTCTGGAGTCTGGGGATCAGCTAGAATTAAGTGACCTATTCCCGCTGCAGCAAGATACATTGATACAGGACTTCCTAGACCGCCGACACCCATGACTCCTATGGTAGCATGAGCAAGCCTTTCCTGTCCTTCTACCCCTATACCCTGGAGCGTTATCTGACGAGAGTAGCGATCAGTGTCCATAATTCCAGAATACATTATAGATAAATCATCATTGCCCTGTATATGAAAATGATTAAATGCTAATTCAGTCTTGGAGGGCTGGTTTTCTTCGATGGAGAGAAATGTGATCACAATTAGAGGATTAACTAAAAAGTATGGCAATCTCGTTGCTGTCAATAATGTTGATCTAGAAATAAGGGCTGGAGAAGTTTTCTCCATCTTAGGACCGAACGGTGCGGGAAAAACCACTACTGTAGAAATCCTTGAATGCATCCGTAAAGCAACCAGTGGCGAAATTGAGATACTCGGACACGATCTGATGACTGGTAGTAAAGAAATCAGGAGGCAGATAGGTGTTCTTCCACAAGAGTTCAACGCATTTGATCTACTCACTGTGAGAGAGAATATAAAATTTTTCGCAGGCATGTATGATCGTCGTGCTGATGTAGATGAACTGATCTCTCTGGTAGATTTAGAAGATAAAAGAGATGTTTGTTTCAAAAATCTATCTGGCGGACTTAAACAGCGCGTAGGTATCGCAATTTCGATGGTAAATGATCCCAGAATCGTATTTCTAGACGAACCTACTACAGGCTTAGATCCTGGTGCAAGGCGCGAAGTATGGGAAGTCATAAGAGGTTTACGCGCTAAGGGACGTACTATCATCCTCACTACACATTATATGGAAGAAGCAGAGGTACTTTCCGATCGATTAGCCATCATGAACAATGGCAAATTTATCGCACTAGGTTCTCCATCTGAAGTAATAGAAGATCATGGTGGCGGGCAAATATGTACCATCCTTGGAGGAGGCCTTGCAGCTATGCATTCTCTAAAAGACATGGGAGCAGAGCTGAAGGATAATGATGTGATGATTCAGATCCGTGACAAGGACGATTTGGTTCGTATCGTTACATCTCTAGACCATAATGATATTTCATATGATGAGATCATATTGAGACGGCCTTCACTAGAAGATGTATTCTTGAAACTTACTGGGCACACTATAGAAGGAGGAGAGTTAATTGACTAAGCGTATAACTACTATATTTACCGGTCTAGCAAGACAATTCTTCCGTAGTCCGGGATCAGTTTTCTGGACAGTTGCATTCCCAGTAATATTAATTTTAATTTTTGGAGCCATATTCGACAGTGGCGGGTTCTCATCTTATGATTTGTATTTGCAAGATCTAGATGGAAGTGATAGCTCTAGAGACTTCATACAGAAACTTAGAGACACTGAGGTCTTGAATATTCACACAGTTCCAGCTGATGAAGATATTGATTCGTTCATAACAAGTAGATCTATAGAAAATATGCTGATTATACCGGCAGGTTTCGAAAAAGATTTGCAATCTCATACAGCTGGGATTAATTTGAGCCTTAGGCAGGATGGGACATCTGGCACCTCTATGGCCGTATTTACTACCATCAATGCAGTAGTGCAGGGATACAATCTAAAATTAGCTGGTGGCGAGAACTACATTTTAGTTACACAACACGATATAATTTCTGAAGATCTCTCATATATTGACTTTTTCCTTCCAGGCATTATCGGACTTATGATCATGATGATTGCTGTGCAATCAACAGTGGGCTATCAGACTAGATTTCGAAATCATGGCATATTTAGGAAACTTGCAACCACGCCACTCACCAATGCAGAATGGTTAATCGGGATGATGTTATGGATGCTAGTTATGGTAGGTATCTCAGTGGCTACTGTAATGATAACTGGCATACTAGTTTTCAACGTTACTATGTCTCTTGATGTGACATCTCTTATGATTATAATAATTTCAACAGGATTATTCACTGCTATAGGAATAATAATCTCACAGTTTGTCAAAGATGAAGAGGTAGCAGGTACCGCCGCAGGAGCAGTTACATTCCCAATGATGTTCTTAGCCGGATCATTCTTTCCCTTAGAAAGTATGCCAGGATATCTTCAATCGTTTGCCAAAGTCCTACCTCTGACTTATGTGAACAACGGCCTAAGAGACGCTATGATCTATGGAAATACGGTCGGAGCTCTAGATAATATGCTTATAATCATTGTAATTGCACTGGTTGTTATCATCACTGCAGTAGCAATCTCTGGCTGGAAGAAAGAGTGAATAGAATTAATTTATATCCATATTAGGAGGCATAAATAAGTATGCATATTTTGCCTCATGCATTAAATGCATGCTTAGCACCCACTATCTCGATAAAGCAGTCATAATTATGCCATAGTTGTGCATTATTTCCAGCGTACCAATATTTCCTCTCGTTGGAATGTTTTCAATGCAACAGATGCTATTATGAGATCTATTGCTCCAATGATTATTGTTAGGATTAATATTGTCAGCGGGCCCAACGAGAATAAGCCAGATAATGATACAATGAATATCATCACTATCGGTAGTACGACTAGAGATCCCAATTGCTGAGCCGCTCTAACATCTGTCACTCGAGACGATACTATTACGTTCAGCGCAATAGCCA
>JAAYTA010000118.1 GCA_012518185.1 Methanobacteriota archaeon
GGAGCAAAGAAGCGATCAGCTTCATCAAACATGGCCACAATTCTAGCTACCACTGGTAGATCATGAATGGCCAGTCTCTTCATCGCGGGCAGATTACCGTTAAGCCAACCCACCGCATCAAAGATCTCCTGTGCCGCCTCTGGTGTGGCAAACATCTCTATCAACTGGAAGGATAGATCGGGGTTCTTTGCCCCATAGGGCACACCCATCCCCCAAGGTAGAGCTGCAGTGGCCTTGTCTCCGAGAGCTGACGGCATCCAAGCATAGTCGAATTCCCAGGGGCAATCCAGTGACTTTAGCTCACCCGGTACCCAATAGCCATTGATCTGCATCCCGAGCCTTCCGGTGAGTAGACCACTGGTCCAGCCGCCGATACCCGCTCCACTGATCAATGAGTACCCGGGAGTATCGTAGATACGCTTCAGCCAGTCCACTGTAGGTTCAAAGGCTAGCATATTCAGTTGCCGATTGACAGAATCGTACCAGTCAACATCGAAGACCGCACTCCATATGGTCTCAAAGTAAGTGGTCCCCATGGAGTCAAGGGGGTGAATGCCCACCGTCTCCAGTCGTTCGCCAGTCGGATCCATACGCGTCAGCTTCTTGTGTGTCTGGTAGACATCCTCCAAAGTGCGCGGCCCCGTGTCAGATAACCCCACCTCGGAGAACATATCCAAGTTATAGGCCAGTATTAGCCCGGGACCGACTTCAATGCTCGGAATACCATACTGCTCGCCGCACATGATCTCGAAATAGATCGGGACCCCGTAGATGCCGGCAGCAACGTCGGTGAACCCGAGGTGGTGTTACGAGAAGAGCCCCAGGTAACCACCCACTCGCGATACGTCGGTTTGATGCTCATCGTGCCGTTCTTGCAGGCCATGCTCCAGCCACTCTTCGACTACTTACGCCTAACGGCCCGGCGGTTCCACACCGCGGACACGATGTGGAGTGTGTGGGATCTGCTACAAGCGTGGGCGCTACTCATCTTTCAGGGGGTCGAAAACCCCGAACAAACTAAGGCTTTGGTCCATAGCGAGCTGGGTGTTCTGTTTGGTCGGCGGCGATTTCCCTCCTGCAAAACGTTTCGGCGTAGTTGGCCAATCCTCGTCGCCAACGGCCTACCCAGGATCTCCGGGCAGTTTCTGGCCCGGCGTCTCATGCGTCTAGGTTACGTCACCATGAGCAAAGTCTATCTCGATGGCCACTTCGTCCCGTATTTCGGCAAGAGCAAGTTACCCAAGGGGTGGTGGCTACAGCGTCGCTCTGCCCATCGAGGCCATTACCAGCACTGGGCCAACGATGCTCAAGGGCGCCCCATCTTTTGTCTCATGCACCAGGCTTACACATATTTCGGCCATGTCATCCCGGAAATGGTGCAATGGTTACGTCAGCAAATGCGGGCCATAGATACCGTGTCCCCGCTCATCTTGGTGTTTGATCGCGGCGCCTATAGCGGACCTCTTTTCAACCAGCTCGACCAAATGGACGTGGGTTGGATTACCTACCGTAAGGGCTCCGAGCAGTATCCGGAGGAGGATTTCACGGCCTGTATGAAGGTAAGGCATCTAACGGGGGGCGAGCGACTGGTCGAATACTGTCACAAAGAGGTCCCGCTAGACACCTATGATCCAAAGATCATCCCAGCCCTAGCACTGAGAGATCCCGAGACTGGTCAGCAAATCACGGTGATCTTCAACGATGAGGTAATCACCAAGATACTGGGTAGACCTATGACCGCCGAGGAGAAGATCACGAGCGTTACGACGCGTTGGCGAC
>JAAYTA010000099.1 GCA_012518185.1 Methanobacteriota archaeon
GCAGGCTGGAAGCGGATATATGGTCAATTCATCATATATGATTCACCAGTTAATGAAGTAAATATAGATACTATACATGAGGCTCTTGCAGAGGTTGTTGCAGCATGGTATGAAAGTCATTTATATCACAACCGCGAACTATTCATATCCTCCTTAAGAGAAAAGTTTGAGAAGGGTGAGAATTTTACCGAATGATCAAGACAGCGTATGCTTAATCATATATGATAAAAACTACAACCCCTCATTCCCTATCTAATCCTCTGAAAAGGAGAAGGGACAATGTGCAATACAACGTCCACATGCTTTCTCTGGTTCTGAACCATCACCTAGTAAGGCTACTTCATAGCGACCACACTTAGCCCAATCTATGACATCGTCCCTACTAGATGGCTTATCTTGAAAGGACATATCTTTCAGTGATCGTGTCGGACAATTATCTATACATTCTCTACAGTTTCCGCATTGATTAGAGAGCAAATCACTAGGTCCAGACATTGATACATCAGTAAGGATAGTTCCCATCCTAACTCGTGGGCCAAATTTTTCAGTCACGAGCAATCCACTCTTGCCTATCCATCCTATCCCTGCTTTAAATGCGATAGCTTTGTGTGAAATAGGTCCTAATAACTTCTCAGCGTCCACCCTTTGCGCCGGATCGACTATTCGTGCTCTAAAGCCTTTTTCTTCAAGTTTTGAAATGATGGCTTCTGAAGCTTGCTTCAGACATTTATTATTCTGCTTGTAGGCCTCTCTCAGACTTATACTCGGTGAACTCATAGCACTCTTGACTGCATCTTCAGGAATTTCTACCGCTAATGATATGGCGCTTTGAAATTCAAGTGTTGTAGGATCTCCAACGAGTAAATTGTCTAAAGATTTCAGATCAGTATATCCAACTAGTGCTATTCCTGCCTCTGCCGCCGCTTCCTCTACAATATTGCGTATCTCAGCATTCGGGCCTATAATTGGGTTGTTATTGGCAATACTACTCATTAGATTATGAATATGAATATAAGATATCAAACATTGTGGCGGATGTTAGGGTTAATTCATAAAAATAGAGAGTTGCCGGATTACTCCGGCATATTTTTCAGACGGTTTCGGACCTCTTCTAACTCGGCCTCTAGAGCTCCCTCTAACTCTTTAAGATATGTTTCATCATCCACGTTAGATGGATTTTCTATAGGCCCCATAGATTGGATGCCATACGGCAAGTAAAATCTTCCACGACCTCGCCGCGGGCGGCCAAATCCTCTACCCGCTCCACGTCTCCCTAAGCCCCAGTAGGGGCGCCTAGACTCGCTAGTTCCCGCACAGCGTCCTGCTCCTCTTCCAGTCCGGGGTCCTTCTCCCCATGGACCAGTCATATCAAATCCTGGCATATTCTAATCTCCTTTATTCTTCTACTACGTTGGAGACACGGAGGTGAGGATGATCTATTATTCTTATAGCATACCCACTCACCAGTGCATGGGCGATCTTCTTTCGTGCAGTAGTCAAGTCACTCCAGAAGCTCCTACGAGATATTCCCATTCTTATCGCTGCCTGTTCCTGAGTTAAATTCTCAAGATCGATCAGCCTAACTGCCTCTAGCTCAGCCAGTGATAATTCTACTACCTCTACTGAGGAAGATGAAGTTCCTACTGGCTCGTAAATAGCAGCCGAAGGTATATTTCCTATACGCCTAGCACAACGGCGGCGTCCTCTTCTGTGTCTCACAATATTGCTCATATTCGCAATACTATAAATAATTATTGCTCAATTGAGCAATTAGAGGAAAGATGCAATTAATGTTTATAATATAATAGATTGTACACTTTCGGATAACCAACTGATATCTTTTTAATACTGCAATCGATAAGTGATGTAGATATTCATCAGATGAGGTTAGGACATGATGAGTAAAATAGAGCTTGCACCCCATATAAGAGAGATCGCCAGGGTGTTGGAAGGAAAGGCGACAGAGCAAGAGATCGAACGCGATCTGGATAATTATCTCAACGTATATCGCATGTCTCTAGAGGCATCGAGGCGCCATATTGTACGCAAGTATGGCGGCGATCCTGCTGATCTATCCGGCGGAGAAAGTAGATCTCTATCTCAACTCGGTTTGAACGAAGGTAGTGTTGATGTCTTAGTGCATGTATTGTCAACAACAATGCGAGAGATCACAGTCTCTGGAGCCCCTAAAACAATTCAGAGTGGAATTGTGGCAGATGAGACAGGCGCCACGATGGCATTTACAGTTTGGGATCTCACTAAAGCTGAGTTGAAATCAGATACCAACTATCTCATTCGTTATGCGTATACTAGAGAGTGGAATGGGCGACCTGAACTTCATCTAGGAAATAGAGTAGTAGTTGAAGAGCGTCCTTCAGAAGAAATTACTGTTCCAGAAGACATATCTATTCCCGCTATTGGTGGCCGATCTGCTCCCCAAGTTGTCAAAATTGGTGAGCTACGAGATGGATTAAATAATATTATAGTTACAGGACGAATTCTTTCGCTTAAGAGCAGAGAAGTTGATACTCCGTCTGGCAGAAAGACCATACATAGTGGAATAATTGGAGATGAAACTGGACGAGTAGAATATACTGCCTGGGAAGATTTTGAACTAATGGAGGATGAAGTCATCACCATCTCAAATGGATATGTTAAAGGATGGAAAGGCATACCTAGAGTAAGTTTCGGAGAGAGGGCAGAAATCACAAAACTAGATATTGAATTTCCTTCCGCAGATGAATTATCTGGAGAAGTCCTAAGGACTATTGAGGAGATAGAGCGGAATGGCGGAGCTTTTGATGTAACTACGCGAGGAACTGTTGTTGATATTAAAAAAGGCACTGGACTTATCTTCAGATGTCCAGAATGTCGCCGCGTTGTTCTAAAGGGCGTATGTCAAGTACATGGTAAAGTCCAACAAGTGCCTGATCTGAGAATCAGGGCTGTAATTGACGATGGATTTGCTTCCATGACTGCAGTAATGAGGAAGGAGATCTCTGAAGCGCTTACCGGTATAACTCTGAAGGAGGCACTCGATGAAGCCAGAGAGACTATGGATACTGAAACTATCTCTCAGCGATTTGAGGAGTATTTATTAGCTAAGCCTTTAGTGGTGAGAGGAACAGTGATGTCAGATGACTACGGCCTTTCTATGACCGTTAATGAGGCCAGATTTTTCAAGCCTGATGTTAGGAGCGAGGCTGAGGCTCTTTTGAGCAAAATTGAGGTGATCTGATGATTATGAGAGAGCCTGCATGGCGCGTTTTCGCTTCGGAATTTAACGCTTCTACGCTGGAATTTAAAGGAGAAGGTGAGAAAGATCCGGCCTATGTAATAACTCCTCTAGGGGCTATGATAAATCGCCTATTCATAGTCGGTATACTTACTGATGTACAGAATCTTGGTAGTGAGCAGGAGCCGTATTGGAGGGCTACAGTATCTGATGGAACTGATAGATTCTTTATTTACGCCGGTAGATACTCGCCAGAAGCGAGTAATATATTATCAGAGATTGAGCCACCTTCTTTTGTAGCAGTAATTGGTAAGAGTCGGACCTTTGTTTCTGACGAGGGGCGATTTTATATATCTGTCCGAGCAGAGAATATCCTGACAGTAGATGAGCATATTAAGGATAATTGGCTCCTCGAAACCATTAGAGCAACACTTCGTCGAATTGACGCCACGGAGGAGGCTATGCAGATGGAGGTTCCAACTATAGAGAGCCTAGTCAATCTTGGATATCCTGCCGTACTTGCTGAGGGCGTGGTACGAGCAATGGAACATTATGAGGAACCAGATGTCAACCGCTTCCGAGGAACGGTGTTGGAGGCACTGGAGCAACTCCTTCCAGATCGCGGTTTCGATCTCCCTGCACCAAGAGATATGCCCATAAGCCCAGATGAGATAGAGGATGAAGATCTAGATGATGGCGAGCAAGAGGAAGTTATTTTAAGCCTTATAGATGAATTAGATAGTGATAAGAAAGGAGCCCCTCTTGCCGAGCTCATTAAGGAAGCTACTAGCCGAGGAATCAATGAGGATGAGCTGGAAGAAATCAGTAATTCCCTACTCGATAAGGGCCTCATATATGAACCCACGATTGGTAGAATGAAGCGCATCTAAACGCCCTCTGGGCTCCTTACCTATTTTTTTATCATTAGTAATTAATCAATTCATTTCTTCACTAGTATGCTAGCATATCCAACAACTTCACGCATTGGAGATATATCTCCCGAGTTAGCATACTTGAGCAATTCAGCATGAGATCCGCCACAAGCCATTAGCATAGTCATGACTGGACCATAGCCGCACATAGATATATTATGACGAGATACTTCATCATATACTCCTGGAGCATCCATGGAGAGTATTTTGTCAATTACCATATGATCTTTCTTTCTAGCAACCTCTGATGTAACATAATGACTCATATCTGTAGACGCTAAAATCACTACATCTTTATCAGCTATGGCATCTCTTATTTCAGCAGCTGTCTCGGCAGCTGTCTGAAGATCTTGTGAAGTCATAGATATAGGAACAAATTTTACATCGTCAGTGAGGTATTGGAGAAAGGGTAGCTGAACTTCGATAGAATGTTCGAAGCGATGAGGCATAGGATCATCTTTGACTCTATTACCTAATCGTTGTACTATATCATGATCAATAGTTGCAACCCCGAAGGGAGTGTTGAAATCATGCGTAGTAGTTGCTACTGGTGCTCCAACTCCTTGATGATTTGGTCCAATTATAATGAATGTTTCAGGAAATCCATCTCGAGCTATGGCAGCATAAGCATGTGCTGCTACCGGTCCAGAATACATCCATCCTGCATGAGGTACTACTGCACCCACTATAGTGCGTTCTCCATCTTTATTAACCTCAGGTATATCTCCAGGCCCAAGAGGAGAATAGAATGAAGCTTCTAACTCCATGCGGGCTTTTGTCTCATCGCTGGGATAGAATTGTCCCGCTACAGCTGGATGTCGGACATTCATATGTGAGAAATCTACTCGTTGCTTATTTCAATCTTACTACTAGTCATATGTGAACTATGAGTGAAGATTATATCATAAATGTAGAAAGATTTGAAAATAGTTTGTGGATGGCTCATAAGCTGGCTTCAAAGTCATCCATAGTAAGCTTATAGTCCTCATCGTTGAGTAGAATACCTCGCTCTTTGAGGATTTCACGAGTGAGTAGCCAATAGATACAAGCTAGAGCTCGGCGACCCTTATTATTTGTAGGGATTACCAGGTCTATATTTTTAGTTTCATTGTTAGCATCACATAATGCTACTATAGGGATACCCACTTTTATCGCCTCTGCAACTGCTTGCTGATCAGCAGCCGGATCAGTTACTAGAAGGACTTCTGGCTCAAGATATTCAGGAAGGTCAGGATTAGTTAATGTTCCGGGTACGAAGCGCCCAGCAAATACTTTAGCTCCTAATGTCTTACCAAACATCCTTGCTGGCTTCTGTCCATATTGTCTAGCCGAGGAGACCAGAACTTCATCCGGCTTAAAGCGGGCCAGGAACTTAGCGGTTGCCCTAATGCGATCATCTGTCTGCTTTACATCCATTACGTAGAGGCCATCCGACCTGACTTTGAATATGAATTTCTTCATGTCGGCGCTCTTCTGTTGTGTGCCGATATGGACACCAGAGGTCAAGTATATATCCTCAGGCACCAGAAGCTCGGCCTTGATTTCCTCGTTCATAAAAAATCCTCATTCATCTCTCTTAACTGTGATTGGAAGCACATCTTTCTCGAATTCCAGCATGGCAATGGCTACTGGGTCGATCATTGAATCCGGTATGTCGATTAGGACAGGCGCCCCTAAGGATATCTGCAATGAACGGGCCCCGATGATACGCGCCTTCTCAAATCTAGTATATCTCATACATTCACCATGCAAGAGTGGCCTGATATTAGCAGTTCACTTATAAACCTTTGGTAGGGTATCAAATTGATGGCCAGGTGCCTTGACGTCATGCTGATCTTCTCACTCTTAGGTATCACCATTGTCCTAGCTTATAGTTATGACTAGGGTTTTGGATACTACTCGGATGTTAGAGGATACTTTTAATCTTTGCCGAAGTATGATGCAAATTTGCAGCTTAATTCGCTATTAATCGTTAAAATTTACAATTAATAGGATCCTATACTCTAAGCTATCATCCTTATTGCAGATATGTCTATAACTCATGAAGAATAAATAATTACGCTCTTAAGCACACTTCGATAAGCCATTGATTATAAATTATCATAAGGTTTACATTTTAGAGATTCGAATTGTTGTAAACTATAGACTTATTTGTGTTCTCATATGTGCTATCAAGCCACCTCTCTCTAAGATATCCAAGAGGAAGTCAGGGAGCGGATCAAATGATATTAATTTACCAGTTCCATTGATATATATCTCTCCGACAGATAGATCTATCTCTATTGTATCCCCTGTAGATAGGTCATCTGCTATGTCACAAATAATGATTGGTAATCCAACATTAATACAATTACGATAAAATATGCGTGCGACCGATGTTGCCACTACTGCTCCGACTCCAGAGGCCTTTAATGCTAACGGCGCCTGTTCTCTCGACGAACCGCAGCCAAAATTCCTACCAGCTACGATGATATCACCGCACTTAACTAACGATGCAAAGGATGGATCGATATCTTCCATTGCATGGGCGGCCAAATGATTTGCATCATAATTATCAAGATAGCGTCCAGGAATGATCAGATCAGTATTGACATGGTCTCCGTATTTCCATACTTTTCCAGTTAGCATATTACACCTTCCTAGGATCAGTTATTTTCCCCAATATAGCACTGGCTGCCACAGTATCGGGGGAAGCTAGAAAAACTTCAGCCGATGGAGATCCCATTCGACCTCGGAAATTACGATTAGTAGTTGAAATGCAACGCTCCCCTGCAGCTAGGATGCCTTGGTGCCCACCTAGGCAAGGGCCACAGCCAGGATTGACTATTACTGCTCCAGATGATGCTAGTGATGCTAATATTCCACGCCTTGATGCTTCAATGTAGATCTCCCGGGAGGCCGGAACTACTATGAAGCGAACATCTCTATGCACCATACGTCCTCGAAGTAGTGCCTCGGCTGCCTCAAGATCCTCTAATCGGCCATTAGTGCATGATCCTAATACTGCTTGGTCAATCCTTATCCCTTCAACATTAGTTACATTGCATACATTATCTACCTGATGCGGGCAAGCTACTTGAGGAACTAATGTAGAAATATCAAATTTTTCCTCTTCATCTGGGGTTGAATTTTGACCAAAATCGGTTTCTACATTATCCCATCCTTGTATGCGATCGGTCAGCCACCGATCAGTAGTGCCATCAGGGAAGCATATTCCAGCTTTAGCTCCCATCTCTATACTCATATTACTCAATACCATACGTGACGATATGGACATCGAGTCCACGGTATTACCTGTAAACTCTACACATCGGTAATCTGCTCCATCTGCACCTAGTTCTCCAATAATTTTTAGAATTATATCTTTAGATCGTACGTGTGGTTTTAGCTTCCCTCTCACATGTATGCGAAGTGTCTCGGGCACCCTCATCCATATCTCTCCAGTAGCCCACACCGCCGCCATTTCAGTTGCACCTATACCTGTGGAGAATGCACCTAATGCGCCATAAGTAGTAGTATGGGAATCGGACCCAACTATGAGCATTCCAGGACGTACATGACCTTTTTCTGGAAGTACTTGGTGGCATATTCCTTCACCTAGATCATAGAAATTTGGAAGCCTAGATTCCTTAGCATACAGGCGAATTTCTCGATGCGCCTCTGCAGTCTTAATCGTATTAGCTGGAACTCTATGATCAAAGAGTAAGACTACTTTTGAAGGATCCCATATTTTTTCCGCGCCAATGTCGCGGAATGATGATAGGACCATGGTAGAATTCTCATGCGACATGGCTAGATCTACCTTGGCCTGCACTATATCGCCAGTCACTACATCTTTCCCACTGGCCCGAGATAGAACCTTCTGAGAGAAGGTCATTGAACTCATAATTAGGAGAATCTTTCTAAAGATAAATTTCTACCGGACTATCGCATAACGTATAACCAATATGATGCGTTACTGTTAATCTCCAATGATGGCCAGTTATCACTATATACAACATTGTTTCCAAATAATGTATACATTTTAGCAGATTTTCTAATTCATATCTAGCGATATTCGCAAAGGTGTTTGGATTAATCATAGCGCCACAACAATTGTCGAAGTTGGACTTCGATAAACCTTTATATTGTGCCAAAAATCATTCTCTCTACATAATCAGGAGCGTATGGTATGGAAGGCAATATACCGCCGACAACGACCGGAAATCTCCAAGACTACGAAGTCGCCAGTAAGGAATTCGCCTGGGCGTCCGTAGATAAGGAGTTCGATTGGTCCCAGGGATCGGTCTATAATGTCGCTTATGAAGCGATAGACCGCCACGCCCTGAACTGGAGAAAGAATAAGATCGCCCTATACTCAATAGGTGCATCTGGCGAGTTGGAAAAATACACATTCGGAGAATTATCTGAATTAAGTAGTAAATTCGCCGATGGCTTGATTAAGTTAGGAGCCAAAGGAGGCGATAGAATATTCGTCTACCTAGATCGGACGTCCGAGCTATACATGGCTATGTTGGGAATAGTTAAGATGGGGGGCATAGCTGGCCCACTATTCTCGGCTCTAGGACCTGAGGCAGTTAAAGATCGTGCACTTGACTCAGGAGCTAGTATAATCATAACCTCGGAAAACCTCTACGAGAGGCTATTGCCAATATTGGACGATCTAGCTGATCTCAGAAAAATTATAATAGTGGACGGAAAGGAAGAGCTCGCGCGCAATTGCGTCGCCTTCGAGGATATAATGGAATCTGGGGATCCTAATTTCCAGACAGTTAACATGGCACCAACGGATCCCTATATTATACAGTATACATCTGGATCGACGGGAAAGCCAAAGGGAGTATTGATTGGTCATCGTGCCATGACTCAACAATACATTACTGCTAGATGGGTACTCGATCTTAGAGAAGAGGATACTTACTGGTGTACTGCTGATCCTGGCTGGATTACTGGTACATCATATGGTATCTTCGGCCCATGGTACCTAGGTACATCTGTAGTATCCTTTGAAGGGCGCTTTGATGCAAGGACTTGGTATGAAATCCTTGTAAACTATGGTATTACGGTATGGTATACAGCACCGACAGCGCTACGTATGCTAATGCGAGCAGGTGATGACCTCGTCAAGGAGTTTAATTTCGATAAGTTACGACATATATGTTCAGTGGGCGAGCCACTCAATGCTGAAGTGATATATTGGGCAATGCGAGTTATGAATAAGCGCATACATGACACTTGGTGGCAAACCGAGACAGGCGCTCATCTCATATGCAACTATCCATGTATGACTATAAGGCCAGGTTCCATGGGTAAGCCAATACCAGGAGTCATTGCTGGAATAGTGGACGAAGAGGGGAATGAGGTTCCACCTGGAACTGAGGGCCATCTTGCTCTTCGCCCAGGATGGCCATCTATGATGCTTGGCATCTATAGAAACACTCCAAGATTCAAAGAATATTTCGAAATCCCTGGCTGGTATATATCTGGCGACCTAGCATATCAGGATGATGACGGATATTTCTGGTTCTTAGGCCGATCGGATGACGTCATTGTAACAGCAGGAGGAAGGCTAGGACCATTTGAGGTGGAATCAGCCCTGATTGAGCATTCTGCAGTAGCTGAAGCAGGCGTTATAGGCAAGCCTGACGAATTGAGAGGCGAGATCGTAAAAGCGTTTGTTACCCTGAGACCAGGCTTCAAACCATCTGAAGAGCTTAAGAAAGACATCACGAACTTTGTCAAGACGAGATTAGCATATTATGCATATCCTCGAGAGATCGAATTCGTGGAGTCGCTGCCCAAGACTCGTTCGGGAAAAATCATGAGGCGAGTGCTCAAGGCCATGGAACTAGGACAACCTCTTGGAGATCTTTCTACATTGGAGGATTAAGTCCTCCCAAACTCATTTATTTTTTTAAAAAAAGTAAATTGGAGCTACGCTCCGTATATTCATTCTGAAGTTTTGCCATCGAAATGTTCGTCATCGGCCTCAGCATCTGCCTTAGTTTTATGGATGACCCCGTGCTGATGTTCCGGAGGCGAATATATAGTGTACAATTTGAGGTCGGTATCCTTAGAAGTATTGATGACATTATGATTGGCACCTCTTGGCGCAATTACAGCACTACCATCCTTCACCGGATAGGTCGTATCATCGATTATTACCTTACCTTCACCGGCTTCAAATCGGAAGAACTGATCAATGTCATCATGTACCTCTGCACCAATCTCTTCGCCTGGCTTCAGACTCATTAATACTAATTGGCTGAATTTACTAGTATATAGTACCCTGCGGAAATCGGCATTGTCCAACGTATCTTTTTCTATATCAGTCATGAAGCCTTTTTTAGCCATAGTCTTATCTCCTGACATTATAGGTTTCAGTCGAGCCTATATGTAATCTATGACGTAAATAATGATTGCCTAATCGATTCTTAAATCAATTACTTTGTTATAATGTTAATAATATGTATTAAAAATAAGAAAAAGAGTCATTGAATAGACTCTAGGTAATTTATCCGGTTGGAAGATTTCTAAATACTTCCATCCAAGAAATGAATCCAATCATGCGCCTTTCATCATCAACTACTGGGAGACGCCTTATATTCTCACGATTCATTGTAGCTAATGCGTCAGATACAGTCGCCTCGGCAGATATGGTTGTTACGGGCGAACTCATCACTTCTGATACTTTTAAATACAAAACTTTATCCTGGCTTATGAGATAGCGCCGCAGAACATCTCGTTCAGTAAATATGCCTAATACCTTGTCATCTGAATCGGTAACTATGACACTTCCCTGATCATTATCGACCATTAGTTGGATAGCGCTCTGTACTGAGTCATCAGGAGACACAACCTCTCGTTTCTTAATCATATATTCCTTGACAAGTGCGGCCATGTTAATCGTAGGGAATATCGATTAATATATTGATAAACCTAATTGAACATATAGTGCATTATTAAGGATAACTGATGAAGTATCTATCCTAAAGATTGAAATCGCCATATAATAAAGGCACTAAAGTCTTATTATTAATCTCACATGAATAATAACAAGAATGTATTCGAGTATTGTATAGAGCGTATCTACACTAGAAGATGAGATAATTGTATGTAATGATTTGAGACACTTATTAAAGTGAGATTTTACAAATAATGGTCATCATACAATATACCAATACGCGCCGCCCATGTAATAAATAAAGAGTAGGGATGGCATGGAAAAATTAATTCATCTATTATGTGCTTGCAACCCAAACCATTCGGCTTCTTCGCATACTCGTCCATATCTTGGATTAGCTATGGCAACAGCAGCAACCATTGCTGTGGAAATAGATATGAGATAGTAGTTGAAGAATATGGACGTTATTGAAGTAACAGCAGCCATGCTTCCAATAAACGGGCGTAGCTTGTGCAGCCTAATAGTTCTATAATATTTATTAATCATTTTATCTTCAGGCTCCAATGGCCCTAATACTGCAGCGGATATAGCAGCAGAGTATAATGTTGCCTGAAATAATATCTCTTCAGGATGCTTTAATGGACGAATTTCAGCTACACATTGCTGAACAAAGTCAGGAGAGCATACAGCAATTTCAATTCCATCTACTACTGCTTCCATTGGTGGAGTTAAGTCTGCAACGTATTCCTCACGTACGTCATGTTTGCGGAAGCCTTTGCCTGGAGATACACATTTATCTTGTACATAATGCAGCGCTCTACCAAGATTTTTAACTGCCCAATAATCATTGCCAATCAAGTATGCTCTCCGTGCTCTCCAGATATATGCCATAATAGTATCCATATGTGGCGTATGATGAGGTGCCCGGGCGATTCTCAAGGTTTTACCCTGTTTACGATATATGGCATCTGGCCTACGATCGGGTTCCACTGAACCGCTACATAATCCTCTTTCCATTTCTTCTGGAAGTCCCATTTCAATTGATATTGCTCGAGCTATGGCAATATGGCTTTTCCATTTCATCCCTTCTCATTACCCGACTATTTTCCCATGTATAATAATAAAGACCGGGGTTGCCTGAAAGTACTCAGACTATCTGCTGCCGCACTGCATTTATCATAAGTGATGTGCTTGATGAGACTACCAGTAATAGACACTAGTAGCTGTAGTGGATAATAATGATACTTAATTAATAGGATAAATACCATCTTATTTCTGAATAATTTAATAATATTAAGCATAATATATAACATTCATAAATAATTATATGCTTTTTCGATTTTAGCAAGAGTCTGACATAAGCATGAATAATGTCAGACATGTAGCAGACAATGTTTATATAATTAGATGACAATTAGTCGCTTATGTCTCAGGATGGGAGGACGTTCTATCTTAGGAATATCAATGGCCAATCTGTCGGGATATTAACCATCGCGATTGGCTTTGCAATATTGATAGCTTTTTACGTAGTCAGAGAGAATATCTATCTAATGATACCAGTCATCATGCTTGAAATTGGCATATATGGCATGGCCCTTGGTGCCTTTTCCTACCTCCGTGGCCCAAGGACTGCTGGCCGATGGGGCAATGACGTAGCATATAGCCTATTCTGGGGAAGTATGATCGCTGTGATTGGCGCCATGTGGATCGTATACGATAGGTTCGCAAATATTGAGGCATTACCTGCATTCATTGCAGCGTTCCTATTCTACTTCGGCGTCGCCATGCTAATATTAAACAGAGATAAGACTGTTAGATCTAGAGCTTGGTAAAAAATTCAGTAATTTCGCCTGGTCGCCCCCTAAGTCTCATCTCCTGAGGCAGCTTGGACCACCTGGGGGCGGCCAATTCTTTTCGATATATTTATACAGAACAATGTCTGTTATGTTTCAAATAATCAAAAAGATTTAAGATCTAATTCTGGCAATGTGCGCATATAATGATCATTTATTGAACTAATCTAGCTCAATAGCTTATTTCATCAAATTTTAATATAATTTAACTATATAATATATACATTATACTATAACATGCTCCATAGTATAGATTTGGAAATTTTGCAAAATTGTAGGATAACCTTAATTTTTTGACAAATGATTAGAGTTAATATAAATTATGTGAGGTCATACTTGAGGCGTACCTAATAATAATTTACTGCCGTAAGTTTTTTTAAATTCTATAATGATAAGTATCCTATCCAATCGGTGGTATTAATCCTGAATAATGCACGATTACCTGTTAGGAAATTCGCAACACCTGAGATCATCTTTGGCAGCGGATCTATAGAGTTAGTAGGACAACATGCATCTAACTTATCTCACGATCGGGTATTGATTGTTAGCGATCCAGGAGTACGAGATGCAGGCTGGGTGAGGATAGTAGAAAATTCATTGGAGCAAAGTGGTCTGGAACATACTTCCTTCGACCAAGTTAAGATTAATCCACGTATAGAAAATGTTGAGGAAGGTGTGAAGCATTACCTGGACGAAAATTGTGATTTAATTGTAGCAGTAGGGGGAGGCAGTCCAATAGATTGTGCTAAGTGTATAGGCGTCATGGCAACTAATGAGGGAAGTATAGAGGAATTAGAAGGAGTAGATGAAATTCAGATCCCTGGCCCTCCGTTGCTCTGCGTTCCAACTACTGCTGGCTCATCAGCGGATATATCACCATTCGCCATAATAACAGATAGAGAAGCGGGAAGGAAGATGGTCATAATTAGTCGTCTTCTAGTACCAGATTTGTCCATAGTCGATCCAGATACTACCACTACTATGGACTCAGGCCTCACAGTCTCTTCGGGAATAGATGCATTAGCACATGCACTAGAATCATATGTTTCCACTGCTTCCTCTCCATTAACAGATATGTTCGCATTAGAGGCAGCTAAAATTATCACTAATGCCCTCCCTAGAGTTCACCTAAATCCATTAGATATGAGAGCGAGGGAGCGTATGATGCTAGCCTCATTATATGCTGGCCTGTCATTCTCTAATGCCAGTTTAGGAATACTTCATGCTATGTCTCATGGAGTCGGAGGCATGTATGATACTACTCATGGAGTGGCTGCCTGCGCACTCCTTGAGATCATTATTGAATTTAACTACCCTTGTGTTAAAGAAAAATACATTGAGCTGGAGAACGCTATGTTTAAAACAACGGGGGGTATGGAAACACTGATTTCTCACATTAATAGACTGCTTGCAGAAGTTGGAGCTGACCAAAAATTAAGAGGATGTGGTCTCAGGAAAGAAGATATTCTACCAATAACTGAACACGTGATCCAAGATCCATGTTTAGCTACTAATCCTCGACCAGCGAGGCGAATAGATATCGAGGAACTATATGAGCGAGCATTGTGAACAAGAAGAATATATGGCCGACATCCGCAAAAAAATCATCGGATTGGGAGCAAGTGGGCAGAGGAAAAGCTACTATCCTCAGCTACAAGAACATATTGCTGAGTTAGAACGGACCAATCAAGCATTAGCTCAAAGTGAAGAAAAATACCGTACAATAGTAGAAAATATTGATGTGGGCATCTTCCGGACTTCTCCTGGAGATGATGGTAAAATCGTTCAAGCTAACCCTGCTATGGCTCGCATTTTAGGATATAGCAATGTAGAGGAGTTGATTTCTCATAGTCCAATTGATCTATATATCCAGCCGAGGCACAGGAGAGCGACGATAGCACGTTTGGATAGAGATAACGTTATCAAAAATATGAAAAGTGTGCTGAGTCACAAGAGCGGTAGGCCCATCAATGTACTGCTAACTCTCAAGGCCCATCGCAACGAGGAAGGAAAAATAGAGTGGATAGATGGAGTGATGGTCGATATGACTGTGCAGGAGCGCGCACGACGTCGTATCGAAGAAGAGCGCGCCCGCCTCCAAGCTATCTTTGATACATTACCAGTTGGAATAATGATGATTGATTCCACAGGAAATGTATTGATGGCAAATGATAGTTGGATCAATATATGGCGGATAGAAAATGAAGCTGAAGCAGGATTCTTAGATCGATATGTGGGGCGAAGGGTAGGAAAATCAGAACGGCTAAGGAGGGAGGAGTGGTCTATCGCACGTGCGTTTCGAGGTGAATATATTTTCGATGAGGAAATTGATGTTCAGCGATTCGATGGATCGATGGGTACGTTTTTGACATCTGCCGCTCCCATATATGATCGCAGTGGGAAGATAATTGGTGCAGTTAGTACAATTGTCGATATAACTTCAAGAAGAGAATTGGAAAAAGAACTAGATGACGCCAGATCAAGGGCAGAAATGTACGTAGATCTACTGACTCATGACATCAGTAACTACAATGCTGCAGCTATGGGATATCTACAGCTAGCCGATATGAGCTTAGATTTAGATGAACGGGATAGTAGACTCATCCTCAGGCCGCTGGAGGAGTTGAAAAATAGTACTGAATTGATCGCAAATATATGGGATCTGCAGAGAGTGGAGTCTGGACGAGAAAAAGGTCATCCTATCAATGTTGCTACAATGCTTCAGCAAGTAATACGAGATCATATGGACGTACCGGACAGAGAAGTCAAGATCACGATGCAAGATGATTGTGATTGTCATGTAATTGCGAGTGATCTATTGAGTGTTGTATTTTCCAATATAATCAGTAATGCCATAAAGCATTCGCAGAATGCATTAGTAGTTAATGTGAAAGTAAGTCGCGTTACAAAGAAGGATTATAATGTAATCCGGATAGAGATTGAGGATGATGGACCGGGTATACCAGATGAGAAGAAGGAGGCAATTTTTAATCGTGCATTAATGGGCCTATCTAAGCCAGTTAGTCGTGGCCTCGGATTATATCTTGTAAAGCGATTAGTAGCTGATTATGGCGGCGATATATGGGTTGAGGATCGAATACCTAATGAGTATGAACAAGGAGCACGCTTTGTAATCGAATTGCCTGCAGCCCCTCTCGAAAAAAATGTTGAAAATTTTATAACAGAATGCAATGGGCCAGGCAGATCTATTTAAAATATTGTATAGATAGACATATAGATTATTTTTAAGTAAAATAAATTATGAGTATATTGTATGTATAGATTATACTAACATAGAAAACTATTTGTTACCGAAGAGTAAGTGACAATTTGGTGACTTCTAATTAGACGTGCTATAAACAGAATAATCGATGGTATGCCTTATGAAAAAGGCGTACGTAACATGTACAGCACCATCCATGGATATGTTTTCCATGATAGGAATTTTGTCTATGATAAGCAAACAAATAAGATAATGTCTCGGATACTTGAGCATGATTCTAATTGCCTAGACATAGGTGCTAATGAGGGTACCTTCTTAAAGCAGATCTTAAAATTCGCACCGCAAGGTAAGCATATGGCATTCGAGCCCATACCTGAACTTGCAGTTAAGATTGCTAATCAGTATCCGGAAGTAGATGTGCACGAATGTGCCTTGTATGATGCCGAGGGAACGTCGACCTTTCAGATGGTGACCAATGATACAGGATATAGTGGCATTCGGAGGCGAAGTTACTATTTCGAAAATCCAATGATACGTGAGATTACTGTTAGCACTCGATTGCTAGATGACATATATCCTATTGATAGACCTCTTCATTTCGTTAAGATCGATATAGAAGGTGCGGAATATCAGATGATCCTAGGCGGGAAGAGTACGTTGAAGAAACATGCTCCCTATATTGTATTTGAGCATGGCTTAGGAGCAGCTAATCATTATGGCACCCGACCAGAAAACCTATATGATCTTCTGACTGAAGAAAT
The DNA here is from genome assembly GCA_012518185.1 of Methanobacteriota archaeon. Lineage (GTDB taxonomy): Archaea > Thermoplasmatota > Thermoplasmata > Methanomassiliicoccales > Methanomassiliicoccaceae > DTU008. The sequence goes on from JAAYTA010000099.1 coordinate 16,909, forward strand.
TGGTTTGAAAATATCAGTAATGAAGGATTGGTTAGCAGGAGATGATCCGCTTGATAAAGGCGAAATGGTGAGACAATTTGATAACAGCGTTAATTATTATTTCCTTGCCCATCCATGAGTGTATCACATAATCAAATCACATAAATAGTGTTAGTTTCCAGGATACCTACTAGGGATGGGATGGATAAAGAATCATGGCTGATCCTTGGCGTAGCTGTTGCCATTATACTAGGCTTTACAATTGCTAATCTAGGATCTAATAGTGAGGAAGTAGTAGATGATGGAGATGGGAGTGAACATATGATTCCAGATGCCCCGGGTCCGGCTGAAGAAACACCAGAGTTCAATCCATCACCTGATCCATCATCTTCTAATCAACAATCAGCGCCAGAATATACTCCTAGATCTCCGAGCCCTGATCGTGAAGAGCCATCACACTCAACTACTAAGCCCGAATCAGAGTTACCAGAACATGAGCCGGTTAATGAGTCTCCAACTACTAAGCCCGA
>JAAYTA010000100.1 GCA_012518185.1 Methanobacteriota archaeon
GAAGGGGAGGAATAACATTACTACTAGTAATAGGGCAGCGACCTCTCCCAGGTTTCTAAATCTGATGTATAAGCGCCTTCTTTTCTTGGCGCCTGACCATGGTGTGGCATCATCTGCCAATAACTTTGCAATTCTTTTGATACCCTGAACCATGTCGATGATTGCAGGAAGCATAAGCATCATGCTTATGCTTATCATAATCAATGGATCTACCCATGCCGGACTATCGGCAATCTCCGGTATGATTGCCATAGGCACTACGATAGCATAGAATATAGTCTGTATTAACACAATAGTCAGCAGATCAATGAATACTAGTCCAAGTTCCCAATTGATAGCTCTCTTTACTTCTGGTCGAGAAGTGGCTCGATTGCCAATATCGACTCTCAATTGATCGAAATTAGACATTGCCGCCTTGATTGAGTTGGGCGTTGCTGCTGCGATGCTATTGTATATTGGGGAGGAGAACTTAGACAATATAGGGAGTATAAGCATGGTAATTAGCGCTGCTCCAATTACAGATGCATAAAATTGTTGATCTACTACTCCCGCATCGAGTGCAGTCTTAGCGATGATGAACGCAAATTCTCCCATGGCAACCAAACTTACGCCCACCATGAATCCATTACGCAGGTTTCCCTTCAACAAGTAACTACCCAAAGTCACACCGACGATTTTTGCAACGATGAATACGCCAACGATAACTAGGACAAGAGGTATGCTATCTAGTATAGCGCTTGGTACAACTTGTATGCCAATGCTGATAAAGAAAACTGCCATGAAAACTTCCTTCATGGGGCTAACTTTATCAGTTAATTCCTCAGAATTTAGTGCTTGAGATACGATTAATCCCATTATGAATGCTCCAATGGCTATAGATAGTCCAAGAAGGCTGGATATGAGAGCCATGGCAAAACATAGGCCTAAAGCCACGATGAGCAATACTTCTGGATCATACTTCTTTCCAATCCAGTTGAGGATACGTGGGATGAACTTGACTCCTATGATTAGGCTGAGTGACATGAATATTGCGATGCCGGCAACCATCAAGGCCACATTACCTAAAGCTGGTGTATCGCCCACAAGTAATGGAGCAGCCATAGATAGAATGATAACTTGGCCGAGGTCTTCCATGACAGTTATTGTGGTAGATGTAGTCTTAACCTCATCATCTATGTCTTTCCTACCTGGTAGCAATGATACTACGACTGCAGTGCTTGTTCCTGATATCACTGCGCCTAAGAATATGGCTGCCACACTATTGAGGCCCATAGCGAGTCCAGCTAGGTAACCTGCCACCACCATGAATGGCATCTCAAGTGCCAGTAAGATGATGATGTATGATCCCAACTGCTTGAGTCTCTGAAGGTTTAGATTTAATCCTATAAAGAACATCAATAATACTATGCCCATATTGGAGAGCATGTCAATCGTGACAGGATTGACTGAGATCTCTGTTAGCATAGTTGGGCCGAGTATGATGCCTGCTGCAAGGTAACCTATGATAGGCGGTAATTTAATTCTAGAAAAGATAATTGAACATGCTCCAGCAATTAGGAGCATCAATGTCAGATCTAGCAGCAGTCTGCTTACAAAGTCCAGATACACACCACGTTAGTTCTATTGAGCGATGGCAATCTAACGGAAGAGTCCGAAAATACCAAGTTGCATTGGTCAAACATCCGCATCATATTTTAAGGTTCATTTCAACAATCTTTGCATAGCATTGATCTCGATTACTTGATAACCATAACGGGGCAGTAAGCAAAACGTACAACTTTTTCGGCAACGCTACCCAATATTGCATGAGAAATCTTACCTCGACCATGTGTTCCCATGATAACAAGGTCATGACTTTTAGATAGCTCAATAATTTCGCTAGAAGGGGAACCTCTAGATACTATAGCTTTAGCTTCGACACCCATAACTTTGGCCTCTTTAATGACTTCAGCCACAGATGCTTCTGCTGCCTTATCCGCATATGAGTACATATCTGGCAAGATATATCCCTGGCTAGCACTGGAGAATGAGGCGACATCGACTACACTGATAGTCGTCACCTTTGCTCCAAATAATCTAGCTAGTTCAAGACAAGTCCTCATCGCATTTTGCGCATTTTCACTCCCGTCTGTTGGCAGGAGAATCTTTCGGTAAGGTCCGTCCCCTTTCATCATATTACCTCCGAAATATAATCTTTAGATTGATATCCATTAGCTCCTGATATCCTCCTCATTTACTGATACCTCCGCTGTTAATGACATGATCTCTTCATCACTACTATGTGCTATTTCCACTGATTCATCATGCATTTCCCCATGATATTCTTCGGAGCTCTTGAGAGGGACTTTCCTGATCAATATACTAGCTATCAACGATAGAGCCACAATGATTGAGCCTATTAGGAATAAGTAAGTTAAGCTATTACTCATAGACAATCTTATTGCTTCTTGGATATATGAAGGCGTGATCGCAGAGAATTGTGGATTTAATAGCAGATCTCCAAGCTTATTGGCATCCGTTGTGGGTAACAGTTCAGCAGCTCCTCTTGGAAGATTATTTCCTATTTCTAATATCATGCGCCTATTCAGCAGAGAGCCGAACATCGTGACGCCTACTGTCCCTCCAATGCTCCTA
>JAAYTA010000101.1 GCA_012518185.1 Methanobacteriota archaeon
ATGTTATCATCAGACATTAGGAGGAGTCTGTTCGAAAGATTACAGCTGACAGCAGATGATTTTGTAGTGATAGTGGATGAAGCTCACAATTTGATAGATGCTGCAAGAGATGAGGAATCATTCTCTTTATGGGTAAGCGATCTAGATGGAGTGGAGTCGGAAGCAAGGCAATATGGGAAAGCGTGGCTAGCCAAAGGAGTAGACGTTGATCGTTTGACATCTACCTTGAGAGATATTATACAAAATGCCGCTAACGAGCAGTGTGATGGCGTCTTGGAAGCCAGATTAGGACGTAGATTTTTAGAGGGCCGTATGCGAGAAGAGATGGAATTAAGTGATGAAGAATTAGACACGCTCGCAACAAATCTGCATGACCTTGGGGAAATGATATTGGAGAAGCGGTTAAAGGATGGCGATAATCCTGTATCTGCAACACTAAAACTAGCTACAACACTGAATGATTGGTTTGATGCGTCGGATGCAAGATTCATGAAAACAGTATCGGCCTCAGGAGGAGGCGGATTGATTGCGAGCTGCTTGGAGCCTAGAGTCACGTTAGAATTCCTGAGACAGTGCAACGGTGTGGTGCATATGTCCGGTACGCTACAGCCCCTGCAGCAATATGTAGACGTTCTTGATCTTCCGAGGGGCACTATTCAGAAAATATTCCCCTCGCCGTTTCCACCTGAGAATCGCTTAATATTGTATGCTGACGATGTTAATCCTGGTATGCGGCAAATGAGAGCTAATCCAGGGATGAAGAAGCGTATTGAAAATCGAATTATTGGATTATGCAATAGTACTACGAAAAATACGATGGTATTCTTCCGTTCGTATGAAATGTTGAGATCTATGCAGCCAGCTTTAGAGAAGGGTATTCCTAGGAACTTGTTCTGGGAGGAGTCGAGATCACGTAACTTTGCCGAGGCGGTGCAGCGATTTAAGGATGGACGTAATGGAGTGTTCTTCACCGTCATGGGAGGTAAAGTAGCTGAGGGATTAGATTTCCCAGGAGAAGAGCTGAACCTAGCAGTAATCGTAGGCCTACCGTATCCTCCACCTTCACTAGTATCCGAAGAGCTTAAGACTCGATTTGATAAGAAATATGGTTTTGGGAAGGGATGGGACTATACATCTCTGGCTCCTGCACTGCGCAAGACGCAGCAAGCTATTGGTCGCTTGATACGAATGGAGACCGACCGTGGAGCAGCGGTGATACTTGATTCTAGAGCGTCAAGATATGAGAGACAGCTTGGCGCTAAGAGGACTAGTGATCCCGTGCCTGAAGTGCGTCAGTTCTTTTCATCGACAGTTTGATGCGGTATTGCATGTTTTAGCGGTGAAGGCTCCGCTATTACATCGCGTTAACTAACCAATGCATATCACAATAATGACTCCAATTGGTCGATGAATTCTTCCGCCTGATCGATTCCTTTCTGCCAGAAGTCTTCACTAGTGATGTCAAATCCTAACTCTGCTGCCAACTCTCTAGGGGAACGGCTAGATCCTGCTGATAACAATGCTTTCATCTTGGGGACGAAGTCTTTACCTTGCTCTAAGTAAACACGATATAGTGCAAAGACGAAGAGTTGTGCGAACACGTAGGGATAATTGTAGAAGCGATAGTTGGGTATGTAGTAATGAAGCTTCATAGTCCATTCCCACTTCATCTCTGGCAACCACTCTACTACGCTACCATATATTTTGTCTCGCGAATTGGTCCATAGATCTGATATCAATTCGCCATCTAAGAATCGTCCTGCCTTGATAGCATCATATAATGCATGTTCGAAGAAATATCGTGCAGATACTTGGAAAGCTGCCATTCCGAATTCATCCAAAACTTTGCATAATACTGCTTTCTTTTCATCATCCGAGGAGCTATTAGTGAGTAAATGTTCAGTTAAGAGTAGTTCTCCGAAAGTTGATCCACATTCGGCGATACAGGAGCCTATTTCATAATTACTTGGACGCTGTGCTCTAGAACCTAGATATGCATGTATTGCATGTCCTAACTCATGTGCCTGCGTGTATACATCACCCACCAGTCCATTGAAGCTCTGTAGTATATACGCTGATTGTCCGTCGAACCATGTGGCGCAGAATGCCCCACTTACCTTACCATGGCGCACCTCAGCATCAATGTGTCTTCTATCAAACATATCTTCTACATATTTGCCAAATTGCTGATCGAATTGAGTGTAGGCTTCAACTACATTTTTCTTTGATTCTTGCCATGAATACTTCTTTCCAGGATCATCAGGTAATGGAGCAATGATATCCCAGTTGCCCAGTTTGGGTAGGCGCATTAGCTTAGCTTTTAAGGATAGATAACGTCGATATGTCTCTACATTCTTCTCAATGGTATGCATCAGTGCACGGACTGTATCTTCTTCAACATCATTGGAGATGAGACTCTGAGTCATTACTGAAGGATATTTTCTCCAATCGCACATTTGCACATGATCAGCGCATACCGAACGCAGTGCAGTGGACCACAATATGGCATCTTTTCCCAGAGCATCATATACTATGCGATTGGCTTCTCTGCGCACTTCTCTACGAGGATCCTCATATAATCCAATGATTTGACCATATGGTAATTCCTTCTCTTCACCATCGATAATAATGCGGAACGTGCGTGTGCTAAGCCAATCGCCTTGTAGCTGAGACCATGCATCGATACCATTCTGATCTTTACTCATGACTAATTGTTCTTCAACTTCAGATAACTGGTGAGGAACTCTCCTCAGGGTACGCTTTAGCATGTGATGGAACTCTTCAAGCTCAGAGGCATCTGTGATCTCTGGCTTAGAGGAAAGTAATTGTCCAAGCTCTAGCTCGATAAATGCTAGATTTTGACCCATTCGGAGTATCGCACGCCGCATAGCGTCGTTGAGTTGTTGAGCTACTGGATTTGTTGAATTGGCTGAGTAGAGAAGATTGCAATACATAGCCACTCCTTCATATTTGAGCGAGAAGTTATCTCGAGACTCCAATAGAGTGAAGAGGTTTGCAGCGTCCATCTCTACAATTTTTCCCTGATAATGCTTCTTGATTGTGGCCGATTCAGAGACCATTTCCTCCAGGCGAGCAATAATGTGATCAGGATCAGTACTCTCGACCAATTGACTAAGATCCCATTTCATTTCATTCATGTGAAATCATTCACTATGATGCACTGCTCATATTATTACGAGTTTCGATTGTTTGAGCATATCGAAAGTAGTCAAAAGGAGGAAATATGATTATAGATATCGATGCAACATGTGCGCACCCTTGATAGAAATGCATCGTGTTAGTATTGAAAAGAATGGAAACACGCTGCTGAGAGAGGTCGACTTATGTATCAAGCAGGGGGAGCAGGTTGCTATTCTTGGCCCTAATGGATCTGGTAAGTCCTCCCTTATACGTACGATGATGGGTGACTTGCGCCATGATACGTCGATAGAGGGCTCCTATGTCAGGATTCGGGGCGAGGAACATTATGCATTATTCGATATACGTCAAGCCTTTGGTCTTGTCTCAGGAGAATTGCAGATTGATATGAGGCGCAACATGACTGCTGAGGAGGCAGTATTATCAGGCCTATTTGGATCGATAGGGACTAATCGTTCGCAGAATATCGATGAAAATATGATTAAGAGAGCCTGGGACACTCTTCAATCGGTCGGTTCTGAGCATCTGGCTAATCGAATTGTCAATACGCTTTCGATGGGAGAAGCACGTCGAGTGTTGATGGCTCGTGCATTGATAAACCGCCCTGAAGCACTCATACTGGATGAACCTATGAGTGCTTTAGATCTGACGGGTAAGTATTTCGTTCGAAAAACTATGAGATCGTTAGCTTCCAGTGGAAGGAGTCTCATATTAGTTACTCATGATCCTTCTGACATAATACCAGAAATTAATAGAGTAATAATGATGCGAGGAGGGCATATATTCAGTGATGGCGGATTGGATACATTAACGGAAGACAGATTATCTGAATTATATGACGTGCCAGTGAAGCTGCTCAAGGCCAAGGGCCGATTATGGGCATTTTCATAATAATGATGATAGAAAGCATCAGGCGCCGACTATAAATACTGTCAAACTGTTGAAGACAATGCGTGATTCGTATGGAGACTTATGAGAAATTCCCTCCCATTGATCCTAAATGGTTAGATAAGGCCAAGAAGCGTTTTGCCAGTCCCTTCATGGGAACTAATTATGATCACGTGCCAGTAGATCCTATGATGTTGTCTCATGCTTCAGTAGCATGTGGGAACACAATAGGAGACTTTTATCGATATCCTGACTTAGGGGCACATTGTGTAGCATATGCTTCCCAAGTTTATGATCTTCTGCCAGTAACTCATTGGTATTTTTCACTTTCTTGGGTAGCAGAAATGGGTCTTGATATTCAATATATGGAAACAATGCCACCCGTTCCTAAAGCACCTATAATATCTTCTCCTAATGAGGTGGATGATGTAGAGGTAGTGTCAGTTGAAGAACTGAATAAAGGCTGGACCATGAAGCATTATAATAAAGCTAATGAGTACGTCCAGAAGTATCTTCCAGAGATGTTCATCCCCATGGTTAACGTTTCTGACATTACAGGATCAGCTGCTCAATTATGCGGGGTGGAAAATTTCGTTATGTGGGCACTGTGTGAGCCAGATGCCGCACACACGCTAGTAGATCGCTATACAGAAACAGCCATAAATGGTGCAGAAGCTGTATCAAAGAAGTATGGCATGGCTACTATATCCACCGGATCGGTGCTTGCTAATAATGATATATTCAGCGATGAGATGGTAGCTGAATATTCGGCCAAATATCTTCGAAAATTAGTTAACGGTGCATTCCGAAGAGGTGCTGGACCACAAGTATTCTATCACTTATGCGGAAATCATGAGACAGATTATAAGGTCATTAAGGAGCATGCTGTTTGGTCGCCATTCACCATAGTAAATATTGGATATAAGGGTAGGGAAGTTTTCCCTGCAGATATAATGGCGAAAGAATTCGGAAACTTGGCGACAATTATGCCCTCGGTTGATACTAGATTGATGATTATGCCCAACGCTATGAGAGTATATCAGCAAGCTAAGGAGCAGATTATTGCAGGGCGAGATTCAGCTAACGGATTCATACTCGGAACAGCATGTGAGGTACCATCATATTCACATCCAGCTAATATCCACGCTCTTGTGCAAGCAGCAAAAGACTTTGGTACCTACGGGACTTGGTAGGGTTGGAACCTAAGGAGCCCATGAGGCTCCATACAGGTTGCTAGCATAACATCATTGATGTTTTGATGCATCCTCCAGGTATCTGATAGACGATTGTCAGGCAATGCCCAAAAGGACTCAATACTATCGGACATTGGTAAGTATTGCATGAGTTCCTGAATCAGACGCATGTTGATTGCATTGCCATATGCATCGGCCTGACTAAGTAGCGAATTTCGGATTAAACTCACACCTCTTAGACCGATGGCTAGTCCCAGCTCTCGGAACGCTAGACGATCTTCTGCATCATGCTCAAGTAGATTACTTGAGCGTATTGCCTCTAGGCCAGGTAGAGCAGAACGGAGGATATTACTGAGCATGGATGCATCTGTTAGTGCTCCTCGACGTATTAGCTGAGCCATCCGGCAACCATTGAATAATAAGGAGCCAACTCCGAGAGGATCATTGGTCTCCCAATTTGTCCCTCGACATATCATGGCTAGCTCGGATATTTCAGCTACTAGTTGCTTCCTCCTACCAGGCTGCAATATATCTCCGGCAGTGTCTAATTCCACATAAGTAAGGTATCCATCCAGAGCATCATGCCGTCCCATCGATGATACTAATGGTCTGGATAGATCAACACTCATCTTCCAGTACAAGCTCTTACGAGAGCTATGGCGAGTTTCATGGATGAATGCAGTATGTATAGTCAGGGCAAGTTCGATTCCTTGCTCAATGTATTGTATATCTTCAGTGACTAAACCTGCCTGGACAAGAGCATGTATCCATTTGGTTAAGTAGTGATAATATTGACCATCTCGTTCCCACTCTACATCTGGATCATATGGTTCATCTGCTGCTCTTTCGAGAAGAGGTTTTCCTATACGAAGGCCTCCGATAGTGGGACGTATAAGTCCTTCCTCTTCGCTAAGATTACTTAACCATCCTGATCTAGTATCGTCAGGACTATATTTTCCCAGGGTTGAGTGTACCTGATCGATGAGTCGTAGAGCTATCTCTAAGTCCTTATTATCATTTCTATTACGATACTGGCCAAGATAATTACAGACTGCGAAGGAATCAGTCCAGAGGTAGCGATCGGTAGGACCTTCTGGATCAAGTCCGGTTCGCTTAGCAAAATCTCGCATGAGCCCATTGTAGGGATGCATAAGGATATTGTCTTGCATAGTTATCTAATCGGATAATATTAGAACAAGATGCTAATCATATTTGGCCTGTAAAGTGTCGTATCAAGCGTAAATCCTACGAGAATGATGCGATAAATATCTGACTAAGATATGTAAAGTCGCCTCTGATCAGTTATTATGAGTAAAATATCGATGAAATGGCTGATTTCCTTAGAGATGTGAGATGACAGTATGATATCGATCATATGGAGACGCGGCTGGTAGAGTCGGCTCATCTCTTCATTATTAATGAGAATTATTCATCGATAACGGAGCACTACTGCGACGCGCGCTAGATAGAGAGATTATACTTTCCCTTCTCCAGAAATACTATAAGTTAATGGCGCACGCCTGTTTTTTTCAGCCAGCTCTCTTGTAGGCTCAGCGAGTGCGGTGTTCTCTATACCTCATTCCACGTCTCTCTATCATCTAGGCACTTATTGACCATTAAGCAGAGATGTATGATATGAAGCAGTATGGACGACAAGTCGGGAGCGATGTCTCAACTAGCAAAATATCAGGCTGCCCTGAGCAGGACAAAAACAAACGGAGTCGGTGGTTTGAGTGGACGGACCGGGATTTGAACCCGGGGCCTCGTGATTGCAAATCACGCGATCTTCCAGGCTGATCTATCCGCCCCTTTGCCACTCGTAACCATGACTCAAATAAAAAGTTTGTTCTAAAGATAATGGATTTAGCGGCATATTGCGCCGCTAGATGCGCTACTAACTAGTTTTCTGTATTTGGCGAGCATGCCGGTGACTTCTTTTTCTACCGGTTTGACTTCAGTAAGACGGTGCTTTATCTCATCTTCCGATAAACTTACTTCTAACCTTCGAGCAGGTATATCGATGATGATCTCGTCGCCCTCTCTAACGGCAGCAATGGGGCCACCTGCTGAGGCTTCCGGAGATATGTGTCCTATACATGGTCCCCTAGTTGCTCCTGAGAATCTTCCATCAGTGATTAGAGCTACATCATCAGCCAGGCCCATGCCAGCAATCATACTAGTGGGGAAGAGCATTTCAGGCATGCCTGGACCACCTTTCGGACCTTCATAGCGTATGACAACTACATCATCCTTGACAATATCTTGTGCCCTTATGGCTTCTATTGCAGCATCCTCAGAGTCGAATACTCTAGCTCGACCGCGGAATCGCATCATCTTCTTATTTACAGCTGATTGCTTGACTACTGATCCTTCGGGTGCGAGATTACCATATAATACTGCTATTCCGCCCTCCATGTGGAATGGATTGTCTAATGGCCTTATGATCTCATCATCGCGTATCTTAGCATGATCAGCGATGGAATGTATGCTATCTCCTGTGACAGTCATCTCATTAGATAGTATACCTCTCAATCTCTTGAGAATGGCAGGGATACCGCCGGCACGATCCAAATCAGCAATATGATAGGGACCTCCAGGGCGAAGTGAAGTCAGGTGCGGCACCTTCCTTGAGACTTCATCGAACACTTTGAGGCTGATGTCAAGATCAAATTCAGCAGCCACTGCAGGAATATGAAGTGCAGTATTAGTTGATCCACCGATCGCCATGTCTACAGCTATGGCATTGATTATAGAATCTTTAGTGACGATTGATCTGGGCGTAATATTACTCCTAGCTAATTCTACAATGCGGCGACCAGTCTCGCGCGCTATCTCTAGCTTATGATTGCTAGTCGCCAGTGAAGTGGCACAATCTGTGAGGCTTAGTCCCATTGCTTCAGTCAAACATGCCATAGTGTTAGCAGTGAATAGTCCAGAGCAGGAACCTTCTCCCGGACAAGCTGCACATTCAACCGCTATTACGTCCTCATCAGTTGCCCTTCCAGCACTATGCGCCCCTAGTGCTTCGAATACACTTTGTAAATCTATTTTCTCTCCCTCTAATTCACCAGCTTCCATAGGTCCCCCAGTTAGCATAATGGCGGGAATGTTCATTCTACCTGCAGCCATTAACATACCAGGAGTGACTTTATCACAATTGGTGATACCTACCCATCCATCAAAGGCATGAGCATTATTCATAACTTCTATGCAATCAGCAATTGTCTCTCTAGATGGTAGAGAATAGCGCATGCCGGTATGCCCCATAGCAATGCCATCACACACTGCAGGTACGCCGAAGGAAAATGGTACACCTCCAGCATCCTCTATCCCTTTGCGGACCTCATCTAATAATCGATTTAGATGAATATGACCTGGAACAACATCATTGAATGAATTAGCGATACCTATGAATGGTTTATCCATATCTATATCGGTAAGTCCGCAAGCCCGTAGTAGGCTCCGACTCGGTGCCTTCTCTAATCCTCTTTTTACAGTATCGCTGCGCATGATATCACCATGACATGAAAAAATAGGTAAAAAGGGTTATCGTTAAATTGGTAAGATTATGGGCTCTTTAGCTCGATACCTTCAGCTTCAAACCTTGCTTTGAGAGACTCTAAAAATGTCGACATAATCTCTTCTGATTTGTGTACATCCCTTACCCATACTTTAATCTGCAGTTTGACTTTGGCGCCTTGAATATCGACCACATTTACGATAGGATTTAGTGACTCGAAAATTTCGGATTCTTGTTCTTTTCTAGCCAGAAATGAATGTTCGAATAACGAATGATGTTGTTCAATTTCACTCTCATCTATTACGGGAAGGATACGAGGATCTATATCTGCCTCTTCGAAAACAATACGTCTAATGGTGCTGAGGTCTGTTTTAGGATCAATCCAAATATTCTGAACAAGTGATACAAACCCCGATCTAGTATAGTTTATAACTTTACCATTGATAATCTGAGAGTTTGGGATGGTAGCTATACGGCCTCCACGCTCTCGAACTTCAGTGCTCATTAGTCTGATATCTCTAACTCGGCAGATGCCCGTATTCGGAACCATTCCAATTTCTACCCAATCTTCTAGCTGTATTGGTTTGGTTATCGATATCAGTATACCCGCTACAGCGTTCTGAATTATTTGTTGTGTAGCAAATGCGATGGCTACTCCCACTATACCTAATGACAGTACAACAGCACTTATGTCAACGTGTAAGAATGTGCCAGCACCAGAAAGTATAGCAGCAGTTAGGATAAGATAATTGAGTAGGCGAGCCACGCGCTTGGATGAGCGTTTACCCACAGTATCATCTAGATGTCTTCGAGAGAGCGATGAGACTATTCGGCCTATGATGATCGCTATGATCATGAGCGAGATGAATAGTAATACATCTATCAGGCTGATAGTTCCCATGACTGGCTGTTCTAACCATGCCATGTCAATCGGTAGATAGGAAGTGAAGATGAAATTATCGGTTGATGATCACGTTGGATGGAGATAGTTGACTCATGGATCTCTTAACTCGATGCCTTCAGCTTCAAATCTAAAAGTTAATCTCTTGAGGAAAGTTGAGATGATCTCATCCTTTCGATATGGTTCCAATAGCCATAATTTAATGTTTAACCTAGCACGAGTACCTTGTACTTCAGCCAAATTAATCTCTGGTGATAATGCATGTAGGTTATTGGCGTGACCAAAAATGCTAGTGACATAACGTCTCTCGAAGATTGATTTTATAGCATTTCTACCCTCATCAGACACCTTAGGGAGTATGTTTGGATTATCATCAGCTTCTTCTCTGACTATTTTAGTTATGCGGTCAAGATCGGAAACATTTGCTATCCATAGAGGAATATTGGCAGCAGTGAAGCCACCTCTTGAATAATTGATCACTTTTCCATTCATTATCTGAGTGTTAGGCACAGTGACAATACGGCCATCTATATCTCGGATAACCGTATTCATGAGAGTTATATCTTTTACTCTACCAATACCATTCAAAGGTATTGGCCCCACTTCGACCCAATCCTCTAGCTGTATTGGTCGGACAATCGAAATTAGGACTCCTGAGATAGCATTCTGAATAATGTGCTGAGAAGCGAAAGCTACTGCTAAACCCATTATACCTAACGATAGAAAGATAGATGATAGATCTAATTTGAGAACGGTGCTGAAGCCTATCGCTAATGCGGTGAGTATTATGACATATTGATATGAGCGCGCAACTCCTTTAGACAATCGTTTGCCTGCCGCATCATCCAAATATCTCCTTATGAGCGTGTTTCCTGCACGCGCTATGATAATTGAGATGAACATTAACAGCATGAATGCTAGAATTGCTACTGGAGTGATGTCGTCAAAAGAGATTATGTTCAATTGTACCACTCTCTAACTTCTGATAAAGTTATCTCTAGCACTGATGTCTTTTCATCTATAAAACTGAAAAAGGTTTTCTGGGAAGGAGTTTGTTACAAAGTGAAGGTGTTTAGGATCGCAGAACGATCTCAATGTTCACGCCGTCAGGGACCTGAATTCTCATGAGTTGGCGAAGTGCTCTCTCATCTGCATCAAGGTCGATTAGTCGTTTGTGAATCCTCATCTCCCAGCGGTCCCAAGTCTCTGAGCCCTCTCCATCAGGGCATTTGCGGACGGGGACGACCAGTTTCTTGGTGGGTAGAGGGATCGGACCACGGATGGCCACGCCGGTCCTCTGCGAAATGGACTTTATCTGTCCGCAGACACTGTCCACCTTCTTGGGGTCAGTGCCGCTCAAGGATATTCTTGCTCTCTGTGACATATTGATCCCTCAAAAAATTTGGGAAGGGGAAGGGGTTTACATCACCCTCTTTTCAACATCCAGGCATACTCCAGCCGCGACTGTTTGACCCATGTCACGGATGGCGAACCTTCCTAGTTGTGGGAATTCCTTGGCCTTTTCAATGACCATGGGCCTTGTGGGCTGAATCTTAACGACAGCAGCGTCGCCAGTCTTCAGGAATTGTGGGTTCTCTTCCTTCACTGCACCAGTGGCGGGATCCATCTTCTTCTGAAGTTCTAGGAATGTACACGCTATCTGAGCAGTATGAATGTGGAATACTGGAGTATATCCAACAGTGATGACTGACGGATGGTTCAGGACCATAATCTGAGCGGTGAACGTCTTAGCAACTGAAGGAGGGTTGTCGACTGGACCAGCCACGTCACCTCTCTTTACATCGTTCTTTCCGACGCCTCGGACGTTGAATCCGACGTTATCACCAGGTATGGCCTGAGGCAGCTGCTCATGGTGCATTTCGATACTCTTTACCTCTCCAACCACGTGGGAGGGTTCGAATATGATCTTAGTATCTGGCTTGAGGATACCTGTCTCAACACGTCCTACAGGAACAGTACCGATACCAGTAATTGTGTAAACATCCTGGATAGGCATGCGTAGAGGTAGGTTTGTCAGTTTCTGAGGCTCAGTTAGATTGTTGAGAGCCGCTAACATCGTAGGTCCCTTGTACCATGGCATGTTGGGAGATGGCTCAGTAGCATTGTCACCCACAAAGGCCGAGTACGGAATGAAAGGGATCTGATCAACCTTAAATCCAACAGACTTTAGGATCTTACTCACTTCTTCCTTTACCTTATTGTATTGAGCTTCCTCATACTTCACGGCATCCATCTTGTTGATACCGATGATGAGTTGCCTTACGCCAAGAGTCCTTGCTAGGAAGATGTGCTCCTTAGTCTGGGCCTGTGGCCCCTCAACAGCAGAGACGACAAGAACTGCGGCATCAGCTTGCGAGGTACCAGTGATCATGTTCTTCACGAAGTCACGGTGGCCAGGGGCATCTATGATAGTGAAGTAATACTTGTCGGTATTGAAGCGCTTGTGAGCGACGTCAATAGTGACACCTCTATCTCTCTCCTCTTTCAGAGAGTCCATGACCCATGCAAACTCGAAGGATCCTTTTCCTGTCTCATCTGCCATCTTTTTGTACTTGTCGATCAAATACTGCTCTACGTTCCCAGTATCAGCAAGCATCCTACCTACAGAAGTGGACTTGCCGTGGTCGACGTGACCGATGAATACTAGGTTCATATGTGGTTTATCAGCCATTTTTTCTGCCTCCTACATTTATATAGTTTAAGTCCGGTTTTTTACTCCATGCCGTTCGTCATATTTAACGCTTCACTCTTTTTAACTAGAGTAATATGATGCGTCATATGGCTCTGGCTTCAGTCCCTTTCTAGTCCTGATCTGTTCAACAACCTTTATCTGTAGTTCAGTCGGAACGGGTACAAATCCCGAGTTCTCGGTAGACCACAGAGCACGGCCCTGGGTGGCGCCACGTATTGCTGACGCAAACCCAAACATCTCAGCGACCGGGGCCTGGGCGACGATGATGCTGACATCGCCTTCCTGATTAATCTCCTCAATAACGCCCCTCCTCTGCTGAATTTCGCGGAGGGTGTCGCCCATGACGGACTCGGGGCAGTTGATGTGTATCTTAGTCATTGGTTCAAGTAATATCCTACCAGCAGTAGCCATAGCA
>JAAYTA010000121.1 GCA_012518185.1 Methanobacteriota archaeon
CATTTGGAAAAGTTGAAATTAAAGCAGACGATGTTGTTTTAACCACCCAGGGCAAAACAACTATTGACGAGATCAAAGTACACGAAGATCTTTCAGGCATAACAATAAAAACAGAAAAAGGCACAACAGTTAAAGAACTGGTGCTCGAATCAGTAGTCGAAGTCGACAATGCAAAAGGCACAGTAGAAAAAATCAGTGGAGACAAAGCAGACGAATCGGAACTTGCTTATGAAGTTGAAGAAAAAGCTCCAGTTTCAGGCGGCGGTGGGGGCGATTACGACAGCGGACCATCGAAAACCAAGGTAAGTGCTATTAGTGTGGTGGGTGTGCCTGTTGTTGGGGAAACACTGTCTGTCGAAACAACACCGGGGGGTGCAGCAGCTACAGGTGCATATCAGTGGTTGATTTCGGATAAGGCAGATGGCAGTTATGCGGAAATAGAAGGTGCAACGGAAGATACCTATACGCCGGTTGCTGGTGACAAAGGTAAATATATCAAAGTAAAAGTAACCGGCAAGGGGAACTACAGAGGGACTGTGACAAGTGATCCCGTTCAGGTGGTAACTGCCTACATTAGCACAGCAACCCCCAAGGCTGAAGTGGTGGGGACTGTGGGCTGGACTCGTTTTGCGGGAACGGTTAAAGTGGGTGACAATGCTGAAGGAGTCAAAGCATACTATATCTTTGAGATTACTGAGGGCACATTGGTAGAGGGATCAGTACCGCAATTTTTTAATTACACTAATGATAATAAAGGAGATTGGTTGCCTTTCGGTGTTGAGGAAATTGGCGAAAATGACCATGCAAAATACCGTTTTGGTCCTCCAAATGGCTTTGCACTTGACGATGGAAAATTACCTGTCAAAGGCCAAACCGAATTCCAGGTTAATATTGAAGAAAACATAACAGGAAAAGCGTATCTTGTAAATACTGAAGAAGAAATAATCTCAAACATAGTTGAAACGACAATAGCGGCAAACCCAATGCCCCATGCAATCCTTAGCCAGGTTGAAGAAATTAACCAGCAGGTACCGGGTGAAGAAGGCTATACTCGCTTTGCCGGAACGGTGCAAGTGGCTGATGGGGCAGAAGGTGTCAATGCATACTACGTCTTTGAAATCATCAAAGGTAGTTTGGCAGAAGAATCAGTGCCGCAGTACTGGGATTATGAAGCGGAAAAGTGGAAGAACTTTGCCAAGGTAGAAGACAAAGAAGGTGTGTATCGTTTTGGCTCCCACGGTGGCTTCCCGTTATCCCAGGAGCTACCATATAATGGTCAAACCGAATTCCAAGCCGAATTCGATGGGAATATTACCGTCAAAGCATATCTTGTAAAGGCCGGACAAGAAAATGAAGAAGTGATTTCCAATGTGTTGACGCTAACTTTAAAGGCTGATACGGAGTTAACTGAGCAGCTTAGGGCCTTAGCCGCAATAAGCGCAGACTTAGAAGTGGAAATTAGTGGAGTAGCTGATACTAAATACGGTAAAGTTAAGAAAGTAGTTGAAGACAATGCAAAAGTCCTAGGGCTTGCAATTGGTGCAGAAAGCGCCTACGGGAAACTTGATGACAACAGGAAACTGGCGGCCATCAAAGACCTGTATGCCAACAAGCCCGAAGGCGGCTACAGTGTGGAAGGTTTAGTAGAAACCTTTGACAGCATCGTAATCGTAAGAACAGCCACCCAGGAATCCTTTGCATTAGCCAATGGTGACCTAGAAGACCTAGAATACATCCAAGTTCTGCTGACTGCCTATGAAAAAGCCACCCATGAAAAGCACGGCAGACATGACGATTTTAAACTAATAGAGACTCTGAAGACAGACGTACAAAACTTAGCAGACCGCTATGAAGCACTGTCAGAGGATGCCAAAGAAGCAGTCATTACCAAGATAAAAGAACTTAAGGGAGAAGGCTTCACCAGATCCCGCTCAACTCTCGAGGCACTAAAAACTGCTTTAGATGAATACGGCATTGCTCCTGCATTCAGTGTGGCATTGGGTGGTAATGCAGTCGTGGTAACTGCTGAAGACAATAAGGTGGATGTAGGGGAACTGAACCTACCAAATGGATTTGACAGCCTTGTAAAAACCCTTCTTAGCGAGGTTAGTGGTGATAATGGAAACGGCAAAACGCTTTACGCAACCGGTGTTACCCTAAAGGTTGATACCGAAAGCGAAAGAAATGTTCGTGTTGTCGTAAGCGAGCCACCTACGGGTGTAACCTACTACATGTATGATACTGAGAAGAGCCAGTTTATAGATACCCAAGTATGGGGTCCATCAACTGGTTTTCCGGTAAATGATGAGGCTTACAAGACAGGCGTTACCACACCGGTATTTTTTACACTTGAAAATGATGCAGAGGAACTTGCCTTCACCATCAAACTAGTAGGTGTTGGCGATGATAGCATCGTATACGGTAAGGAAACACTTATTGTTACAATACCTGCGGTTGAAGGGGAAGGCGAGGGGGATTAAATAGCCCATTACCTTTCAATTCGTTCGGACCTGATCCATCACAACCCATAACCTAAGAACTACAACCCGCCCCGTGGGAAAGCAAGCAATTAGGCGCTCTCCTGCGGGGCCTTCCCAATAAAGGTTGAGTTTGCCCCGGCATTGTACCCATCATCTAATATTATTAGGGAAGGGGCGGCTATTATGTCGATAGTTAGAACAGCGGATTTTTATTATGGTGCAGCTTTATCCGTGTTATTTAACAACAGCAGCAAAAAAATATC
>JAAYTA010000102.1 GCA_012518185.1 Methanobacteriota archaeon
AACACACATCCGTCCTTTAGGACTTCCATATGTTCTTTCCTGAGGATATCTTTGTTACCAGTAGCTGTTATCATAATATCAGCTATGGGGGCAGCATTTATCATAGGCATGACCTCAAAACCATCCATTTTGGCTTCTATAGCTCTGATGGGATCCACTTCAGTGATTATTACATTGGCTCCCATCCCCTTAGCCCTCATAGCTATTCCTTTTCCACACCATCCATATCCTGCCACTACTAACCGCTTACCAGCTACAAGTAAATTAGTAGAGTTCATGAAGCCGTCAAATGTGGACTGGCCAGTCCCATAACGATTATCGAATAGATATTTCATATGAGCATCATTTACAGATATTACGGGAAAGTGTAGCATTCCTTCCTCTGCCATAGCACGCAAGCGCATAACACCCGTAGTCGTTTCCTCATTACCGCCTTTAACATTAGATAGTGCATCTTGACGAGTTGTATGCAATAATGTGATTAGGTCTGCTCCATCATCAATGACGAAGTCTGGCTTCATATCAAGTACAGCGTTTAGATTGGAGTAATACTCCTCATTACTTTCTCCTTTCTTAGCATACGTCTCTAATCCATAATGATCATTCAGTGCTAAAGATACCGAATCATCTGTAGAGAGAGGATTGCAAGAAGCAAGGCGTACTTGAGCTCCTGCCTCTTTCAATGTTAGGGCGAGCATGCCCGTTTTGGCCTCTACGTGAAGAGCCATGCTAATTCTGAGTCCCTTTAGAGTCTGTTCTCTATTAAGCCGTTCCCGGACGTCTGCTAATACATCCATGTGCGCCCTTGCCCACTCTAGTCTCCTAATGCCTTTCTGCAGAAGTTCATCCAATGAAACACCTCTCGAGAGATTGGGGCCCGCGATATTAGCTCTTTTGGAAGAGGGACTTGCACATTGTCCTCTTAATAAGGCTTAAGTTGTTTTCATTGCTGAAACTATCGATAAGGAACCGACGATCTTGTGGCTGACCTTTCAAATCGTAAACATGACGCTCTATGTTAGGAACCGCTCTGGTAATCTCATCTACCACTGCAACATCGGCAGCTATAGCTGTCCTTGATAATGGATTAAGATCTATGGCTAGAACTACCTTACCTGCAGCGGCCAAAGCTGAGGCACGGTCTCCATCTTCAAGTGGGATTAATACCACATCAGCACTTCCAATGCCTTCCGAGGAGCATCGAGCACGATCTGATTCAATCCCTTTCAATAATGCATCCTGTTCTCTGCCGAGAATATCACGACCTCCTAACTCTTCAAGATAATTGCACAATCGTTCAATTCTACCTGGAGTTCGATGGAAGATATTAACTTCTAATCGCGCAGGTATTGCATTAGCGAGAGAGATCAAACCTTTGGCACATAATCCTGCAGCATTACCATTTACAGTGATAATTGGCCTTCGTGCCTCTAATAGATGCGCTGCAGCAACCTTAGCGGCCTCATTTGCAGCCGGCACCGTACGTTCTCCTAGTAAGTAATCAAAAGCCTCTCCTCTACCATGAGCAATCAGGCCCGTTGGAGCTAAAATTCCTTCCTTAGAGAGCTCGGATAGCTTTTCCCTCGTCATTAGAGAGCGATAGCGGGGATGGTCTTTCGATATTTCCATAATACGGGATAGTATGTAAGAATGTATCAATTTTACTAGATAATTTTTAAGGATAATGTCTAAAAGGAGACATGAAAAAATAAAAAAGGATATCGTAAACTATAAATAGGTCTTTTCCCTTGTACTTTAACATAACGGTCGGGAAGTTGACCGTGTGACACGATGAAGCTTTTGGGCGTTATCCAAGATATAACTTTTGATGGAAGGCTTGTCGTGAGAGCCTCATTTGCCCCCTGGCCACGGGACAGGGTGGTAGATAATAGGAATAGACCGCTGGGACAGGTTAGGAGGGTCTTCGGCCCGGTCGACTCTCCATATGTGATGATCGATCCCACCGGAAGAGATAGCCTGCTAGGGGCCATTGGAAAGCAGGTCTACATCAAGGAGGTCAAACACTATGCTAAAGGTAAGAGAAGGGGCCGAAGAAATTGAAAAGTGCCCAGAGTGCTCTGGCAGGCACTTGGTCAGAGATTATGAAAGAGGCGAGCTAATCTGCGAAGATTGCGGACTCGTGCTCGATGATCAGTTTATCGACCAGGGGCCGGAGTGGAGGGCTTTCGATGTTGAGCAGGGAGAGAAGCGTGCCAGAACTGGTGCTCCTATGACCCTCACTATTCATGATAAGGGACTTTCCACTGAGATCTCCTGGAAGAATAAGGACAGTTACGGTAAGAGCATTCCCACGCGCAATCGTGCTCAATTATACAGACTTCGAAAATGGCAGCGTCGTATAAGAGTATCTAATGCTACTGAGAGAAATCTAGCATTTGCTCTTAGTGAGCTTGATCGTATGGCATCAGCTATGGGACTTCCACGGAATGTTCGTGAAACGGCTGCCATGATATATCGTAAAGCAGTTAACAAAAACCTCATTCGTGGACGTAGTATCGAAGGCGTGGTAGCCGCATCATTGTATGCAGCATGCCGCCAGTGCAATGTTCCCAGAACACTCGATGAGGTAGCAAGTTCTTCGCGTGTTGGAAGAAAGGAGATAGGTCGTACTTATCGATTCATGACTCGTGAATTGAAGTTAAAGTTAATGCCAACTCGTCCTCAGGACTATGTGCAGAGATTCTGCTCGGAACTCAAACTAAGTGGAGAAGTGCAGAGTAAGGCTGCCGAGATCTTAAAGGATGCATCCAAGAAGGAGCTTACTTCAGGACGTGGACCTACCGGAGTCGCCGCAGCTGCTATTTACATCTCTAGTATCCTATGCAACGAGCGTAGGACGCAGCGAGAAGTGGCAGATGTTGCCGGTGTAACTGAGGTCACCATCCGAAATCGCTACAAAGAGCTCACCGAGAAGCTAGGTATTGAAATACAGCTCTGAGCTCAAACCTCTTCATTAATTGTTTTTTATTATCAAGTTATATTATTAATGGCTTTATCAAGATAATAGTTTAAGGACGCACTCTAACTAATCGCAAGTATTCTGTACTTTTTGATCGAGTCCAAGCGAACAGTATCTCTTTTCTCACTCCATGAGCTAATCTCACTGCCCTTGACATCTCAGGCCAAGTGGTAGTATGATCTTCAGGTAGACAGTGAACAAGAAATCTAGCATGGATCTTATTAGGATTGTCTTCATAAACACGGAAATGAGTGCCATACTTGAAGCCCGTTTTCACCACCATGCCGCGGGAGCGCAAATCTCGGTATGCGTTTAGGCGGAGTTCAAAATCAGATTGAAACTTTAATGCTCTCTTTCTAAATCTTGGTAGAGGGACGTTGCGTGAAGTTGCTAGAGTTGATACGTTTAATCTATTATTTTCCATGAGATATGCTGCTTCTATTAAGGAGAGTTGTAACACCTTTCCCAATTGCTTTCCATAATGACCATTTTTAGTAAGTTGTTCTGCTCCAGCCTCATCAAATACTAGTACGCGATCTTCTAGCAAATGCGATTCTACCGCGTCATTTAAATGATCTTCATTTAACTTACCCACTGGATTTGCTCTATCAGCACGGTAATATGTTAGATCTCCTTCCTCATCCACTACAGCCAATAGTAATTCTTTCCTTGTACGCTCTGCGCGATCTATATCTTCCACGAATGCTGACATGTCGAAAATTGCTCGCTCAGATATGGCTGCCACCCAATTCTTTGTAGGAGTAGTGGTAGGAGATCCACCTCGGGGAAACACTCTGAAGTCGAAATCGTCTCCTGCAGTCTTGACTATATAGCCGCGTTGGCGAAGGTCTCGATATACAATATATTTAATTTCAAAATCTCGGCGATCTGATGCTGCTAGTGACATCAGTTTAGGAAGTGATACAGGCTTGCCTTCAGATAGTATTTCAAGGCGGGATGACTCGACGAGGAATAATGCTTCTAAGAATTCAAGTTCAAGTCCTCCTCCAGACATGGGATATCCATAATATCCCTTATTATAAATTTGACTGGCCTCTGTAGGATCTCTAATAATAACGCAATCTTTGGCCAGCTCTCCAGGCATGATTCAGTCAGAACGCCCTAATAGTTTATACTTTTCCACATGCGAGCCTTTATTTATTTGATTTTACCTAGTAAGTATGTTTACAACTTTAAGTTAATAAGATGGTGAAGACATGGTAAAGTTGGATGAACTCCTTTCTATCATAGAGAATCCCGCTCGCCGCCGCATACTTGAGGCATTAGCAAGAGAGCCTCATTATCCATTGCAATTATCTAGGGAGTTAGGAATAAGTCAACAAGCAGTGATGAAGCATCTTAAGGTGCTTGAGCAGTATAAACTCGTACGCTCGTATCATGAAAAGAGTGATCTAGGAGGCCCTAGACGAAGGCAGTTCTACCCTGCACTCAATTTTACGATAGTGGTCGATGCTAGTCCTAACATGTTCACAACAGAAGTACATTATCGTGAAGAAAATAGAGTATTTATTCCAAAGAACAGAGAGATAGAAGATCTCAGTACTAATAACAGAATATTAGAATTACGTAGAGAGATTGCCGGTATCGAAGAGAAGCTCGATGATCTTTACAGGCAAAGAGAGGCGCTTATACTTGATAAGGAGTCTGTGCTTGAAGAGGCGAGAAGCCTTGCTGAAAATCTAGATGATTATCAGTTGCGTCGCATATTGTATGAATTTATAAGCAGGCCTGAATTAGATTTAAAGGGAATTGCTAAAGCATTGGATATGAGAGATGAAGTCGTCGCTAATGCTCTTGATGAATGGCTAAATTGGGGGAGGTGAGGCCATGGAAAATAATGGATTAGGAGATATCATAGAGAGGGGTGTGGAGCAGACAGCTAAAATAACTTCAGAGGTAAAGAATCTACTGGATCGGGCAATGAATATCGCAGAGTCCAATACTAGGCATGCATGCGAAGAAGTCTCTAGGGAGGCAGTGTCCCATTTCTATGATATTAAGAAGTTTACTCAGGAGATCCTAAGAGACATGAGAGATGATGTTCCTCACATAAGAAGAGAGTTCAGATCTATAGAGTATAGAGCCATGCGAAAATTACGAAAGTTGATGAATAAATGATAGTTAATTTTATATAGAAGAGCAAACAATAGGCCTGTTTGATAAGTATACAACTAAGCGTTGTAAACAACAAACATAAGGAGAGAAGATGACACCTAAATTCCCAGATAAGGAAAGAATCCCGGTGCCTCGTAAACGGTGGAGACCGTTCGAGCAGAGTCAGAACGTAGAAGCTATGAATAATATGGAGCTAGAGCAGTTTCAGTATCCCACATGCACGTGGGGCGTACATTAAATAAACGCACTGCTCAAGAAAGAGTTACGGAGTGATGGGTATGGATACGTCAGAAAAAGTATTGAAGGTGGCCGAGGCCAAGTCCAAGGATGCCGAGCGAGGCATCGCCCGTGTAGATCCTGCAGTTATGGATATTCTCGAAATCACAGCAGGCGATGTTATTCAGATTGAGGGAAAAAAGAGAACAGTGGCTATCGTCTGGCCTGGTTATCCTGAGGATGCCAATAGAGGCGTCATAAGGATAGATGGTACCATAAGACGTAATGCCCAATCCAGTATTGATGAAAAGGTAGCCATACGCAAAGTACCAGTAAAGGAAGCTAGAAAGATCACCTTTGCACCTACTGAACCGCTTCGCATAATGGGTGGAGAGGAATTTCTTAGCCAGAGTCTCGAAGGCCGTGCTGTGACTCGTGGTGACGTTATTCAGATTAATGTTATGGGACGGAAGATCGACCTTGTAGTAGTTTCCTACACACCTTCATCAGATGCCGTACTTGTGCATCGTACTACTGAAGTGAAGATAAGTGAGAAACCCGTTAAAGAGGGAGTTACAAACATCCCAAAAGTCACATACGAAGATATCGGAGGGTTAGGAGACGAGGTAAAACGTGTCCGTGAAATGATTGAACTACCTCTCCGGCATCCTGAATTATTTGAAAGATTGGGAGTGGAAGCACCTAAGGGCGTGCTACTACATGGGCCACCCGGGACTGGTAAAACACTGCTGGCTAAAGCAGTAGCAGGAGAAACAAATGCCAATTTCGTAACTATTGGCGGCCCTGAGATAATGAGTAAGTTCTATGGAGAATCAGAAGAACGGCTCAGAGATATATTCAAACAGGCTCAAGAGAACGCTCCTAGCATTATATTCATCGATGAAATCGATTCCATCGCACCTAAGCGAGAAGAGGTCACTGGTGAAACTGAAAGAAGAGTCGTTGCTCAACTCCTATCATTGATGGATGGCCTTGAGCCACGAGTAAAGGTGGTAGTCATAGGAGCGACGAATAGGCCAAATGCTCTTGATCCAGCACTACGCCGCCCAGGTCGTTTTGATCGAGAGATCGAGATAAGCCCTCCCCACCGTGATGGGCGCCTAGAGATACTTCAAATCCATACTCGTGGAATGCCACTTGAAAAGGACGTGGATCTTGACCATCTTGCCGACTTGACACACGGCTTCGTAGGAGCGGATCTTTCTGCATTGACTAGAGAAGCTGCTATGCATTCCCTTCGAAGAGTCATTCCAGATTTAGATCTCGATATGGAACAGATCCCTATGGAGGTGTTGCTGAGTATTACTGTGAAGAGGAATGATTTCCGAGATGCTCTTAGAGAGATGCAGCCCTCGTCCTTGCGTGAAGTATTCGTAGAATCTCCTAACGTTAGCTGGGATGAAGTTGGAGGCCTAGTAGACGCAAAAAGAGAATTGCAGGAAGCAGTAGAGTGGCCTCTAAAGTACGGTACAGTACTGGAAAATTTAGGCGCCGAATCACCAAAGGGCGTGCTACTATATGGACCACCTGGAACTGGTAAAACACTGCTGGCTAAAGCAGTAGCTACTGAATCGCAATCTAACTTCATCAACGTCAAAGGGCCAGAGTTCCTCAGTAAATGGGTAGGTGAGTCAGAGAAGGCTGTAAGAGAAACTTTCCGCAAGGCTCGCCAGGCTGCACCATGCATTATCTTCATGGACGAGATTGATGCAGTAGTTCCTATGAGGGGAGGAGATGGCGACTCTCGAGTCACAGAAAGAGTAGTATCTCAGATGCTTACTGAAATTGATGGATTGCAGAGTCTGCATAATGTAGTGGTAATTGCTGCCACAAATAGACCAGATATGATCGATCCAGCATTGCTACGTCCGGGCAGATTCGATCGATTGGTCAAGATACCATCTCCCGATCTGGAGGGACGTAAGCAGATCCTTAAGATCCATACTGCTAATAAGCCCTTAGCTGACGATGTAAATATAGATGAGTTGGCCAAGAAAGCAGATGGATATAGTGGGGCTGATTTGGCTGCACTAGCTAATGAAGCAGTGATGTTAACCATACGTAAGATGGTTGCACAGGGTGAGACTGATTTAGAAAAGATGTCAGAACAGCGAATAGATATGGCCGCCTTCACTGAGGCATTAAGTAAGGTTAAGCCTGTGAGTAGGACTGACCTCGGCAGATTCGAGAGGGTGGCTGAAGACTATGTTTATGTGAGGTGATAAAAATGGCAAATGATAGAAGAGGTCGTAGAAGAGATCCCTGGGATGATATGTTTGGTTCCTTCGATAAGGAATTCGAAGATATGCGTAGAAGGATGGATATGCTGATGGAGAACTTCCTTAGCGGAAGTTTTGAAGAAATTGGGCAGCCCATGATCTATGGCTTTTCCATGCGCGTAGGTCCAGATGGGAAACCACGCATCCAACAATTTGGAAATACTACGCCACCTCAGGCGCAAGAAGTAGCGGGTCAAAGAGAGCCATTAACAGACATCATCGAAGAGGAAGATGCCGTTAGAGTTATAGTTGAACTCCCAGGCGTCGATAAGGATGATATTCAACTGAGAGTTGAAGACTATCTTCTAGACATTGAAGTTGATCGAGAAGATAGAAAGTTCTACAAGCAATTAGAACTACCTTGCCCTGTCGATCCAGAAAATGCTGAGGCGACCTATAAAAACGGTGTGCTTGAGATCATCCTCAAACGCATCGAGCCTAATAAACGAGGCTTCTCCATCAAGATTGATGGAAAATAAGAAACTTATTCAGGAGCTCTTACGAGTTCCTATCTCAATTATTTTTATTCTGATTGATTCTATCAATATGGTCACTATTGACTCTGAATCACCTATAATCGCAGATAAATAGTAAATTATACGATTCTGATCGATTCTAGGCGAAGAACATTCATATAGCCTTGCAGAATTATTATGAGATGTGCGTAGAGATGAGTTAATCGAGGCGGCTCGTATAATACTGGCTCGATCAGGATTCTATGTTTCCAAACCACTCAATATGCGAGGTATAGGGTTTGATATAATAGCACGCCTAGACGACCGTCTCTTAATCATAAAAATTCTCATCAATGTCGATGCACTTTCTAAAGAAAATGCCGATGAGATGAGTACATTG
Organism: Methanobacteriota archaeon; assembly: GCA_012518185.1. Taxonomy (GTDB): domain Archaea; phylum Thermoplasmatota; class Thermoplasmata; order Methanomassiliicoccales; family Methanomassiliicoccaceae; genus DTU008. The sequence continues at coordinate 8,488 of JAAYTA010000102.1, forward strand.
GCTGAGGCGCTTGGAGCATCCGCTTTGCTCATCGGTGAGCGTTCTGGTTCTGGCGAGATAGAAGAAAGTATCGTCTATTCACGATTTGGAATTCCCATAATCTCATTGAGAACATTATCTGATCATCTTTTGGAAGGCGTACCACCATTCATATTTGCAGCGCCAGGCGGCCTATATGTGAAACTTGATAGTGATCAGTTAAGAAAAGCACGTGAAGAGCGTAGTATATCTCTGGGTACCCTGGCTGATGTGGCCGGAGTATCACGTCGTACCATACAGATGTATGAGAGTGGAATGGGTGCCATGATAGATGTGGCAATAAGATTAGAAGAGTTTCTCAACACTCCCATTGTCACTGCTGTGGATCCATTTACTCCACCTGCACCTCGAGGGAAGGAGAGAGTAGATCGGATTATTAATCCAGATATTGGATTATTCGGTCAAGAAGTTTTTGATACATTACAACGTCTCGGATTCTCAATACAACCTACCGCTCGATGTCCCTTTGAAGCACTGTCTAAAGACGATCATGTTGTAATGTTAACGGGATTGGGCACTGATGAGAGTAGGTTGGTGGAAAAGGCTAGAGTCGTATGTGATATCGCTCGTATTGCCGAGAGATGTTCAGTTATAATTATTGAGCGTTCCTCCTCAAGGACCAACATAGGAGGAATGGCTATTGTAGGAAGGGACGAGTTGAGTAGACTCGATGAGACGGATCGTCTTTACGATCTGATATTTGAGCGGAGCGAAGATGATAAAGGTAAAAGCTAACGGCTCTGATATCGCTATACTACCTGCTATCAAAGGCCTTGTATCGGAAGGAGACATCATCGCTAAGGCAATATGTGATATCATGCCAGATGCAGTTGGCATCTCAGTCTCTAGAGAAGAGTTGGAAGCACTTAATGATAAAAGTGTGTACGATAATTATGAGATGAGTGTGCTTGAAGAAGTATATGCAAATAATCTCTCTACATTCGGTGAGATTGAATTGCCTGCGCCTTGCTACGTCAGTGCAATAGATACGTGCAAGGTGCAGGGTATATCAGTAATACCTTTAGACATAAATGATATAGATTATACTGAAATATATTGTCAGAGGATCAAAGCAGGCGATATGATGCGCGATGCATTCTTTACGCGCCGTGCAAATCGGAAAAAATTTGATCTTAGTTCTCCAATGGCGTTCGCATTAGATTGGGACCGAACGGTAAATAAGAGCAGGGGATTCCGTAGACTTCAGCAGGATCGAGAAGAGCATATGGCTGCCTCCTTACACAATATGAGCCGACTACATCAGCGTATTCTTGCAATAGTAGAAATAGAAAGGGCTAGAGGAGTTAAGGATGCCTTATCTCGAAGTATGTCTGATAAAGTATCTTATCAGGTATCAGATTCTACTCCTATCGAGTGTAGCCATCCATAGATAGACTAATAGAAATCGGCCTCCCATATAATTATATTAGTCTTAGTATCGATTATCATTACACTTACAGGAACAGACTTATCTGTATCATTTAAACTATGCTTCCACACTTCTCCGATGTTCCATACGCCGTGCGTCTTATCAGCTGAGGAAAGGCCCTCCTCTATTTTGCACAACTCATATTTTTCTCCGACATGTAGATGTATATCAGTTCGATAATTTTCAAGTGGATAGCCTCCTCTATGAATTATTTCGATTGATGCCCCATCATCCTCTACTATGATATTCCCTATGAAAGATGCATAAATATTATCCGGAGGGACATCCATTGAATGTACAAATATTATAATGCCAGAGAATAGAGCGACTGTTATTACCAGTATCAACAGACTACCAATAACCTCTGATACGGCACCGCGATCTATTCGTAGTATATGACTACTGGAAGACCTTGATCCTATCACATTACTCTTAATGTCTTTTTTAACACTTAAAAGATTAATCATATCTTTATAGGTCCTTTTGAGGCTATCTAGGCCATATGAGTTCAGGCATATAATTACCCATATGTATCGATAAAATGATATGTTGATTTGCTTCATAGACTAGGTGAATATTATCTATGATTGGCCCTGTGTATGCGATGATGTTAGAGATCGAGATCAAATCACCTATCGCTGATCCAGATGAGATAAGAAATAAATTAGTTATCTTGGGTGCCACTCATATAAAAAATGTACATCAGCGTGACTCTTATTTTTCTCATCCTTGCCGCGACTTTGGTATTACAGATGAAGCATTGCGCATACGCCAGCAAGAAGGTAATGAGACTCTCTATTACAAAGGACCCAAAATAGATTTAGAAACTAAGGCTAGAGAGGAGATAGCTTTACCATTAACTAATGGAGAAGTCATGAGGACTATCTTACAACGGATTGGCTTCATTGAAGTGATCAGTATCGAGAAGGATCGGTACATTTACCAATTGAATAATGTGGAAGTTGCACTGGATTATATTGAGGATCTAGGAAATTTCGTGGAGTTAGAGATACGGGATGAAGATATAGAAAAGGGGAAGAATATGATTAAGGAGGTTATGAAATCTCTTGGTCTCGAAATTAGTGAGCGCCGTTCCTATCTAGAATTATTGATGGAAAGGGCTAGAGATCAGGTAGCTTCTCAATAATGAATTCCATGATCTCTTCATCATCGGGGATAGTGATTGTATTTTTATAACGTTCTGAGCCATCTCTAAGCGTATATCCGCGGCTTATGGACAAGAATTCCGTCGCACCATCCTCACTAATCGCTCTCTTACGTGCTACCTCTAGAAAATTATTCTTCCCAAAGGCGATTCTCTCTGAAGCAACTGTCTCAAACTCCACTTTTCGGCTGGCTCCTTTGTCTCGTTCCATATATATGCCTCGTACCTCTCAAGATGATAGGGGATTAAACACTTTGCTCATATACAAGCTTCGACACATAGAAATAGATGACTAGACTTTAAAAGCACATGACCCAGGATGGGCCTACACAGAGTCCTTCATCTGATAAGATATGTTGGTCATGCGGTTTTGCCAACCCTGACTACTATAATTTCTGCTCCAATTGTGGCTCACCTCTAATGGTACCACCACCTTATCAGCCTGAAAAACAGACAACCATTCGCAATATTGGTCGTCTTATGGGCGCATACAGTACTATTCCACTGCTAATTATCATGGTTGTTAACGTGGTGATTACACTATGGGCAATCGGACTCGTATATCCTAATATGGATCTATACTTGCATCCTCTTTACATTGTTACGCCGTGGCTAGTCACATTCGCAAAGCTAGGCGGTTGGTCGTTCTTGTTTTACTACATTTTCCTTGCGATAGCTATCTCTGCATCCTTCTTTTGGATGATGTGGAAAAGTATAGAGCCATTAGAGAGAGAGCTGAAAGGAGAGCCTGTAAAAGAGCATAGTCCATTATTCATCATTGGAACTCTTTTCATGGCCATTCTAGCATTCAACATATTATTCTATGCAATTGTATCAGCTTTAGGATCTGCACCATCTATTCCAGATCTGGAGTCGCCAGCATTATGGGAAATTATATACGGTTTCGCTAATGCTTCAGTATGGGAGGAAGTCGTAACAAGGATATTGCTCATCGGAATTCCTCTATTTTCTATCGATTCCATTAGAAGAGCAAAGGCTCCAGAACTCAACGAACGGAAGCTGAGGCAATACATCTTGGGCGGTGGATTAGATATTGGAAAGGTAGAGGCAAGTCTACTAGTGTTTTCCTCAATCATGTTTGGTATTGCCCACGTATGGTCTTGGGATTTGTGGAAAATTATTCCTGCCTTTGCTGCTGGCCTTGCATTTGGATACTTATTCCTTAAATTAGGAGTGTATGCTTCGATCGTATTGCACTTCGCATTTGATTTTCTAAGCGTGCCCTTAGCAGTATGGCCTGAGAGTCTGACTCTAGTACTAATTATAGGATTGATGTCACTTGTGTGGATGGCAGTAGGGATGCCATTTCTCATATATTATATATCAAAGGCTCTCGGATGGGTCACTGGACGTCGGATATGGCCAGATGCACCATTCCGTGCGCGCTCCTCTGCTCAGATGAACTCGCCACCGGCATATTCAAATCAAGAAGGATATCCTCCACAGCAGCCCATATATAAACAGGATTCTAACGAGACAAAATATCGCTATAATTCACAGTATCGACATGTTGCTCCCGCCGATCCAATGGCTTTTGGGTATATATGCCCTCATTGCGGCAATATGGAGGCGCGCTACGAGGATGGTAAGGTAATATGCACTAGATGCGGTCGTGATCAAAGTAGCAGCCGGCGCAGCTCCTTCTGACTTTCAATCGCATCTTCTATTCCTTTCGACTCTATTACATAGCGTCCTGTGTAGCCAATGAGACGATCAAGTATCTTAGGAAAATCAACCGTCCCCTTACCTATAGGAAGATGTTCATCAGTTGCTCCCATATTGTCATGTATATGGATATTTACGAATCGATCTTTTAAATCAAGAAACTCATCAATCAGGCCCATTGTGTTGGCATGACCTATGTCAAAGCATATGCTCATCTCAATGTCTTCGATTAATTCCTTTAGCGTATCAGGATCTGTGGCCATTGCAAAAGGAGATCTAGGCATGTTCTCCAGCGCAACAGTTATCCCGAGATCTCTAGATGTTGTTTCTAAGCGGCGAAGGGATAGTTTTGTGACTTCTTTCACTCGGTCGGGCATTACAAACCCAATTGGAGTCATAAATCCGGGATGGATTGTGTATATATCCATGCCCATTCTTGACGCTGCCCCCATACCTTCGAGAAGCTCTCTTATCGATGCCTCCCTCATACGAGGATTTAGAGATCCAATGTTTATATCGCTCATAGGCGAATGTGCAGAATATTCTAATTCATACGATGGAGTCAGTTCAAGAAATTCTTTTTCTATCTCAGGCAGGGAGTGGTATCCTTCTCCTACTACTTCCCATGCCTCAAAGTCGCGCGAGATATATTCTAATGCATCTTGAAGATCCATTATCGAAAATGCCGGTGATGATGCTGCAATCACTCTTCCACCTCCACCGTACTTTCAGCTAAATAATCAATAGCTACATCTACATCATCATTTTCGATCTTTACGTCAATTGCACCTAATGCAGGATTGCCTTCCACGAATGATATTTTATTAATGTATGCAACTTGTTTGTTTAATTTGAAGCGGATGGTATTTCCAGAACGTCCATGTAACATAATGGAGCGCGCTGTGTCCCTAATATGATGATCAATTATTAGCTGGCGAAGTCGCTCTCCCGACATGGTTTGGGCAGTTATGTGGCCATCATATTCCTCTAGATCACTCTCAGGGAATAGATTAAGCAGTGATTGCCTTACCTTCTCAGGATCTTCAGTGGGAGAACAAGTAGTCTTAGCAATGATGTGCATAGAACTTAATCAGCGTAGCCTATATTTAACAAGCACAATGCTACGTCCTAGCTCTATGTAAGATCACTCATCTTTATAGGACATATGTCATACCTTCAATGGGGCAGCATGAGAGACGAGGTTCTTGAAGCATTGGCCATAGAAGGAATATTACTAGATCCAGACGCAGCACAATACATTATGACTAAGGAAGATCCACTTGGATTTACAAGAACAGCACTGACTACTATGGTGCAGCATCCTCTCATCCTTACACTGGATGACCTTCGGATCGCATCTCCAGTGGCAGAAGCTCATCAAGCAGTGGAAAACCTTATTGATCAGTTACCATCACCTGCACCTCTACGCAAGGATGTAGGAGATATCAAAGTTCTCAAAGATGTAACTGGAAATTCATGCTGTGAAGGGAGCATAAACGATTTTGCTCGATACTTTAACGATCGATACAAAAAGATAAGGACTATGCTAGTTCGTCGAAGGGAATTAGTCGGATGTTTATCAATTCCTCGCGCTCTGCGCATGACTAGAGATGTTAGAATCATTGCAATGGTCAATGATGTTAGAACAACCAAGAATGGTCATAAGATCTTAGAAGTAGAGGATGATGAAGGAAGATGTCCAGTGCTAATCTTAAGAGATTCAGATTTGATTAATGAATGTATCGTACCTGACGAGGTCATCGGTATTGTTGGAAAAACCTCACGGAAAGGAGATCTGGTAGTAATGAATGAATTAGTGAGGCCAGATATTCCGCTTAGGGGTGTAGGCATGGTCCCCTCTGATTCATCCTCTAAGGTCGCATTTATCTCCGATGTGCACGTTGGAAGCAATACTTTTCTCTACCGCCAATGGGAAAATCTAGTAAATTGGTTTAAGACTGATGGAAAAGATGAGATCCAATATCTCGTGTTGCCCGGTGATGTAGTAGATGGTATCGGAATATTTCCTGGTCAAGAGGAGGAGTTAGACATTGAGGACGTATTCCAACAGTACAAAGCACTAGCAGAGATGTTGAAAGAACTTCCTGATGACTTAAAAATCGTAGTGCAGCCCGGTAACCACGACGCAGTAAGGCCAGCTGAACCACAACCTACATTTTCTAAACAGCTCACTGAAATGTTCGATTCTTCTATATTATTTATAGGAAATCCTTGTGAATTAGAGATAGAGGGCAGAAGGATATTGACCTATCATGGACGCAGTATCGATGACTGGGTAAGTACAGTGCAAGGACTTAGCTATGAAACTCCTCTGGAAGCAATGAAAGAGATGCTTAAGAGGAGACATATGGCTCCTATATATGGCATGAAAACTCCATTAGCGCCAGAGAAGGAAGATTACATGGTAATAGAGGATGTTCCCGACATATTTGTTACAGGACACGTCCATGGAGCAGGTTTTCTAGACTACCGCGGCGTTAAGGTAATCTGCGCCTCTACTTGGCAGGCACAGACTCCTTTCCAACGTATGCATAATTTCCATCCTGAACCTGCTAGGATGCCAATAGTGCATCTAGGATCTGGTACTATCGAGATGATGGATTTTAATTGATTTAGTCAAAGAAAAATATTGCAATTAATATGTAGCCTAAAATGAGCATAAACAAGCCCGATATCCAAGCAAGTCGGAATATGTTAGCACGCCCTCTCTTAGTATTCGGATCGAACATAGCAATTAGCTTATCAAAAAGGGACATATCCAAACCTCAAGTAGAAATTAAAATTGAAAAGTTTTCCCGCCTTCTATGAAAGCGGGTATAAGATCAGGCCATTGCCGCAGCCGCTTCAGCAGCTGCTCTGGCAGTGGCCTTGTTCTTGATGCGCTTGAGACGGAAAGTGTTCTCTCGCTCCATTTCCTCTAACCGTAGCTGTATGAAAGATTCAGACTCCTTTAACTCAGGAATAACTTTGTATTCCAGAGCATTGACACGACGCTTGGTCTTTTCAATTTCATCAAGGAGTTTCTTCATAGTAGTCTCTATCTCCGCGGCTTGCACCATAGTCTCCACTAGTTTTTCAAATGCCGCAGTGGCTTCATCAATGTAAGTGGAGGTGCCTATGATACCATAGCCACGCTGATCTACAGTGCTCTTCACGAGAGTAGCATCTATCTTAGGAACTACTATACCCATTAGATTCCTAGAACGTAAACTAATCTCAGGATGACTACGCCTAGCAAATGCGGCTGAATGGACAGCAATTGCACCATCCACGGCCTCAGCAATTGTTGCTTTCTTCATGGCGTCGTCATAATCTTTCTGGATTTTTCCACGGATCTGCTTAGCCTCTTCCAAGATCTTGAAGAATTCTAGGATCAACCCATCTCTCTTCATCTTCAAGATCTTATAGCCTGATTGAGTAAGTTTGATCCTCTTCTTTATCTCCAGAAGCTCAGACCGGGTGGGCTTCACATCCTGCGGGGCCATCTTCATTCACTCTTACGGTATTCTGGATGGTATGTCTCAATGTATTTTCGGTCGATCCTAGATAGCTGGTTGATAGGCAGACCGGCGACAAGTTCCCAGGCGATATCAAGAGTTGTCTCAATATCACGATCCTCATCAGTTCCCTGGCGGACAAATTTATCCTCGAAAGCATCGGCAAATTCTAAGAAGTGCTGATCTCTTTCGGAAAGTGCATCCTTTCCAACAATAGCGACTAATCCGCGCAAGTCCTTTCCTTCAGCATAGGCAGCATACAGCTGGTCAGAGATAGCCTTATGATCCTCACGTGTTAGCTCCGGACCTATACCAGCATTCATTAACCTCGAAAGGGAGGCGCTCACATTAATTGGCGGATATATACCAGCGCGATGCAACTCACGAGAAGTAACAATCTGTCCCTCAGTGATATATCCTGTTAGATCCGGGATGGGATGAGTAATATCATCTCCAGGCATGGTAAGGATAGGAATTTGGGTAATGCTTCCTTTCTTTCCTTTGATCCTGCCAGCTCTCTCATACATAGATGCTAGATCGGTGTACATGTAGCCTGGGTATCCACGCCTTCCAGGCACTTCCTCTCTAGCAGCTCCAATCTGCCTAAGAGCTTCACAATAATTAGTGACATCAGTTAGGATTACGAGAACATGCATGTCTAATTCGAAGGCCAGATACTCAGCAGTAGTTAGTGCCAGCTTGGGTGTGAGAATCCTTTCAATTGCAGGATCATCAGCTAAATTCATGAATACAACTGCACGCTTTAATGCACCTGTCCTTTCAAAGTCAGACATGAAATATTGTGCTTCTTCGGCAGTTATGCCCATGGCAGCAAAGACCACGGCAAACTCTTCACCAGTGCGCACTTTAGACTGCCTGGCGATCTGTAGCGCAATGTCATTGTGCGGTAGACCACTGCTGGAGAAGATAGGGAGTTTCTGACCTCTGACCAGTGTGTTCATACCATCAATGGTAGATATACCAGTCTGGATAAACTCCATTGGTTCTGCACGTGCCCATGGATTGATAGCTGCACCACTGATGTCTAATCTTTTTTCAGGAGTGATAGCTGGGCCACCATCAATAGGTTCACCTGCTCCACTTAGAATTCTGCCCAGCATATCTCTGGATACAGGCATCTTCATGGTCTCTCCAAGGAATTTTACACCGGCAGCCTTCTCGATACCAGTAGTTCCTTCGAATACTTGTATGACTACCACATCATCAGAAGTGTCGAGAACTTGTCCTCTCTTCTGAGTGCCATCAGGCATGGTCACGGTAGCAAGCTCATTATAGCCGATTGGCTCAGTCTTCTCTACGAAGACCAGAGGTCCGGCGATCTGGGTGATTGTGCGATATTCTTTAGATGCGATACTCATGCCTTACCCCCCAGGGAATCGAACGCATTGACCATATCTTTGTCAATCGCTGCTAGTTCATCATCTATGGTCTCTTCATACTTAGCCATAGCTAGTCTATTACGGATTGGCATGGCCACTATATCGTCCACAGCCACGCCACTCTCAACTGCCTTGCTGGACTGATCAGAGAATTTCTTGATCAACTTGAGCATGACATACTGTCTCTCTAGGGGACAGAATGTATCTACCGAGTGGAATGCATTCTGTTGTAGGAATATTTCACGTATCATCCTAGCTATTTCTAGAGTCATTTTCTGCTCATCTGGTAGAGCATCAGAACCTACTAGCTGTACAATTTCTTGTAATTCAGATTCACGTTGTAGAACTTCCATGGCCCACTGTCTTAAATCTGGGAAGTCTTCAGCTACATTCTCCCTATACCACTTATTTAGGCCATTGGTATAAAGTGAATATGAAGTCAGCCAATGAATGGCAGGGAAGTGCCTTCTCTCACGTAACCTGGAATCCAGAGCCCAGAAGACACGAACTATACGTAGTGTATTTTGAGTGACTGGTTCAGATAGATCACCGCCAGGAGGCGAGACTGCACCTACTACTGAAATCGAGCCGTTAGTACCGTTATGATTCTCTACGCGGCCTGCTCTCTCATAGAATTCTGATAATCTAGCAGCAAGATAGGCAGGGAAACCTTCTTCACCAGGCATTTCCTCCAATCGAGAAGAAATCTCTCTCATGGCTTCAGCCCATCTGGAGGTAGAGTCAGCCATTAATGAAACATTATAGCCCTGATCACGGTAATATTCAGCTATAGTCATACCCGTGTAAACAGATGCTTCACGAGCTGCTACAGGCATATTAGATGTATTCGCAATAAGAACTGTCCTCTGCATAAGAGGTTCACCAGTAGTGGGATCTTCTAATCCAGGGAATGTCTCAAGAACTTCAGTCATCTCATTGCCGCGCTCCCCGCAACCTATGTAGACAACTATCTCAGTGTCAGACCATTTGGCTAACTGCTGCTGAGTGACAGTTTTTCCAGTTCCAAATGCACCGGGAATTGCCGCAGTTCCTCCTTTTGGAAGGGGGAACATAGTATCTAGGACACGTTGACCCGTAATTAATGGGATATCTGGCAGAAGTTTCTTTCCGAAGGGCCTTCCAGCACGAACTGGCCACTTCTGCATCATCATTATATCCTTACCATCGACCTTAGCGATGGTTTCCTCAACAGTGAACTCTCCTTCGTAAATTTCATCAATTGTGCCGCTGACTCCTGGAGGTATCATTATTTTATGAGTTAGGTAAAACTCTTTGACAGTCCCAATGATACTTCCTCCGGAAACTTTGTCGCCTTTCTTAGCAGTGGGCTCAAATTTCCATTTTTTCTTGCGGTCCAAGCCATTGGCTGAAACACCGCGATGGATGAAGTCACCCATAGCTTCCATAAGGACCGGTAAAGGTCTCTGGATACCATCGTATACACTGCTTAAGAGACCAGGGCCCAACTCAGCCACCAACGGATGATGGGTATCAACGACCTTCTCTCCAGGCCTAAGCCCAGAAGTCTCTTCATAAACTTGAATAATTGTTTTATCGCCGTCTATCTTGATGACTTCTCCCATCAGCCCCTCTTCCCCGACCAGCATAACGTCGTACATTTTGGGGGAGACGCCGGTGGCAGTCACCACGGGACCGGCTACCCTATAAATTGTTCCGTGTTTTTCCATTTCAATCGCTCTCCGACTTGTACAGATCTACGCCGATCGCGCTCTTCACTTTCTCCCTTAGGTCATCCTCTTCTCCACCTACCTGGATGACAACAGGAGAAATGTTCTCCATCGCCTTTCTCCGCCCATGAGCGGAAACTGTGGTCAGGTCTGATGAGTTTATAGCCAGGATGCCTAACGTGGAGTCTTCGGTAAGTTCGAGGAGCTTAGCCTCATATTCTTCAGGTCGCACAGCATATACTCGCCTCACTCCAGCGAGACGAAAGCCGAGCGTGAATTCTTCACTTCCTAATACTGCAAACTCCATCATAACACCAGCAACTTGTTGATGATTTCAGAATCCATTCCAGCCGCCTTTCCGCGGGCGATGGTACGGATATTGTTGACCTCATCGTTCTTTCTGATTATGAAATCAATGACCGGTAGTACCGACAGGGGATATATGTTAGAGAACTTTTCTGCTTGACGCGCCTGCCACTTTTTCAGGTTAAGCATGATTTCCGATAAAGAGCCTGTCTGCCTAGTAGCTTCTACTCCTGCTCTTATCTCATCATAGAAAGAGAGATTTACTAATTCATCGAGCAGAGTCTCAAAGCTATCAGTAGATGCTAGGCGCTCAAGTTCCTTATCATCTAGCTCATATCCTCCCTCTATGAAATATTCTTTCATAAGTTCTAAGGGAAGTCCAGCTTGCTTCAATTTGAGTAGTGTACGTAAGTTGACGATGTCAATTTCTCTCTCAATATAAGAAAGGAATATCTTCTCAGGCTTTCTCTTAGGCTGAATCGTCTTTAGCAGATGAGTATAATATGTTCGATCTAGCGAATCCTCCACAGCAGGCAAATAATCTTCTTGTTCCATAAGGGTAGGAAGATCCTCTGGAAGCACGAATCCCTCTTTATTCTGTAGAGAGTTAATGACATCCTCTGTGGTTTCCATCCCTACTAATGAGATTAGATACCTCTCACTCAGGTCGCCTGCAGGTACTAGATCCTCTTGGATTTCCTCTAAGGAGGCTCCTGAGAATCTGCCTCTCAGGATCGTCTTGATATTCTGGTAATCCCACCTTCGCAGATAGGCGACCACAATATCCCTGAGTTCTCCAGTAGTGAAGCCGATGATGTCTCGGTACGTCTGAGCAAGATTACGAGAGGTTCCCATTTCAATGAGGTTAACTCCATCATATCGGGGGGCTAATTCTGCCATCTCCACTTTATATTGAGTTTCTCCCATGAATCTACTGATTTCATTTAGATCCATCATCAGCAACTTGGGATAATTATCCTGAGTCAGAAGGCGGCTTTTCTTGCCCTTGACTCTGGCCACGGCGTATGGATAATTTCCCTTGTTGCGACCTAATTTGAACATTTGTTCACCCAATAACCTATCCGAATAGGATGGTTGAGATTTCCCTCAATTCCTTCTCCCACATATTCTCTAATAGAGTGCGGAAGCGCAGATCGAGGTGGACCGTTCCATCGTCATTTTCCAAGATAAGTCCAGAATCCATATCAGATTCGTTAAGAGATTCGTAACCCTTCGATTCCGATAGGAGTTCGGTCTCGCCTTTTGGGCAAAACACTTTTGGATTAGGAATTATCTTCATTCCTTCGGCCAGAATTCCCTTATAGAGGACAGTTTTTTCCGCCGGAGGCAATGTGGAGAACTCTTCGAGAATCTCATCGAATGTCCGGTTAAGGATTTCCTTCCTCTTATTCAAGACAATCTTCTTCGACTCCAGTTCCGCACTGGATTGCTCCTGCCTCCTCATGCGAAGGATCGTCTCTTGGAGCTCCTTCTCGTTTGCCTTCCTCATCTTCTCGATCTCTTGGTCGGCCTCCTTGAGTATCCTAGCCCGTTCCTTCTCTGCTTCCTGGATGAGGAGGTTGCCCTCCTGCCTTGCGCTTTCCAGGATCTCATTCGCTACCTTATCCAGTGCCATGCATGAGCCTCTGTTCAGTGCTCGTTCAACCTTACATATTTAGCCAGAGCAAGATGGCTACGACTAGACCAAAGATAACAATAGTCTCAGGAATAACAGTAAGGATAAGTCCCTTACCAAAGAGATTCTCATTTTCAGTCATTGCGCCAATCGCGGCAGAAGCTATGTCTCTCTGAGCCAGGGCTGTAGCCAGGCCAGTAATTCCAACCGCAAGTCCAGCACTGAGTGCAATCAGTCCATTGTCTACCATTTTTATTCCTCCACGGTATATTTTCTTCTTATCTTCAGTGGGTTGAAATCAACCCCACCGCCTTCATAGAACTTCTTGAAGAGCTCGACGTACTGCAGCCTAATTCCGTGCAGTCCAGACGAGAGAATTGCTAGTATGAAGATCATTAGATGTCCAACAGTAAATATGGCTAAAGCAGCAATTAACATAACTATATCAGTCGTTGGCTCGACATTTTCCATACCTATGCCAGCGATGAGTCCGATCGAGATATAGTTGAACGCTAGAGCCATACCAGCCTTAGACATTCCAATTGCGATAAGCCTAGTGTATGAAAGTACGTTACTCACTACTTCGGGAAGATCTATGAGGACTTTTCCTCCTTCTCCTTTAAGAGCTAGCAACAAACCAATCACAAACAGGCCTATGGCCGCTAACAATAGCATATTGGTTAAAGATAACGCAGCGTCGTTCTCTAAAACAAGAACATCAATGACTACTGGTAATAGGCAAGCAAAACCAGCCATTATCAGAATCCAAGATAGCTTCTCCATAATTGCTATCTTTATTCCGTGCCTTATAGTTAAATTATAGAATCCTATAGCTAATCCAGTAATCAGATGCGCTATACCAACCCAAAGACTGCCGTATAATAAGATCTGTACACTGCCTAGTTTGGTTGCATATCCTAGATTAACATCGAAATTTATGCCTGGTATGGTGAATAAATGATGTGGGATCTCGATTCCTAATAGAGATGACCAAGTGGCAGTTTCCCATCCACTTACTAGATTCTTTGCGTGGGCAGCGTGTGTGAATTCAATACCCATCATATCTCCATATAGGAATAAACCAAAGAATACAGACCATATACCACCATAGAATAGCATAGTAGCTATACCACGCCATTCAGGAGTCGTACACATTCTCAAACCTAATGCTCCAAGAATAAGGAAGGGAATAGCGTAGCCGACATCACCTACCATTAATCCAAAGAACATAGGGAAGAATATTGCTATAGTTATAGTGGGATCGATCTCATTATAACGAGGTGTAGATAGTAATTTAGTGAAAAATTCGAAGCGACCTGTATTACGTCCATGCTCAAGTCTTACAGGTGGATCATCTTTAATTGATATGGATTCCGCTTCAACAGTAGTCATGCCAGATTCCATTTCAATTTCGTATTCATCAGTATGATATTCTTCTCGCCCTCTGTTTTCTATCAATTCTAGATAAACAGCATCTCCAAACTTTTCAGAGAATGCCGAAGCGACATTTTCATATGATGAAGTGGGTACCCACGCCTCTAAAATGAATGTGTAAGCTGAAGTTCCCATCCTCAAAGGAAGCTCAGCCATCTCAACGATATTGCTCAGATACTCATCTGATGATAAAATCATTGAGGCATATTTCTCATTCAATACACCTATCTCTTTACTAGTGAACTCTAGCTCATCCTTTAGATTTTGAATTTCCTTATCGAGTTCGGCTGCAGCGATGCTTGGTAGCCCAGAGCCAGTAGGAAGGGGAACTTCAGTAAAGCCGCTATCAGAAAGGATGCGTTGTGCAGATTCAGTATATTTAGATGATACGAATAATACTACAAATGAACCATCTTTTGAAGTGAAAATCTCATAATAACCATTTAAACTCTCTTTGAGAGCTTGTTCAGGGTTGCTCCGGATATTGCCTGCTAGTACTCTGAGATTATTATATCCCCAGTACATCTCAATATCTAGAGGTATTGTCCTATATGGTTCAAGTTGTGAAAGGCGATTCTCCGCCTCTGATAACTTAGCTTGCTTGGCATTCTTAGTCTCTATCGCTAAATCGACTTCTTCTTCTATCCTAGCGATATTATCATCAAGATCACTCTTTATCTTAGATTCAGAAATTTTTCCTTCAAACGAATCTGAAGATATCTCCAAATACCTCTCTGCAGATCTCAATTTTAACAGTTTACGAGATGCTTCAGAGGCTTCAGGGAGTGGAGCGCCAAGAGTAAAGCCTTCCTCATCTCCTTGATAATCAATAACGTGTACGTTTTCGAGATTATATAGAAGGTCGATGGTATCTGGCAACCGCTTCTTGGCCCCTATGACCAAGATCCTACTCATTGGTTCCGGTAGTAACATCAAAGGCCCTCTCGAAATGTTGTTTTACAATTCTTTTCGCTTTGGGTATATTCTCAACGGCCTTGGCCTCTATAGCAGTGGCCTCATTATTACCCTCACTCAAAAGCTTATCTTTGTTTATAGCTAGTGCCTTACGCTCTTGGTCAAGTGCAGCCTCTCTCTTGGCCCTTAGGTCCCTCTCGGCGGCCTGCAGCTTTTCCACAGCTTCTCTACGTGCTGAAGATATGATGGCCTTCTGCTTATCTTCAGCTTCTTCGAGCGTCTTCTTGGCCTTAGTCTCAGCTTCCTTTATCTGAGAAAGTGCATCAGCTTTGCCCACAGGTCTCTCTCCGAAGGTTTCACCAGTATTGACTCATGATATTTAAAAGATTACTAAAATATCGTATTCTTAAAGGCTCCTGGACATAATATTATAAATAATATTTTTAATCAATTTATAGATTAAACATATAGAATTATTCATCTGGACAATGTTGCCTCACCATAACATTACTTTCTTCCAACAGTTCCTTCGATAATTCATCAATATAATCGTCTTTATACACTATCTCCCTTATTCCAGCATTGACTAATATCTTAGCACACATGACGCATGGGAAATTAGTAGTATAAATTGTCGAATTTTTTATACTAACCCCAAAATATGCGGCTTGAATAACTGCATTCTGCTCTGCATGGACTCCACGACAAAGTTCATGTCGAGTTCCAGACTCTATATGATTATTCATTCTTACGCAGCCTGCAACACTGCAATGTTCTAACCCTTTAGGAGCACCATTATAACCTGTAGTTAATACTCTCTTTTCCTTTACTACAACAGCGCCAACTTTGCGACGTAAGCATGTAGATCGACTGGCTACAAGTTCAGCCATATGCATGAAGTATGTGTCATTATCCGGCCTTTCCATTATAATCGCCATTCATACTATCAATATCTATTTTTGCTAAGTGCTAAGTGAAAGAGTCTATTAATGAAGAGTTTCTTTTATGACAACGTGCCATCAGGAAAGTCTAAAGATGAAAGTATATTTATTACTACAATAAAGGCATTTATAATCGCCCCCCTAGTCTTTCTAATTATTATTGGCGCAATATTTCTATATAGCGGAGTCTGGCCACCAATGGTGGTGATTGAATCAGAAAGCATGCAACATTCTGATACTACTAGCTATATAGGAGTCATAGATACTGGAGACATTGTAATAGTTAAAGGTGTAAAAAGTTACGAAGAAATAACTACCTATGTAGAAGGACTTGCTAATGGCCATCATACATATGGTGCACCTGGCGACGTTATAATTTATTACCGTGAAGGGATGTCCAAGCCCGTCATCCATAGAGCTATGCTCCATCTTGATTATAATAGTACTAGTAAAGGATTTGACATTCCATCATTAGCAAATATTCCAGAAGATAAATGGGACGTTACTAATGGAGAAAAAGTATGGTGGAATCTTAAAGATGAATTGATACTCTATGATATTGGGCATGCTAATGCAGTTATGAGGATAGATCTTTCCGCCATGCTTTCATTCATGGCTAATAATAACAATATGCATGGCGGCATTATCACTCTTGGAGATAACAATTGGGAAATTATAGATGGTACCCCAATAGCGAGATATGATCAATATTGGATGACTGCCATGCCTGAACCAATTATGGAAGAATGGATAATCGGAAAGGCACGCGGAGAATTACCATGGTTCGGACTAATGAAACTTTGGATAACTGGCACTCTCCCAGATGATACTCCAATGAATAGTAAAAGAAACCTCGTGGCCTCTATCGGAGTATTAATATTTGCACCAATTATTATAGATATTAGCTACTCTATCATGAGACAAAGAAATTCATGATATAATATTAATATAATCAATAATATCAGGAATATATTACATTAAGGTTGTCTGATTTTTGGGACGATAATTCTTTAGAGACTGTAAAGCTTCATCTTCTTCTAACACTTTCTTAGTTTCAATAGCTGAAACAGATGATTCTATTTCTTTAGTACGCCCACCGCGCCCAAAACTCTTGACTCTAGCATGTATTATACCTAACATATCTAGCTCTGATATTAGATCAGTGACTCTCCTCTGTGTGAGTTGAGTTATACCTGTGACAGCAGCTAGATCACGATACGTGTAATATACATCCCCAGTAGTTAAACGGGCATCATTTCTTTCTTCATTTAAGAGTATAGACATCAGAACTAATTTCGATTGGGTAGGCAGCGTTCTAATAGCTTCAGTAACACAGTCTAATTCAAGTTTATTTTTAGCTTTATACACATGAGCTTCTGTCACTATGTCATCACTATATCGTTCAGCTATCTCAGCAGCGACTCTTAACAAATCTAATGCGCGCCTCGCATCACCATGTTCCTGTGCTGCAAGAGCTGAACAAAGAGGTATTACACTATCTTCAATAACTCCAGGGAAGAATGCTAATTCGGCACGCTGTTTGAGGATATCTCTTAACTGATCAGCATTATATGGAGGAAATACCATTTTCTCCTCCCCCATTCTACTCTTGACTCGAGGATCGAGGAAGTCTGTAAATTTTAGATCATTGGAAATGCCTATTAATGACACTTTGGCATTTTGTAAATCGTCATTAATTCTTGATAAATGATATAAGACATCGTCACCAGACTTATACACTAATTTATCTATCTCGTCTAAAACTATTATAACCACGCGATTGGCTTCATCAATTTTCTCTCTGAATATATTATATACTCTCTCAGTACTCCAACCAGTAAATGGGATACGTTCATTAAAATTATCTATGAACATGTTTCCAATATTTTGTAAAGCACCATATTGTGTGTCTACAACTTCACAGTTCATATATATATAGTGGATGCGGTTGAATTCAGAATCAGCCTTCTTGATCTCTTTTCCTAAATATTTGACTGAGGCAGTTTTTCCAGTCCCTGTTTTACCAAATATAAGAACATTTGAAGGTCTATCACCCCTCAAAGCAGTCACTAATATAGACGCTAGTTGATTTATCTGATTTCGTCGATGAGGAAGCTCATCTGGAATATATGAGGGTCTCAAAATTTCCCGATTGCGTTGGAATATCCTCTTTGAATTTAGATATGGTTGGAAGATGCTTTCGTCCATGTTTATCTCCATAATACGACATTACCACTTAATACCCTTACCCCTTTATTTCTATTGGAAACTAATTCGGTATGTCGCGGCGCCTCGAATATGTACATCTTCTTCAAGTATGTTTCTTTTGGAATTTCATGATATGTGATTAGTAAGTGATTTTTTATTTTCCGATATAATTGGCCCGCCCCCACCCCTTCATTTCCATTGGAAATTTAAAATTAAGTCAGGAGTTTTAGATTATATTAATTAATTTAAGTCAAATAAAATGTAATCTAATAGTACTGATTAACTATAGCTATTTTTTAGAAGAAATGGAGATAATTATTATAAGATAGTTAATAACTGTAGAGGAAGTTGTAGGATAGTAAGTAAAAAAATAATTAATAGGTTAGTTTAGGTAATCTACATACGTTATAATATAGAGAGGAATAGAAATATTGAAAAAAAAGAAAGTAAGAACAGTAGCTATTCTAACTTTAGATGAAAACTTATCAGAGATGGAAGAGCTTGCTTATTCTGCAGGGATGAATGTTGTATTTGAAATTATACAACGTCGTAGAAGACCACATCCTACATCTTTTGTAGGTAAAGGAAAACTACAAGATATTAAAGAGACGCTTGATATACGAAATATCGATATACTACTCATTAATGGAGTTTTAAAACCTTCTCAACACTATCTTCTAGAGAACGAGTTAAAAGTTGAATGTATGGATCGCATACGTTTAGTATTAGAAATATTTGATGCTAGAGCATCTTCTCGTGAAGCTAGACTTCAGGTTCAAAGAGCTAGATTGATGTATGAAATCCCTTTATTAAGAGAATGGGTACATAAATCAAAAAGTGGAGAGCATCCAGGCTTCCTAGGTGGCGGTGCTTATGAAGTAGATTCTTATTATGAATTAATTAGGCGTCAGTTAGCTCGTATAGAGTCAGATTTAGAAAAAATTGAAAATAACCGAGATCTCCGTAGGAAGCGTCGAACTCGTGTTGGTTTTAGTACGATAGCTCTATCTGGATATACTAATGCTGGAAAATCTTCATTACTTAATCTCATCACAAGTGAAAAAGTCCTTGTAGAAGATAAGGTATTTTCTACATTGTCTACTACGACGTCCCGTATAGAGGGTTGTAATAAACAGTTACTCATAACTGATACTATTGGCTTTATCTCAAATTTACCACATTTTATGATAGAATCTTTCAAGAGTACATTGGATGAAATATTTTTTGCCGATTTAGTATTATTATTGATAGATTCATCAGACGATGAAAAAACATTTACTGAGAAATTAATAACTTCTCTAAATATATTATTCCCAGATATAGATATTACAAATATAATAATAGTTCTTACTAAAATAGATAAAGTAGATGATCTTATAAATAAAAAAACTATAATACAATCTTATATTCCAAATGCAACAATTATTGGAGTTTCATCCTATACTAGGGAGGGTATTGATGATCTACTTGAAATCATCATTGATTACTTTGCTTATCCCATTGAGATGAGTTTTTTTCTCCCACATTCATCAATGGCAGAATCATTACTATCTTGGCTATATGATAATACTGATATAATCGTTAATAGAACGCCTGAAGGAACTAAAGTAAATCTTCATTGTAGAGAAAGTGATCACTCTAACATTGTGCGCTATATTACAGAGGCTGGAGGTTATCCTAATTGAATACAGATGGCTGATCATGTGTATCGAGTTTGTTATCAGAGCCGGTTAAAGATTAGATTCCAGTGGAAATGAAGGGGTCCCCCCCTCCATTATATAATTATTTAAGTCCAAAGCGTTTTTTCTTAATTTTCAGCTCTTTTTCATATTTTGAGGGGAGGTTCAAGGTAAGATACTCTATATTTGAAAGTTCTTTCCTAAAATTTGCCATACTCTGTTCCAGCATATATTTGCGGAATTTTCGAACATTTTTGACATAAGTCATTAACCAAAAACTTCCGATAAATGCGATGCCTATCCCTATTAATATTATCCACAATTCCCAATTGCCTATTTCAGTGAAGGCAAGATCTAGTATGGAAAGTGCTGCAATGATAGTCATGGCGATGCCAATCATCAATATACTTATCGATAGAAAATATGCCTTCTCAATTCGTATAGATTTAGACATTATTCGGGTATTGTAAAAAAACTATTCAATGTTTATGATACATAATTACATTCTCACATTAAGATCCAGTGAATATCACTGATATTCTAATTTACAATCGCTTCCATTAGGAAGTATTGATAAACACTATTTCACTTATCATCTATATCCATGTTTATTGGCATAGATGATACTGATTCTCCTAATTATATGTGTACGACTTTCTTAATAATAGAACTCATCAAGGCGTTCCCGGAGTGGGACCTTATAGGTATGCCTCGTCTGGTTCGTCTTAATCCAGCAGTTCCATGGAAGACTCGAGGTAATGCTGCATTAGCTATTAACATTGGTAGGGGTAAAGGGGATTGTCGAATGATAGGTATGCTAGGCAATCGCTCAATATTATCATATCCACGCTCATATAGTGAGCCTAATCAAGAAGAAGTTTTAGAGAGGGCCTCATGTGTTGTAGAGAAGTGGGCGCAGAAAGATTATTCAGATCCTGGATTAGTAATATTATCTAAACAACCTGAAGAATCACTATATCATCAGGCAGTTACTACTATATTAGAAAAAGATGACGTTCTAAGAGTTATCAAGGAGTTAGGAGGAGACTACTTCCAGTTAAACAATGGGAGGGGCCTAATCGGTGCTACATCAGCAGTAGCATGGCGACCAAAAGATCGAACATATGAACTACTAACTTATCGCCATAGAGAGTTATGGGGGACTGAACGAGTTATTTCAGAACAAGAAATACGATTATTAGACAGTCGGTATCCATCTACATTCAATAATTTTGATTTTGAAAATGAACATCCAGCCATAATTCCTCATACTAATTGTCCCATACTCTATGGTATTAGGGGAGATTCAGCTCCTGATTTAATTATGGCCATGTTATCTATTCCCTCTGAAATTCCAGAGAGCTGGTTATTATTTATCACCAATCAGGGTACTGATGAGCATATTATTACTGATTGGAAAACCCTAAGGCCCTTCTCCTCGTATGAGGTGGTAGGTGAAGTTATTGGAGAGCCATGGACATTGCGCGGGGGACATGTGTTTATATCATTAAAATCTGATAATGGAATTGAATTAGAGGCAGCAGCTTACGAGCCTACAAAATCATTTCGCAACGTGATTAGAGAACTGCGTAGAGGCGATCGTGTACGCGTGCTAGGTGAAGTTCGTGAAGATTATGGTACACTGAATATTGAAAAATTAGAAGTAATACAGCTTGCTCCATCATATATTAAAAAATCTAATCCAATATGCGCATGTGGTCGCTATATGAAATCAATAGGCACGAATCAGGGCTATCGTTGTAGAGTATGCAGTACCCGCGCTGATGAGGCAATTATGGAATTGGAAAAGCGGTCTATACACACAGGTTGGTATGAACCGCCTGTATGTTCTCGACGTCATATCTCCAAACCGATCAAACGCATGCTATAAATCGACATAAGTCGAGTTATCATACCGACAGATTTTTAATAAGACTTTGAGATGACTCGACGGATGGGAGCCGACTCCCTTACCAGGAGCATGATCTAGTGAAGGAAGCTGTCATATTGAGCGCCGTCCGTACACCGGTCGGTAAGTTCGGAGGCTCATTGAAGAATATTCCCGCACCTAAGCTGGGAGCCATGACTATTGCTGAAGCTACCAAGAGAGCTGAAGTAGCTGCAAGTGATGTTCAGGAATGTATAATGGGGATAGTTCTCCCCGCTGGAACAGGTCAGAACCCTGCCCGCCAGGCCGCTCTGGAAGCTGGATTGCCTGTAGAGATAGGCTCATTTAATGTTAATAAGGTATGTGGTTCTGGATTAAAGTCTGTCATGTTAGCTGCCAACTCTATACGTGCTGGAGAACATGACCTCATAGTAGCTGGAGGAATGGAGAATATGTCAGCTGCACCATATCTTCTTATGGAAGGTCGCTTTGGTTACCGTTTAGGAGATAATAAGATAGTAGATCATATGGTTAAGGATGGTTTATGGGATGCTCCTACCGATCAGCATATGGGAAATACCGGCGAGCTTGTTGCTGAGAAATACAATATAACTAGAGAAGATGCTGACTTACTTGCTTACCAAAGCCATATAAAGGCAGCCACTTCAATTAAAGACGGTCGCTTTGATAATGAAATATTACCGGTAACAGTAAAAGACAGAAGAGAAACTATAGAATTCCGTCAAGATGAAGGAGTACGCCCTGATTCCACCATTGAGGGACTTGCTAAACTCCGTCCTGCTTTTAAAAAAGATGGGATCGTAACTGCTGGTAATGCATCTCAGATAAGTGATGGTGCAGCCGCAATAATGGTAGCGTCAAGAGAATATGCCGAGAAAAATGGATCGAAGCCCATAGCAACCATAGTCGATTATATTACAAGTGGTACTAAACCAGAATGGATTATGGAAGCTCCTATATTTGCCACTCGCGCGCTAATGAAACGTAATGAAATAAGCATAGATGATATCGATCTATTTGAGCACAATGAAGCATTTGCTACTGCATCAGTGGCCGTGAAGCGCGAACTGAACGTTCCCGATGAAAAATTCAACGTTAATGGTGGAGCTATTGCTATTGGGCACCCAATTGGCGCTTCAGGAGCAAGAGTGCTTACTAGCCTAATATATGCATTACATGATCGAAATAAAAAGACCGGTATAGCTACATTGTGCCTTGGTGGTGGCAACGCAGTTTCTATGCTAATCAGGCGAGAATGAGATAATCACTCGTCTTCCTTTACCTATAAATGATATAATACCACTTCTCGTTGTATTAGTGGTAAGATCATGAATCAATTAGAGGATTTACTCAGCACCGTGGAAAATTACCGGGATGAAATGATTGAGGAGATGAAGACCATGCTCCGAATTCCCGCCATGGGGCCAGAGAATGGAGGGGAGGGCGAGTTAGAGCGATCTAAGTTCATCGAAGGATTAGTTCGCCGATGTGGATTTCAGGAAGTAGAGGTATATAATTCACCGGACGATCGGGTAGAATCTAAGATACGACCTAGTGTTATCGCCAAACGTAAGGGGAGATCTGATCGCACAATTTGGTTTGTATCGCACATGGATACCGTGTCGCCTGGGGATGTAAAAGCATGGTCTCATCCACCATTCGATGGTACTGTTGTGGATGGTAAATTATATGGTCGCGGATCAGAAGATAATGGCCAGGCGATAATGTCTACCCTATTTGCTCTAAAGGCTGCTCTAACTATTGAAGAAGAGCCAGAATATACAATTGCAGCTGCTATAGTTGCTGATGAAGAAGCTGGCTCTGAACATGGAGTTAGATTCCTCATAGAAAAAGGATTATTTAATAAAAATGACATAATATATGTTCCAGATTTTGGTGTTACTGATGGATCAATAATTGAAATGGCTGAAAAGTCTATCATATGGCTTAAATTCATAATTCGTGGAAAACAAGTACATGCATCTGCGCCTATGATGGGCTTAAATGCACTCCGTGTTGGATCACAATTGCTAGTTTCAGTTAGTGATCATTTGTATGGAAAATTCTCCATGGCTGATCCTATGTTCGTCCCTCCTATTTCAACATTTGAACCTACCAAGCGTTTAGCTAATGTCGAAAATGTAAATACGGTTCCAGGGGAAGATGTCTTTTACATGGATGTACGCCTACTCCCACAATATGATCCTCAGGAGTGTGTAGATGCTGCCAAGAGAGTTGCAGCTATCTATGAGGAGCGTACTGGTGCTACAATTGATGTCATAGCAGAGCGTATAGATCAGGCGGGAAATGCATCTCCCGAAGATGATGCAGGAGCTATTGCACTGAGAAAAGCCATTCGTTGTATCCGAGGCATAGAACCGACCATGGCGGGTATAGGGGGACAGACTTGCGCCAATTGGTTCCGTCTATCAGGAATAGATGCGTATGTGTGGGAAACATGCGATGAAATGGCCCATCAGGTGGATGAATACGTCCGAATTGACAATATGGTGAATGATGCCAAAGTGTACGTAGCCTTACTGACCGATTTATGTTACCCTGGCAAGTTCAAAGGTTCCTGTCCAGAATACTAATCTTATGGTAGTGAGGTCTAACAAGCTCATTTAGGATATAGTCTACTGGGAGCGTTGACGATGCTCTAAGATATGTGATATTTAGTCTCACACATCAATTAAAGTGCTGAATGTATGATCAAATTGTAAGTCCCAATCGATCATTCTTATTGTAGTATGAAATATCGGATTAGGTGTTAACCGAATGATCGACAATTCAAAAGATTCAGTTCTAGATGATAGAGTACAACACATTGACTTAGAAGAAATCATCACAGTAAAAGATCTTATAGATGCTTACAAGGACAGTTCCATACAGAGTCGTGCACTTGCTAATTGTGCAAGAGTATACGAAAGTGCATTATTAGATCCTGATAGACCGTTCATAATAATGGGTATATCCGGACCACTAATTGCTGCTGGATTGCGTAAAGTGCTATCTGACACTATACGGTTTGGAATGGTTGATGCAATAGTATCTACGGGCGCTATAGTGTATCAGGATTATCTTAATGCTGGAGGCCACTGGCATTACAAATGTTCGCCCGATATTGATGATATTATGCTCAATGAGTTATCTATAGATCGTATCTATGATACTTTAGTCGATGAAGACGCTTTTTATGAGAAGGATGCTGAAATAGGAAAAATAGCTGAAACATTAGAGCCCCGTGGATACTCTAGTAGAGAGTTTATGGAAGTGCTGGGCTCTCAAGTTAACGATGAGGATTCCATATTATATAATGCTTGGAAATATGATGTACCTATATTCGTACCCGCGATTAACGACTCCTCTATAGGTATCGGATTAACTGGTCTTTACCATAAGATGCTCTCAGAGGGGCGAGATTATGATGAATTCATGTACATAGATTCTATTAGAGATAATTATGAGCTTACGCAATTAAAAATTGCCACTGAATCTACCGCCGCCATCTATGTAGGTGGCGGAGTTCCCAAAAATTTCATACAGCAGATGGAAGGAACTGCCGATACCATGGAACAACCCAAGGGTGGGCATTCTTATGCTGTGCAAATAACAGTCGATACTCCACAATGGGGAGGATTATCTGGCTGTACATTCGAGGAGGCACAATCATGGGGTAAGATAAATCCAGACGCAAGAACTGCTGTAGCGTATGTGGAAGCTTCTATCGGACTCAGCCTAATGGTATCATATATCCTACAAAAAGATCTGTGGAAGGGAAGGAATAGACTACGGCCATCTTGGAATAGAGGGAGACTCATATCGTTAGACTCAGAGCCCATCGAGTTGAATAAAAGGGAGTAAAATCCCTACTTTATTCAGCAAATAAACGATCTAACATCCATTTACCATTAAATGGTATAATATCCTCGTATCCCTGGCCAGTACTTACGAATGCTATAGGTTTTCCAATTGCATGTGCAATAGAGAGCGCTGCACCACCCTTAGCATCAGCATCTATCTTGGTCAAAATGATGGAATCAATTCCAACTGCCTTATCAAATGCTATTGCCTGTTCCACTGCATCGTTCCCAGCAAGAGAGTCTCCAACAAAAATTATGAGATCTGGCGATACAACGCGTTTGATCTTCTTCATCTCATCCATAAGATTAGCATTAGTCTGCATACGGCCAGCGGTGTCAACTAAAACTACATCACGTCGTCTTGCTTTAGCATGATCTACTGCATCATATGCTACTGCTGCTGGATCTCCTCCTGACTGATGCTTTATAATTTTTGTATTCAATTTATCAGCATGTACAGATAATTGTTCAATAGCTCCCGCACGGAACGTGTCGGAGGCAGATAGAACTGTAGTCATACCATTTTTTTGAATACGATTAGAGATCTTAGCGATAGCCGTCGTCTTACCTGTTCCATTAATTCCTACGAACATGACTACAACAGGCTTATCATGATCATGGATAAATGCATCAAAATCAAACTCGCTATGTTGTAGAACTCCTGCAATAGCGTCTCGTAGGGTCTGTTCGATCGCATCTCCTAGATCATAACCCCTACTTATTCGGCGTCCAATGAGGTCATTACGCACTCCGTTTTTGATCTCTTCTATAACTGGAAGGGCTACATCTGCCTCCAAAAGGCCCATTTCCAGCTCCCAGAGGAAGTCATCAAGCTTATCTTCATTAATTTTTCTTCCTGTGTCACCTATACCACTAGTCGCAACTTCTGATGATGTCTTGGTCTCCCTTCTAGAGAAGAATCTCCATCTTCCTTTCTCTTCTGTGGAATCTGACTCATCTACGGTTGATTCATATTCTAAATCTGTGACCTCATCGACTTTAGGAGTTACAGTCTCTAACGTAGCACCGGTTGCAGTATCAGTGCTAGAGTCTACGTCAGGCTCCTCCTCTGGCTCGACAACCTCGGCACCCCTCTTTCGTAGAGAGGCCAGTTTCTTACGGAGAGCTCCGAACAAAGCTCCTCACTGCCCCTGCAGCGTTTGCATCTCCATCTGGATAGAACGAGAGAGCTGTTCAGCCTGGGCTTCCAATGTCTCGCGTCGTTCGGAGAGATTATTCATATTGTTTGTAAGTTCGTTATAGCGCTCTTCCATAGTCTTCATGGCATCGTCCATGCTTTTTTCCATCGAGATACCTGTTCCGATCCCTACAATAGCCTTAGTATTGTCAGAGGCTTTGGCGAATACAAATGAATTTCCGCCTATTGGAACGAGTATGTCTGAACCCACTTCTGCATCTTTGTATTGTGAAAGTGTCTCACGAGCCCTAGCTAGCTCTTCTAATGATAACTGAATGAGCTGCAAATTCTCCGCGACACTCTGCAATTGAACGCGGTAGGCTTCCAGGGCTGACATGGCCTGGCGCAGCTCCTGCTCGTTCATTGCCCCCCTCCGACAATATACTGAACGGTGGGGTTCTGAATCTCATCAGCGCTAAGGGCCTTAAGTTCATCAATCTTGATCTCAGTACGCTTCAATCTGTGTCTACTTCCCAAGTCTGACATAACTTTCTCTGCAGCGCCCGACTCATCCAGGGCGGCCACCTCAATACTGTATTTCTGCCAGGTAAATTTACCTGTCTTAATGGAACCAGTTGCTCTAAATGCCTTCATGTGGATAACCTCTCCCTCGAACCTCATTACATCATTAAATCTTTTGGTCTCCTTTACCTTAATTCTTACCATGTCCAAAACATTTACTATATACTATCCGGGGAAAACATTTCCCGCGATTTCCATCACTGGGAGAGAATGTGAGCTACAATGCGAACATTGTCGCGGCCACTATCTTCGGGGAATGCTATCCGCCGATACGCCTGATCGCCTGCTTGAAGTGGCTCATAAAATTAGGGCAGACGGTGCTATAGGTGCTCTAATAAGTGGCGGATGTGATAAATATGGAAGAGTACCCCTTAAGCCATTTCTTAGCGCAATTGGACAGTTACATAGAGAAAAATTAACCTTGAACATCCATTCTGGATTACTCGATGATGATGCAGCACGAGAATTAGTAGAAACCGGAGCAGATATATTTTCAGTTGATCTGCTACAAGATGAGGAAACAATCAGGGAAAAATTACATTTAAATGCGGGTCCGGAGGACTATGAGAGAACTATAGACTCACTGGCTTCAGCAGGAGCATCCGTAGTTCCCCACGTGTGCGTTGGATTACAATCGACAGAAAGCGAAGACCAGTGTATAAGAGTTCTCCAACGTTCCGATATAGTTAGCATAGTAGCACTAGCATTAATGCCCATACCTGGAGAAAGTCCACTCATCGATATTGATGAACGGTTAGTCCGTTTTGTTGAACGTGCTTCACAAACGTCTGTTCCAGTACTAGTAGGCTGTATGAGACCAAGAGGAAAATGGGAGATGGAAGTTAAATGTATACTAGCTGGGGCAGCTGGTATGGTATCTCCTTCTCTAAAGACTATTAAATGGTTAGAAGAGAACGGATATGAAATCATAGAGAGAAAAGTCTGCTGTTCCTTACATAAAATGGCAACAGATTATAGTTTAGTCTGAGGGTATTTCCAACGTAGCTTCTCGGCGCGCAATCAGGAATATAGCAAGATATAATGGTGCCTCACATAATCCTTCAAGATCGTATCTCTGGCCTCTTAAATTTCCTGTTTGGCGACCCTTAACAAATATCTCAATCTCATCATCTGGGTACATATTTGGAACAGCATCTCTTAAAGGTTCAAAAGCTCCGAGAATTTCCCTACTCATAGGAACGACTTTTAACCCGGTCTTGCCATGCAACGACTGAGGGAGCCTTATCAATCGCTTGATATCGCTAGTAACTGGCTCATCAATCTCGGACCTGAATCTTGGTCTTACTTCATCGTATATGAGAGACATGAAGAGATTGAGATGGCGCCTGTCGGAGAAGTATGCAAACACATTATTCTCTAACATGAGCTTTGCACCCTCTGTTCCCTGACTACGATCGTATAAATCATTTAGCATGCCCTGGATTATATTATTATTAATTTTAGATATAGTTGGAAATCTATTCTTAAGATCTGTAACATCTCGGGCACGCATATCCTCTATAAGCCATTCAATGCCAGTACGTAGCCTCTTTTTCCAGCCTCCTGAGGATGGTGATGGAATTGATCGAATACGACTCTCCTTAGTTCTCCCTTGGAATGTTTTGTAGGCTGCCACACGTTCTGGGAACACCCAGTCTATATTCAGATCAGTTCCCGATACATAATCTACGATCTCTCTGCGCTCATGACTTTTCAGATGAATTATGCGCTCATCTGATACATGTATATGGTATCCTCTACCTCCCGAAAATACTATTTTGAGATCAGAAACATCCACTCCAAAGTCTCCAAGTAAAAAATCATCAATAAGGCGGATAAGCTCTACTTTAATTCGAGCTAGCATGTCTTCATATGACATACTATCAGCTCCCTTCATATGATCTGCATCTAGGTCGAATATAAGATCAGCGCCACCCCACCTTTTTTCATTCATAGTGGGAGCGCTTGGGAAGTGATAATATGCAGCAGAATGATAAACATGGGCTGGTACTTGCGATATTAGGAAAGATTGCATCTCACCTTCTGTAGCGAACCCCATATGGCGTTGAACAAAATTACGATCGAAGAACATAAATCCGAATTCTCTTCGATCCATATGTGGTGGCGATCTGGGCGGCTGGGCCTTGTAGAATCGATGGAACCAATCTATCAAAAACTCCTGATCTAGGCCCATGAAAAAAGCATTGGAATGCCCCTATATCGAATTAACGCTAAAAATCCTATTGATGAAAGGACGATGAATGCAGCTAGTTGTGGAATAGATTCAACATCTGCAAGAGATACCACCTTACTGTATCTAATGTTATAATTTAAGCGATCAGCGCTGGCATGTTATTAACGATGCCGGGCACTCAACGAATGCAGCAACTAATCTAGCGCTTAGAAGGGATGCTACAGCTATGGAGTATGATATTGAATTTTGGGCAAACCTTAAAAGCAACCATAGCGTGGGAGTGAGAAGGTGAAAAGATGGGAGCAGTAGGCGCCAATGCGCGCGTTCTCTTGATATTTGCAGCCCTATCAGCCATATTCGTTGCCGTAGGATGGACTCTTGGCTCCTTATTCTTGGGTGACTGGGTTACAGGGGCAGTACTTTTCCTAGTGATAGCTGGGCTTATGAATTTCATTTCATATTTCTTCTCTTCTAAGATAGTTCTCATGTCTTATAGGGCCAAGTTAGTGACGGAAATCGAGGCCCCTCGATTGCATAAGATAGTAAGACAAATCTCACAAACTGCTGGCATGCCTATGCCACAAGTAGCTATCGTGCCCTCTCAGACGCCAAATGCATTTGCTACTGGGAGAAATCCTAAGCATGCAACGGTGGCAGCTACTGAAGGTTTGCTAAAAATGCTAAATGATGATGAGTTGACTGGTGTCATGGCACATGAAATGGCTCATATCAAGGATCGAGATATATTAGTAATGAGTGTAGCAGCGACATTAGCTGGTGCCATATCCTTCGCCTCTCGCTATGTCTTCTGGGGATCCTTATTTAGAGGAGGTGGGGGCAGAGATGATGGAACAGCCATTATAGCCATTGTAGCAGCCATCACTGCACCGATAGCTGCATTGCTATTACAGATGGCAGTATCTCGTTCCCGGGAATATTTGGCGGATAAGGAAGGTGCTGAGATGATAGGCCGTCCCATGACATTGGCTAATGCACTTAGGAAGCTAGATGGTTATAATAAACGGATGCCTATGGAAATAGGTAGCCCCACATCATCATCCTTATGGATAGTCAACCCATTCAAGGGAAGTACCTTGGTTACACTATTCTCTACACATCCTCCAATAGAGGAGAGAATACGTCGCCTAGAAGAAATGGCTGGTTATAGCAGCCTCTAAATCTTTTCTTTTCTATTTATTTATCAGAAAATAATAGATCATTTATCAGTCCCATCTCATGAACGAAATGGTATGGTCGCTCTAGAGATACAACATCAGTTAGTGAATGATGTGTATCTGCTCCCACTGATATACGAACTTGGTCTTTAAATGCCTTAAAATAATTAGATGCTAGCTCGTAGAAGGGTATACCATAACGTCGATATGGTAGGGAAGAGTTAATTTCTACGAACATATCAAAATCCTGAAACCTGTTTGCAACTTTATCCGGCTCTATATTGAAATATATCCGTTCAATGTCCATATGAGCTATACCTCGTAATGGACGGATATCTGATAGAATCGGCTCTAGTTCTTCTAGCGTTGACCCCTCACCATCTACGTACTCAAATAGGACTATATCCAGCTCGTTTAGCATATCGATAGGAAGCTCTTCAAGGTTGCACCTCGAAGGATCAGTATCAATTTCCACTCCAGCTAATACTTCTACATCTGGATGATGTTTTGCTGCTGACCGTATCTCTCTAATATATTCTTCAAATTGTACTGAGCGCAGACTATGTACTTTGGAGGTCTCGAAATGATCAGTTATTGCTATATGAGATAATCCTCCTCGCTCAGCGGCATTCACAATCTGCTCAATAGTGAAGTCACCATCTGAATATCTAGTGTGATTATGTAAATTAATCAACGTATTTGCTCCCATTTCTCCAATTCTTGAACTCCGGATAGTGTACTACCACGTTTAATTTCCTCGCGCACTCTTTCCTCTCGTTCAGCTACGTCTACAGCACGATTAGCAATCTCTACTGCTCGCTCCTGTGGGATAACTACTACGCCTGAACCGTCACCGACGATCCAATCTCCTGTTCTCACTGGCTGTCCTCCGCATATTATCTCATGCCCAAATCCGCCATATCCCTTTGGCTCTCCTGCGTTTGGTGCTACATGGCGTGAAAATACTGGGAACTCTATGTCATATATCTCATCAAGATCGCGGATAGCACCATCAATGACCACTCCCAACACTCCCTTGGAGCGGCAACTCCATGCTGCTAGCTCACCGAATACTGCAATATCGCTGCCACCTGCATCGATGACCAAAACGTCACCTGGCGATGCCCTATCTATAGCTTCTACTGGCTTACACCAGTCCCCCTTGGCAGTTTGAACCGTAAATGCACGCCCAACGAGTTTGATGCCAGGCTTATTGCGCGAATAAATGTCTTCCATTACGCCAAATTTATGCATGGCGTCGGCGACATTGCACGATGATGTTTTGGAAAGTGCTTCAAATAATTCCTCGGCGGCGAATTTTCGCGACGATACGCCTGCTATCTCTCTTCGTTCGATTATAGATTTCTTGAGCTGAGCAGCCGCTGAGCTTACATCTCTATTTTTAATTATGCTGCCTCCGGCGATTATTATGCTAGCTCCTGCATCCAATAGATTGGGTGCGGTCTCTGAGGTGATTCCTCCTGCCACGGCTATAGGTATTGACACTGCGGAGGCTAATTCTTTTAACACATCTATTGGTGAGCCCTTAGCTCGCATCTGTTCGTCTATGCCAACATGCAAGCATATGTATGAGGCACCAAGCTCCTCTGCTTTCTTGGCTCTAGATATCTTATCTTCCACACCTATCAGATCAACCATAATCTTAGCGCCATATTGACGTGCAGTCATTACTGCCTCAGATATGGTCCCATCATCTGCCAATCCTAAAACTGAAATAATATCGGCGCCCGCCTTGACGGCTATTTCTACCTCGAACCCTCCCACATCCATAGTTTTCATATCAGCCACTAATATGCGATCTGGAAATGTTCGCTTAAGAACTCTCAACGCCTCAGCGCCCTCGGATTTTACTAGCGGAGTACCTGCTTCTATCCAATCTGCGCCACCTTCCACCGCTTCAGCTGCAATCTCCACGGCACGCTTCAGGTGCATAAGATCCAAGGCTACTTGGAGAACGGGTTTCATAATCATATGAAAAACACATACTATAGTTATGTTTTTCTAGAACTCTGACTAACTCTGACTAGTTAATATAGCGAATACCTGTCAATTCGAAGATCGAAATTTTAATGTCAAAGTCCGTTCTCATAAATCTCTATGTTCTATTTACTGAATAACAACATACATATCTTTATTAAATCTACAGCTTCATCTCACATATTGGTGGGTCTCCTATCAAAATTGAGGATCTAGCATGAAGTCGCATGTGAAGAAGTGGAAAGATCGTAGAGGTGTATCACCCGTTATCGCCACCATCTTAATGGTTGCAATTACTGTTGTACTAGCTGCTGTCCTATATGTGATGGTCATGGATCTCACTGGGGATATAGATCAACCGCCGCATGTGGAGTTAACTAAGAAAGGCGATAAAATAATTATCACAATAAATCCTGCAACTGCGTTTGATGCAAAATCTCTAAGGTTTAGTGTCAATGATGAGCCCCAGAAATGGTTTGCCGAGTTAGAGAATGGAAAATGGATCGGGGAATCGATTACTATAGGAGAGGAAGAAAATCCCGAGGCAAAAGTAACATTTCATGATTCTGGGAGAGACGATAAGGTAACCACGGCAGATTACTTCACATATGAAGGAACAGGAACTCTCGAGATATTCTGGGTCAGTGGCGATACAGTTCAACTTCTGAGAAGTATAAAGTTCTAATATTTATTAGAAGAAAATTCTCTCTTCTGACCTTTGTGGCGATATCTATTAGCTACTACCGCGCGTCATATGAGATACCAGCTAGCAATTTGGATTCAATGTCAATCACAGACACTCAACACATCGTCATATTCAGATTATTAAAAGGACATAAACTAACAACCATCGAGATAGGGAACAAACTAGAATCTATTGATAGGGAGTGCCCTGATGATCTTGCCAGGACACTCAATATAATGCGCCGAAAAGGATTCATCAATGGTGAATTATCAACTGAGAAGGGTGCATGGGTATGGTGGGTCGAAGAGTAGTTGATCTCTTATTCTAATTACACAGCTATGCGAACGATACGCTCAAATGGCCTGGAAAGACGATATCTCTTACATGTTCCGATAGATATTGCGACCTGCCCCGATCTTGTGATAGCACTCCATGCATTGGGAACTAATCCTAGTATAATGGAATTTATGACAAAACTATCTTCAAAGGCTGATGAGCACGGATTCATAGTGATATATCCTGAGGGAACAATATCGTCCACTGGGATGGCATCATGGAATGCAGAGTTCTGCTGCGGCGATAGCGCATTAGAGAAGGTAGATGACGTACTCTTTATATCTGATTTAATAGATATTTTAAGAGAGAATCACAATATCAATAATGTGCTAGTAACTGGATTCTCTAATGGCGGCATGCTCACGCATATACTAGGGGTCAAACTTTCAGAAAAAATACAAATGATCGCTCCTGTGGGAGCAACTATTAGTGATGAGATACTGAATCTCAATCCAGAAAGGTCGATGGAAGTATTGATCATACATGGGCAGGAAGATCAGATAATTCCATTATACAAAAGCAAAGGTAACTCACTACCTGCAATAGAGGCAGAACAATACTGGGCGCGAGTTAATAAGTGTGATATCATTGAAAAAAATGAGACTCCAGAGGCGATTTTCCATAATTATGAAAATTCGCATAAAGTCACATCTATTATCGTAAAGAATGCTGGCCATGTGTGGCCAGGTGGCCAATCTCGTATGTTAGAGCAACATGATCCAAAGACAATAGATGCTACCAGTCAAATACTCGATCGATTCCTATCTCAGAACTGACTCATCCTTTGATTCCAGTTTCTCATGCATTCTTGGCCGAGGATTCGGTGCTCTCTTATTATTAGATACTGGAGGATAATAAGCTATTACCAGTGTATTGGATACAGTATCTATCCATCGTTTTCGTGGATCTCCTTCAGTGGCCAGGCCTACTGCTACATCAAATGGTAAGAAGATGAACCAGAATAATTTGGATATAGATCTAATAAAAGTCTGCTTGTATGATCGTCGTCCCTTTAAGGATACCACTTTCTGACGTACCAGTGCTTTACCCAATGTACGTCCATATCTACCCTCGCAAACACTAGCATATACGAGCCATATAATCCCAGTCACAATGCTGGCAGCGACTGTATCATATGGCAGATCGAAATAAGATATGACTATCCATATGGGAGTGAATATGATGGTTACATCTATGAGTCCAGCCACTAATCGCTTTAGCCAATGATTCCTAAGCGCACTATTACTTCCCAGTAAATCGAAGCCCGTATACATCCTATTTCATCAGGTAATCAGAATTTAACGCAATAATATTTTGGTTATGATGATCTACTAAGATGTGACTTCCATAAAATAATAGTGGGGTTCGTGATGAATGAGTTAGATCTCTTTCAGCTCGCCCATCACTCATCATAAATCAGTTCTAAAGACTTCATCACTAAGAGATCTATAGGATCTACAGGAGAAGGGATGAAGATAAACGTTATGCCGACAAATCTTTCTCATATCGAAAGCACATTAATGCATTGCGAAGGTGAATATAGTGATAAGACAGACTATCGATGCTCCCGGACCTAAAGATCGCGTTCTGTTTATATGCAGATATAATTCGGCACGCTCGCAGATGGCAGAAGCTCTACTGAGGAAGAAGTACGGCGATCGTTTTGAAGTCGACAGTGCTGGTATACTGCCAAAGGCGATTGATCCACTGGCCGTGCAGGCTATGCAAGAGATAGGTATTGATATATCGATGAATAGGGCAAAAAGTGTCGATGAATTCATACGTCCTGGAGAGGAGTTTGAGTATGTTATCACCCTATGTGACGACGCGGCTAAGGAATCACCTTTCCTCCCGGCGACGCATCAGGTATTCAAGCCGTTCAAGGATCCTAGTCATTTCTATGGGACTGATGAAGAGAATTTAGCTAATATGCGATCTCTAAGGGATCAGATATCTAGATGGATTGACGATTTCTTTCGCTGATAACATTAGAAGACATCAATGAGTTAGATAACCTACTATGATGGCACATCGTTTACAATAGTGAATACAATATGACGATGGCCTTTGAATACTAACATACTAATCTCTACAGCCAGTAGCATGGCAAAGATATATTCATATAATGGCCGTAAGGGGTAAGTAATATGGCAGTGCGACTTTACATCTATGATGAGAAGCAATGCAGCCCTAAGAAATGCACTGGTCGGAGGCTAGTGCGCTTCAATCAAGCTCAGGAGATCAAATCTTTACGTCGTATTCCGAGCGGCTCTATAGTCCTAACTCCTTGGGCTGAAAAATCAATATCTAGAGAAGACTCTGCTCGTGCTGCTGCCCGTGGCCTAGTCGCATTAGATCTCTCCTGGAGAAATATCGATAACATTCCTAGAGATCTGAGAGGTGTCAGGGAACGATCATTGCCATTCCTCGTAGCTGCTAATCCAGTAAACTGGGGCAGACCTTTCAAATTAACATGTGCTGAAGCATTAGCTACTGCGCTATACATTATGGGATTCAAAGAACAGGCTCATCAGACTATGTCAAAGTTCAATTGGGGAGAAGAACTCTTCCGAGTGAACAGAGAGCCACTAGAATTATACTCTAATGCCAAAACTAGCGCTGAAGTAGTGGCAATACAATCAGAATTTTTATCCGATGATCCTTCAGAATAGGTATAACAGCCTCATTAGCCAATTCTAAACACTACATATCAAAACCACTAATGTGACTCATACAACTGTCTATGTCTAAAATAGAATCATTAAATTAATTTTCATTTTTTTACGTATTCTGAAGGTGAAGTAAAGACGATGTTAAAAATTTGTAGCTTCATTAGCTACATAGATCTTACAGATACGCGTACATCCACTCTATTTTTGGTACACACTCTCCCTCATCTTGACAAAATTCTTTAATCTAGTCCCTGATACTTTTCTTACATTTGTAAAGCCTTGCTGAAAATACAATGATCAACATCATTGTAAGCAAATGACGAATTCGAAGAATGATTATCAAATAAATTGTTAGTAGCGCAACACTCAAAAAGAATCATTCTTTGGATAAACTTCCGTGTGATCGAGGGTAAGAGGTAGGTGAAGTATTGCCAGCAGACGATATCCAGGAAAATATGGCCATCAATGAGTCTCCCCAAGGAGGAAGGAATGAGCACCGGGGAGTAGACATTAGCATGGTATCTCGTTGGGAAGCGTTCTTCCAAGGTACTGAATATATACAGAGGATCCGAGAGGTATCCGATCTTTATCCCGAAGTAAGGAGTGTTGATATAGTCTATGGAGATCTGGACCACTTTGATGCAGATCTTGCGATCTATCTTCTAGAGCATCCTGATCTCGCCCTTCTGGCAGGTAAGCAGGCAATGCGAAACCTCATGCATGCTGAGATGCGCCAAGCGGACATAAATCTAAGAGTGATTTCACTACCTCGAGATTCCAAAGTGGAAATAAGGGATCTAAGAGCCAAGCACGTAGGAAAACTAGTCTGTGTAGAAGGACTATCTCGAAAAGCTACTGAAGTTCGTCCCAAGATCACTGATGCCCTATTCCAATGCTTCCGCTGTGGACAAGTAATTAAAGAAGTGCAAGAAGGATTATTCTTTAAGGAACCCATGGAATGTTACAAAGAGCAGGATGGCTGCGGACGGACACCTGGAACCACCAAGTTTAAACTACTTACGGATGAGTCTCGCTTCGTCGATACGCAAAAGATCGAAGTACAAGAGAGTCCTGAAGGATTACGAGGTGGAGCACAACCAGAGCGCCTAACTGGGTACCTGGAGGATGATATAGCAGGGATTGTATCTCCTGGCGACAGAGTTGTGTTGAATGGCATTCTACGCTCTGTTCAAAAAGGGCAGCCTGCTAAATCTACTCTATTTGATATTAATCTAGACGTTATTTCAGCTGAATTCCAGCAGCATGAATATGAGGAGATAAATATCACAGAAGAAGATGAGGAAAAGATCAAGGAAATTGCTTCCTCACCTGATTTATTTTCGAAGATAATCGCCTCTATATCTCCCACTATTTATGGCTATGAGACAGAAAAGGAGTCATTAGCACTGCAATTATTTAGTGGCGTTCCGAAAGTTCTAGATGACGGTACGCGCATAAGGGGTGACATACACATCCTTTTAGTGGGCGATCCAGGAGTAGCGAAATGTGTATCATCCGATGCTATAGTGACACTCGCTGATGGCTCCACTCGAAATATCCAAGACATTGTTGAAGAAGGTTTAGTATCTGGTGCGGAAGATATTGATGATGGTCTAACCGCACCGATAGATCTAGATGTCATTACATTCTCAGCTCGTGGTCGAATGGAGAAAGGGAAGGCCATAAGAGTATGGAAGCGAACTGCTCCAGATAAAATGATTCGAATCCATACAGCTGAAGGGCGAACGCTCACTATGACGCCGACGCATCCCCTGTTCGTTCAAAATACTACTCGGATCATGCCTAGGGAAGCCCGTACTTTGAAGACTGGAACATCTATTGTTATACACAGCGGATGGGATGAGGCCGATCCCTATGGTTGGAATGAACTGGGATTTGGATATGATACCATAACTTCAGTTGAGGAAATCACTCCAGAAGAAGAATGGGTATACGATCTGGAAGTAAAGGATAGTCATAATTATATTGCAAATGGAATACTATCTCATAATAGCCAGATGCTTAGGTATATGAGTCGTCTGGCCCCTAGAGGGATATATGCTTCAGGAAAGTCTTCTTCTGCTGCAGGGCTGTGTGTCTCACCTGACACATCAATAATAGTTGAGGGAAAAGAGATAGCAATAGGTGATTTTGTTGAACAGCACATCTCATCACCACAGGAAGTAGCTCCTGGACAATGGATGGAAAAACTAGAGATTCCGCATACTGTAGCAACGATGTCTGACATGCAGCAGACGCTTCGTCGCATATCTGCCATATGGCGTATAAAGACCCCTTCATTTCTTGTGGAACTTGTAGAATCTTCAGGGAGACGTTTGACACTGACTCCAGAGACTAGAGTTTGGTCTAAAATGGACTCATTGGAAGGAGATTGGTACAAAGCGTCAGACATACGAGAAGGACAATCTATCCTTATTTCTGATGAATCCCGAAATTTCCGATGGAGCTCAATTTCTTCGGCCCGAAATATTGAATCAAGCCTTCCTCCCTTTGTATACGATTTAACTGTAGATGGTACCCAATCTTTTATGGCTAATGGCTTCCTAGTGCACAATACTGCAGCAGCTGTAAAAGATGACTTCGGCGAAGGCAGGTGGACGTTAGAAGCCGGTGCTCTAGTCCTTGCAGATAAAGGGATGGCATGCATAGAGGAAAATCAGCTTGTAGTTACTACTAGGGGATTAGTGCCGATTAAGAATATCATGGTAGGCGACACGGTACTGAACTACTCCAACGGTCCTAGCTATGGCATAGTTAGAAAAGTGATCCGAAAAGGGATAAGGGAGACAATAAGGGTAAACCTTTATTCTGGAGAAATTATCGAGTGCACACCAGATCATCACATCCTCACGAATGATGGATGGAAAGAAGCGGGACAATTAACAGTACAAGATAAGATCTACATTCCTGCTGATTACTCAGAGCCAGAAAAAATTGATCGAGAGCAATTTAGGAGGGGTTTTTCACACGCCTTGATCCTTTATGCTGGAAATTATGGATCGGTACCAATAGTGAATGAGATCGACTCTCCCATAAGTCCAATCAATGACTTTATAGGATCACATGTACCATCTTATTTGATGCTATGTTCTGATTCTAAAACAGTCAATGAATATGAAGGACATATTGGCATAGTTAAGGGAACTGCTGATGTGATGCATCAGATATCTCTATTTAACAATCTAGGAGAGATCCAATCATCTCATTGTCAAATTCAACTATTATTGGATGATGTGAATTACTGCATTGGTTTTCTTGCTGGAGTTGTGAGCGCAGAATGCTGCGATATATATCTAGGTCACGAATCTGAGACTACCATACAGATTGATCTAAAAGGAATGAAAAATGAGTTTAGAAACATAACACATGATCAGAAATTATTACTCTCCTTATTCCATCGTTTTGGAATAATGGCCGTCATGTATGAGCAGATGGTTGAAATAGCCTTGGTGGAGAGTTGCACTCGTCTTGCTCATTTAGTAGGTCCATACGTTACTGGGAAGAATAAGGATAAGCTCTATCAGATAGTATTGGAAAATTGCACAATCGAATGCGATGTACTATTGGATGATTATATAGAATGGTTCAGTTCCATATCATTCAATACTTCTAAGACAGTGAATCTTGGATTACAGTCCTACATTGATAGAGCGATAGAGAAACAAGAAATCACCATTCCTCTCATGGAGATGCTACGGCCTCACTGGAGTGGCATAACTGAAGAACCATTCAGGGAACCAATCAAGAATTATCTACTAAATCCAGTTGTTGGAGTAGAAGAGGGTTGCTTAAGCCAAGTGTATGATCTCACTATTAATGGAGAGCCAAATTTCCTCATTTCTGGAGGAATAGTCCATAATTGCGTTGATGAGATGGATAAGATGACTGATCAGGATCGATCAAGCATGCACGAAGCTATGGAAAGTCAGTGCTATGATGACCAAACTGAAGTTTTAACAGATACTGGGTGGAAGCTATTCAAGGATGTAAGTGAGGAAGATCTAATAGCATCACTATCTATAGAAGGTAAGTTAAGATTTGATAAACCCCTACAATACGTCCAGGCTGATTATGATGACACTATGTTCTACATCTCTGGAGATGAGATTGATCTAGCAGTATCTCCAAATCATAATATGTATGTATCTTTACGCGAAGAGAGTGGTGATTGGAGCCCATATGGTCTATATCGAATGGATAAACTCCCACTCAACAATAACATAAGATTCTTGCGCATGAATGATGCCCAGATAATGGAAGCCTTTGAGATAAGCCCAAAATCCATAACAAAAACTCATTACTCTGGTAAGATTTATTGTGTAGAAGTACCAGACCACGTGATATATGTCAGAAGGAATGAAAAGTCGGTATGGTGTGGTAATACAATTTCAGTGGCAAAAGCAGGTATCACCGCCACGCTCCAATGTCGATGCTCATTATTAGGGGCTGCCAATCCTAAGTATGGCCGTTTTGAACAGAATCAGTACATAGCCGATCAGATTAACATGCCCCCTGCT
The DNA here is from genome assembly GCA_012518185.1 of Methanobacteriota archaeon. Taxonomy (GTDB): domain Archaea; phylum Thermoplasmatota; class Thermoplasmata; order Methanomassiliicoccales; family Methanomassiliicoccaceae; genus DTU008. The sequence continues at coordinate 49,643 of JAAYTA010000102.1, forward strand.
CTACTGTCTCGATTTGATCTAATCTTCGCTCTTACAGATAAGCCTTCTGCGGAACGTGATGCTAACATAACTGCACACATCCTCAAGACGCACCGTCGTGGGCAGATACAGAAATATGAAGATCCAGCCATACTTGATGGTGTAGATATTGAGAGTATTATGAATGACACCAGGTCGGTAGAACCGGTTCTTGATCGCGAATTCTTCAGAAAGTATGTGGCATACGCCAAACGAATTAATCCAGTTTTGAGTGACGATGCAATGAAGCTGATATCTGACTTCTATCTCAAGATCCGAAAACAAGGAGAGGGTGAAGGCGCCTCTGTTCCAATTACGGCACGTCAACTAGAAGCATTCGTCCGTTTATCAGAAGCAAGCGCTCGCGCCCGATTGTCTACAATTGCAACAGTGGAAGATGCTGAGAGAGCAGTACGAATTGTAGAGTATTATCTTCGAAAGATTGCTGGAGAAGGAGATCGTCTGGATTTTGATATAATTGCGACAGGAACATCACATTCTCAAAGAGAACAAATAACTATCCTTAAGGACTTGATCAGTTCGTTGCTAAAAAGTGGTGATGGAATCGATCCACGCCGTGGAGTTGGAAGTGATATGCTATTCAAAGCAGCTGCAGATCGTGGAATCTCTGAGGATAGAGCAAAGACTCTACTTCGAAGGCTGAGCCAGAATGGCGAAATTTATTCTCCTGCTACTGGCTTCTATAAACTAACTTCGGAGGGATGAATATGTTCACTGTAAAGATGCATCGCAGTGGAGGCGATCTATTACTGGCCGCCGCTGATAAGGAATTATTAGGAAAAAAATTCAAGGAAGGTCCCCTTCGCCTAGAAGTTCTACCTTCTTTCTACCACGGAGAGGACGCAGATGAAGAAATACTCCTAAATCGCCTCAGCATATGTAGTGTTGCTAACCTTGTTGGAGAAAATGTAATTAAAGTTGCGATTCGGGCAGGATATATCGAGAGTGGCTGTGTTCTGACAATTGAAGGAGTACCACATGCACAACTGGCTAAGATGTGAGCATACGTCTTAACTAAATAGCTCCATCTACTTATGTCGCCCCATAGGTGCACATGTTCTGTGTGAAATGTGGAAAGGAAGAGAAGACGTATGATAGCCTATGTGCTACGTGCTATCTGCAGCGCAACCGCTTCACTAATCTAGATGAACAATTAGAATTGCAACAATGTGCGCACTGTGACGATTACTTAATGGATAAGAAATGGGTTCATTATGAAGATGAATTGGATGCAGTATATGATCATGTAACTGCCAACCTTTTAGTTAGAGAAGATGCATTGGTGCGCGATTTAGATCTCGAAGTGCAAGAGATAGATCGAAAATCTTACCGCGTTCTAGTTTATGTCACTGTAGCGTATGAGGATCTTGAAGTTATAGAAGAAAGCGAAACAATTGTTCGTATAAAGAGGGAATCCTGCCCAAAATGCAACAAGATTCATGGAAATTATTATGAGAGTATCGTGCAGGTTCGTCCAACTGGGAAGCGTTTTTCAGATAATGAGCGGGAAGAACTTCTTCAGCGTGCAATGTCTCATATCGAGAATGCATCTAGAGATAGTAGAGATGCATTCATGGCTAAAGCCGTAGAGGCTCATAGCGGATATGACTTCTATATAAGTACTATAGCTCTAGGCAAGACGCTTGCCAGAGACTTAGTCTCAACATACGGAGCTGATTATAAGGAATCGGCCTCTCTACATGGGAGAAAAGATGGGGTGGACATTTACAGAGTCACTTACTTGGTCCGCCTTCCACCATATCGTGTAAGAGATATAATTGAGCTTAACGATAAATTATACCTAATACGTTCTACTGGTCCCCAGATGGCAAGACTTCGTGAACTAAAACATGGTGATAATTTATCAATAAGTAATGATCGCCTCCGTAATGTTAACGTGATTGGTACCAAAGACGATGTGGTTGAAGCAGTAGTATTGGGGGAAGAGAAGCGTGAATTACAACTCATGCATCCACGCTCGTTTGCCACGATTGAAATTCGCAAGCCACAAGGATTTGAAAGAGAGGGAGACGCAGTAAAAGTTTTCCTCTACAACGATGAAATCTACATTATTGGCAACTAATATCGGACCCGATTTTATCGAGCTCTCCTTTAAAGAAAGTCATAGCGCTTCGAACTTCATCACTCTTCCCTTTTATCACTATAGTGTTGCCTCGATCTCTCCAATCGATTGCAGGGATCGAAGCGATACGTACTGGGAAGCGCGCCACTATTTTTTGGAAGATTGGCTCTAAAGTACCCTCTCCTTTCATAACTTTTATCTCTAACTCTTCAATGTCATCACTTTCCACTAATGGCAGAACATATTGTTCGAACATTGGCATGAACTCATTTGGGAATCCTGGTAATAGGAAGAAATCTGTATGTTCTACGCGAGCCGAAATACCGCAAGCTACTCCTGTGATATTTTTTAATGCTTTACTGCCGCGCGGTAGGCGAGCCATTTGCAACCCCACCTCATCTATTTTGGCCCTGCTATGCATTCTGACCAATGCCTCATTCACCCATATAGTTGCCTCATCACTAATCTCAAGCTCAGTTCCCAAGAATTTTGCCATGGCATCTCTAGTGACATCATCTATAGTAGGTCCCAGTCCGCCTGTGACGACGGCTATATCGGGCGAGAGGGAAAGGGCAAATTGGAGGGCTGAGACAATCTCACAGATTTCGTCTCTAATTATCATAACGCAGGCAATGCTACAACCTCTCTGGCGAATCTGCTTAATCATCTCAGAGGAGTAGGGGTTGATACTCCCATCAAGCAATTCGTCTCCCACGTGAATAAAGAGTATAGTACTCACGCTGTCATCTCTCTGCGCTGGAATGCTAGATATGCGAGTGCAACAGTCACCAAAATCCATCCGATCATTACCAACACTGCGGTGCTAACGGAAGGTGTATGGAAATAAGTGACAAATTCTCCGAATCCCTCTACAGGTATGGTTATCATATCAGTTTCTGGCGGATATGGAATACTTAGTACTGCTGATATAGCCATAGCAGCAAATGTCAGAGATATTGTTGGAGACTGCTCAACCAATGAAAACAAATTATCAACGGCTGGTAGTATGAGGAATAATAGGAAGAATGTCAGAATTAGCGAACCAGTGCTTCCCTTCATAAATGAACTGATAAGTATACCCACTCCGACTGCAGCCACACCATATAGCAGTGCAAGACCTAATGATGCGAATGCGAGATCTATATGCTCTAGACTATTCGATACTATGGCACTTACGCCAATAGCAACGGCATAGTAAATGACCGTAACGATAGCCGTTGCCAGTACAGCAGATAGAAATTTGCCTACGAATATAGAGGATCGTCTTACTGGATTAGGGAATAATAGGTATCCAGTGCGGCTCTGGAATTCTGATACAATCGCATCACCAGCAAATAGTGTTGCTGCTATGATTATGAGTGTAGAGGTAAATGAAGCATAGCCTCCCATGGCGCCTATGAATGTATTCTCGCTACCTTCTAGTATCAGCGCAGAGATGAGTATGAGCAGCAATGCCTCAATAGCAAGCATACCAAGGAGACGTCTGCTTCGTAGATGCTTCAGCAGATCATACTTCATCACGATCATTGCTTGCTGCATATCCGTAGGAATTAGCTTACCATCAGCGCGTGCAACGTCACTCATAAAATCACCTTGACTCCTTAATCATAGATAGATACAGATTCTCTAGCGCAATACCCGACCTCTTGAATGATACTATATCTAAACCCATACTCTGCAATGAGCGTAGCATTATAGCCTGCTCTCGATCGCCGCCTTTGAGAGTGAATACAAAGCTTGCTGGTCCGGAAGCTCGCAATTCTTCTATACCTTCTATCTTGGATATGTTATTTAACCAAGCATTATCGATCTGCTGTAGCGTGCGGGCCTCGATGCGATGAATGTTAATGGACCCGAGCAGATTATCTACAGATCCTGATCTCAATATCTTTCCATGATCGATGAGGACCACCTCATCACATACTTCTTGAACCTCACTCAACAGATGGGAGGACATAAATATGGTATATTTCTCACTTTTAAGTCCTGATAGGATCTCTCGCACCTCTGCCATGCCTCTGGGATCAAGTCCAGAGGTGGGCTCATCGAGGATGATAATAGATGGATGGTGTAAGATGGCTTGCGCAATGGCGATGCGCTGTTTCATGCCCTTGGAGAACTTACCAATCCGCTGATCTGCCCACCCACTCATCTTTACAGTTTCTAGCACTTCCGCAGAACGGGAGCTTATACTCTCTGCACTCATACCTCTCAACTCTCCCAAGTATGCTAATGTCTCGTTGGGAGTCAAATATTGGTAAAATTCAGGGGTTTCAACAACCGCTCCTAGATTAGACATAGCTTCTTTGGGATTCTCTACTATATCTACGCTATTTAGGTATACAGATCCACTGGTTGCTCTCAACATATTAGTGAGGATCTTAATAGTCGTGGTTTTACCAGCACCATTTGGACCCAAGAATCCGACGAAAGTGCCATCACGAACTGTGAGTGTAAGATTATCTACCGCTCTGAATCCACCAAAATCTTTGACGAGGTCTTTAATGACTATAGGCTCCAAACGACTCCTCCTGCAGTGTACTTTAATGTAATTAGGTACTCATATAATGCATTGTGCTCCGGTAGGTTATTCTAAAGTGCAGACGATGGCAGTTCTATGGTCGCGGATCTAATTGAAGAGACAGTGGTCCAGCTCCTAAGAGATGCAGTTACAACATTACCGCCGGACGTGATCGAAGCACTGCAATATGCTGAATCATGCGAAACATCGGAAGTGGCACGATCTCAATTGCGCACCATATTAGACAATGTCGATGCGGCTGGACGTCTAAGTGTCCCGGTGTGTCAAGATACTGGTGTTCACGTTTTTTATGTCACAGGTCCAGTGGATGCATCAATAGAAGAGAGCATATGTATGGGAGTGGCTCGAGCCACGGAAGAGATACCACTTAGACCTAATGTTGTGCATCCATTGACGAGGGAGAATTCGGGCACTAATGTAGCTATAGGGTTACCTCATGTAATTTATTATCCAACCGGTGATGAGTTCTTAGAGATTACCGTATTACCAAAGGGTGCTGGCTCTGAAAATATGACATCTTTAGCTATGCTACCACCATCAGATGGAATCAATGGCATAAAACAATTCATTCTTGATACGGTGGTTGAAGCAGGTGGTAGACCATGCCCGCCTACAATAGTAGGTGTAGGGATAGGAGGGACCTCTGAACTAGCAGTTAGTATGGCAAAAGAAGCGCTACTACGTCCTCTTGGTCTTCCTAATCTTGATCCTGAATTAACTATTTTGGAGAACAATCTGACTGAGGCGATCAATCTAACAGGCATAGGGCCCATGGGTTTAGGTGGTGACACTACTGTGCTTGGAGTTCGCATATGTACTGCTTATTGTCACACTGCATCTCTACCTGTGGCTGTGAATCTGCAGTGCTGGGCTGCTCGCCGAGCAACTGCGCGAATATACTCAGATGGAAGAGTGAGATTTGGGAGGTCTCCATTTGATCCTTGAATATCCATTGTCTAAGAATAAAGTCCAAGCCCTGCAGTTGGGACAGATAGTAAGTGTAAGTGGCACAGTCTTCATAGGTCGAGATGAAGTTCACATGCGGGCATTGGAACGTCGTCACCAGGGAAAGCTTTTGCCTGTAGATCTGGAGGATGGCATACTGTATCACTGCGGCCCAATAATGACCAGAGACTCTAGAGGTTGGAAAGTGATCGCGGCTGGGCCGACCACATCAGCGCGTATGAATAAATTAGAACCCGACTTCATCAAAGAGTTTGGAATTAGAGCAATAATTGGAAAAGGGGGCATGTCTAGGCCGACAGTAGAGGCGATGAAGGAACATGGCTGCGTTTATCTAGCATTTACTGGAGGGGCAGCAGTACTCGCAGCTCAGAAGATCACGCGAGTAAGGGGTGTGGAATGGCTTGATCTAGGTATGCCAGAAGCATTATGGATAATAGAAGCTGATAGTCTAGGGCCCTTGACAGTAGCTATTGATGCTCACGGCAACTCTCTATACGATAATGTAGAGAAAGAAGTTCAAGGCAACCTTGAAGCTGCTAGGCTACGACTAGGTCTTTGAATCATCTTTGTTTAATAATCCTGGTTTATTCTTAACTCGATAGCGGATGAACAATGCGAAGACTAATGTCGCCAGCGCTAGGCCAAGGCCAACAATCATGAATGAATGTGGAAGATCATAATCCTTGATAAATCCCTCACTAATCGGAAGATGAGCTCTCTCCATCACCGTAGTACTTGGTGCGTATCCTGACCCTACTTCAATAGGGAATTCCTTAGTTTCATAGCCGCTCTTGGAAAATGATATAATGTACTTCCCAGCAGGCACATCGTGCATCACATATATGCCATCACTAGAAGTAATACTAGGAGCAATATGTGAAAAGTCATCTGTCTCTGAATTGAGTGATACTGTCACTCCGGCTAATGGTTCCTTACCAGATGATGTCATCACTACTCCGTTAAGTGTAATTCGTTTAGTAAGTTCCCCGTTCACCTCGTTATCTCCGCTGGTCACGTTTATATCTCTTGATCCTACGCCTTTGCCAGAGTTTACTGATATACTATATTCTCCGACCTCAATGCCTTCTATCCTGTATCTACCGTCCTCTGCGGTACTATTAGTCATTATAGGACTGTCTCCTTCATTGACTCCAATCTTAATCATTGATATAGTGGCGAATACAGGTTCGCCTCTACTCGTCACCTTTCCATATACAGTACCTTCTTCGCTCGAAGGATCACTATTAGCGACCAGTCCGACCTCTTCTGCGACTTCCGACGATCCATTATCTTTCAGATCTCCAATCGCATTATCGGGCCCTAAGTTAATCCATGCCGGCAACGATGCTGTAATGACAATGATCAGCACCACCAGGATTGTTGTGATTAGGGTCGAACTGCGCATATGGTAGTCTGAACGCAATATATCAATATGAAACTTTCATGAGCACCTATCCCCGGTTTTTCGGACAACCCTCCGAAAATGACTAATACATCAATGGGAAATCGAACATGATTTCACTATCCAAGGGGAAGTAAAATGAAGATAGTAACTAAACATCATAGCAAGGAGGAAATGATCAAACTCCTTGATCCAACCATTGCCAAGTGGTTCACCTCCCGATTCCAGGACTTTACTGAACCACAATCATATGCCATTCCTTTAATTCATGATCGTAAGAACGTTTTAGTGTCATCTCCCACAGGATCTGGTAAAACACTAACAGCGTTCCTCTCTATCATAAATGAACTGTTCAAGTATTCTCAGGAAGGAAAGCTCGAGGATCGAGTATATGCCATATATGTTTCTCCACTGAAAGCATTAGCCAACGACATAAATCGAAACCTCAACGAGCCACTGGCAGGCATGCAAGAGGTCGCCGCTGCAGAAGGTTTAGAATTTCCTGATATACGTGTAGGTGTTCGAACAGGAGACACCTCTCAGGCAGAAAGGCAGAGAATGGTTCGCAAGCCGCCACACATACTCATCACCACTCCAGAATCATTGGCACTTGTATTAGCGGCTCCCAAATTCCGAGAAAGTTTTGCACAGGTAGAGTATGTAATCTTGGACGAAATTCATGAAGTTTGTGATTCCAAGCGAGGAGTATTTTTATCATTAACTCTAGAGCGACTCCAGGCATTCTGCAACCATCCTATTACTCGTATAGGACTTAGCGCCACATTGGCTCCCATTGAGGATGTAGCGCATTATTTGGTAGGATATGAAGAAGGTAAACCGCGTGAAGTTAATGTAGTGGAAATCATGCGCCAGCGAGATCTCGATATCCGAGTCCTGTGTCCGACAGATGATATGACTTCCCTACCTTTTGAAATTGTCAACTCTAAGATGTATGATCAATTGTATGAAATGATCTTAGAACACCGCACCACTATTGTGTTCACAAATACGCGCTCAGGGACAGAGGCCGTAGTGTTTAAGCTTAAGGAGAGAGGATTGGAAGATGTTGAGGCTCATCATGGCTCATTAGCCAAGGAGACTCGACTAGATGTGGAAGATCGACTCAAGCGAGGAGCTCTCAAATGCGTGGTCTCTTCCACGTCGTTAGAGTTAGGGATTGACATAGGCTCGGTAGATCTAGTTGTGCAGATTGGGTCGCCCAAATCAGTAGCTAAAGGCCTTCAACGTATCGGAAGAGCAGGTCATGCTACTGGCTTGACTTCAAAAGGTCGAATGTTAGTATTCGAGAAGGATGATTTGGTCGAATGTGCTGTACTATCCCGGGCAGCACATAAAAAGCGAATTGATCGTGTGTCGATAGCAGAGAATGCACTAGATGTGCTATCGCAGAGTCTAGTAGGAATGTCACTTGAAAAGAGATGGGATATCCAAGATGCTCTCAATGTCGTTAGATCGTCATATTGTTACCGTAACTTGGATGAAAAAAGCTTCCTAGAAGTGCTCCGATATTTGGGAAGCAAGGATGCATTTGAAGGTGTTTATCCTAAAATCTGGTATGATGAAGAAGAGGAGCGCTTTGGCAGGCGAGGAAGCTCCCGCATGATATATTTCCTAAACATCGGTACAATCCCAGAAGAAGCGAATTATAAAGTCTTCACAGATAAGGGCGGCCTTCTTGGCGATCTATCAGAAAAATTTGTGGAGCGCCTATCTTCCAAAGATGTGTTCGTACTCGGTGGTCGTTCATATGAGTATATTCGTACTAAAGGGACAAGAGTTTTCGTCTGTGAAGCAGATGGACGAAAGCCTACTGTACCTTCGTGGAGCGGTGAAATGCTACCTCGCTCCTTTGACCTCAGCATGGACGTAGCAATCTTCCGACGAGAAATGAGAGAACGGCTAGAGAGGGAAGATAGTGAAGACGACATATTATCTTGGCTAGCTACTTTTGGAATAGATCAAGGATCATCGCGTTCCATCTTATCGTATTTCAGAGAACAACAAGGCTCCTGTGATTTTATCCCTACTGATCGTGAATTAGCAGTGGAAGGCTACATTGATATGTCAGAAAATTTCAACATAGTATTCCACTTCCCCTTTGGTCGCCGTGTGAATGATGCATTATCTCGAGCATATGCATTCGTGCTAACGCAGCAATATGGATGCAATCTATCGGTATCTGTCACAGATGATACTTTTATGATAACCTCTCCAAAGCGCATCGAGCTGGATGGCGTAGAAAAAGTTCTTACGAGTAGTATGTTGGAACCAGTCTTAATGCGTGCTGTAAAGGACAGTGAATTATTCAAGCAACGATTCCGCCATACTGCTTCACGCTCTTTCATGATACTTCGAAATTACCGCGGTCGTGAAGTTTCAGTAGGTAGGCAACAAGTCCGCTCTCAATATCTCCTTGATGCACTTGGAAATATGGAAGGCGTTCCGATCATCGATGAAACTTATCGCGAGATTATGGAAGACGTCATGGATATCAAGAATGCCAAAGATATTTTGAAAAACATTGAGGAAGGCTCCACGATTGTACGCCCAATAGATTATTCATCCACGCCATCTCCATTCGCTCACAATGCTGTACTAACTGGCATAAGTGATATGGTTTTAATGGAGGATCGTGGTGCATTATTGCGGGAGTTACATCGAAAAGTACTCAGCAAAGTTATGGGAGCCGATATATCGGAATTTGAATTCACTGAGGATCAAGTAGTGCCATTCTTCCGCCGACGCATAGGGATGGCCGCTTCTAAGGAAGAACTTTTATCTCTAATTCGGCGCGCTGGTCCACTGCGTATACTCAAGGAGAGGGGGAGATCTGTCTATCCATATACTCTGATCGATCGAGAGTCAATTGATCAGTGGTGTATTGAATTACTAGAGGAAGAACGGATAGCATCGGTGTATATTGACGACGCCTACTTCGTCTCGGCTGAGGATTTGGATACCTACTTGACAGTAATGGCTCGCTCGCGCGATCTTAATGACATTGAAGCTAGTGCATTAACGCTTCTTGAACGTAAACATACAGCTGCTAAATTGGCATCTGAATTGAATGTGCCATTAAGTACTGTACATCAGGCATTGAGACGATTAGAGGCTACTGGCTATATAGGACGCGTTGGGTATCATAATGGGAAGTGGGTATATCATGCTCGCACATTCCATGAAAAATCTCATGGAGATGCTATGGATGAGGTCCTTACGCGCTATCTAGAATGTTATGCGCCTGCCACTGTAGAGGAAACTGCCTTCTCACTAGGTTTAGCGGAGGGCGAAGTAAGACAGGCACTTAATGACCTAGCACAGGAGAAATTAGTGACTAAGGGTCGTTTTCTGGTGTCAGAACATGAGCAGTATATGTTAGCTAGGGATCATCTCAGGTTGAGGACAAATGATCTGAAAGCCTATGATCATCGCACCGTCGAATCATATCGCCGGCAAAAGCAAGATGGACCTTTTGATAACATAGATCAGATGTTCGATGTTATTGGATCGGTGGGGACACCACTGGATGTATTCTATCGAGTCAAGGATTTCAAACTGTCTGATTGGGAAGATATGAGACGATCAGGTCAGGTATTGTTAGGCCGCTTCATGCGTGGCCGTGTCAGATATGTACGAGATAAGGATGCCCCAGATCTAGTAGCATTGTATCGAGACGACTCCCTCAGCCCCCTGGATCATAAGGTATTGGAGACTATTAAGTCCAGTGAAGAAGGGATGACGATGCGTCAACTGTCATCAGATATGAATATTCCTAGAGATCGACTCAAGGATTCTGTAGATCGGCTAGATAGGAACATGCACCTTGTTCGGAGATTTGAAGATGGAGAGGAATGGTCTTCTGAAAATGTTTACATAGCTTATGACGCAAAAGCTGTTGATAGTCCTATGGAGCGGGTGATAACTCGCCATCTTAGAGCACATTCTCCTGCATCATCATACTCGATTTCACAAGCTCTCAGATTACCAGTAAAAGATATAGAGAATATCTTAGAAGGCATGGATGTAGAAACTATCTCTGTTGGCCCATCTAGAGAAGAGATGTATCTATTTCGCGATGAACTTTCTCTCCTAGATAAGAGCCGTCCTCTGAACGAAGGTATGCAGATAGTTTCATTAAGTGATCCTGGAGCGCAGAGTATGTGGGCATCCATCGCTGCGCGCTATGGGGATAGATGGATCTATCCGATAGTTGCAGATGGCCGCCTCGTTGGAGGCGTAGAAAAATGGAACATGAGCGGATGCATTGAAATCCGCGAACTCGATCTAATGGATCCATCTCTACTTTCTCAAGCCCTTGATGCCCTGGATGTATTCATGCAATATCATAACATGATGGGTTATGAGATAGTACGTCTTAGGGAGATACTTGGCTATCAGCCAGCCGATCTTCCTGAAGAACATGCTGAAGTACTTCGACATCACGGGTACGTCTGCATGGGGGATATGTATGTCAAGGGCAACATGATTATTGAGCGCCATTCATGGGACGCTGTTTTTTCCTACATGTTGCATAAGCAACGTATAGATGCGTCCAATCAATACTCTAACCTATCTGCTGCCATTGCTGCCATGGGGGGACTCCGCTCTGATGCTGAGGCAGCATTACGCTGTAAAATTAGGATACCATTAAAGAAAATGCTTGAGATGGGCTTTGTAGTTAAAGCTAAACCTATACCTGACTATGTTACATATGTTAATCTAGATTATGCGGCATTATGCCGTAAGGCCAAAGGTCGGAAGATAACTGTCGAAATGGATACACTTCTGCGCATGATTAGGGAAGAAAGGCCTAGGACCAGGCAACAAATATTTGACAGATCACCGTTAGGACATCGTGCTACGCAGGAGGCGATGAAGGAACTTAATGATGGCACATTTATCTGTACCGATCGGAATAGACGTATACATCCCGTTCCTGATATCGACCTAACAATATATGAAGCACGCAAAGAGGTAATCCGCCATCTTTTCCGAAATATGGGAATATTCACTGCTGAGAATTTGCAGCGATATATGAGATATGGAATGCCTATGAAAGAACTTCGCTCAATCTTAGCTGAACTAGAGGAAGAAAACTTTCTGGTAAAAGGCTTCCTGTTAGAGGATGACGATTCAGTACACTGGCTGCTTGCTGAGGATGTAGGTTGCATGGGCGCAATAGACATCTCTGATCAATTTATCCTAGGCCCTGAAGATAACTTGCATAGTTATCTCCATCCAATGATAAGACAAATGCTGGGCAGCAGTTATCATAGCTTGATAATGGATGGCTCTCGTATAATTGGCTCCCTACGAGGTAAGGTGAAGGCTAGTGGAGTAAATATGCAAGAAATGCAGGGTGGGGAAGAGGCTAAGGCAATATTGACAAAGCATCTACGCGCTCTGGGCATAAGCATACATGACTCACCTTCAGAGGAAGAAATGACCGATTGGGAAATACAATCATTCTATGAAAAAACACATCCTGGAGAAGTATGACGTAGATTCCCCACATCAGTAAATAAATGATCCTCAATCCGGTGGGATCTACGCCTTAATTTACCATAAGGATAGCATTCCTATCTATTTCCGAGACCTGACTAGTTTGAAACTTCGATATTACTGCATTAAGACATGCAAGTCTATCTATTACCGGCGCGACCCTCTGAAATATAGAGATATTCTTGAGCGTAGCCTGCAAATCGTCCGAAATGTTCACGAGCATATGAGGCCACTTTATCGTATGATCCAGTGATCCCGTAGATATCTCGCATTGCTCTTGCTATGCGGACATCTACTGGGCATGCCTGTAGATGATTCAATGAAAATAAGGCGACGCAATCTGCTACCTTGTTTCCAATACCTTTCACTTTCTTAAGATACTCAATCGCTCCTCTGTAGTCCCTACTTGTCAGTTCACAAATATCAAATTCCCCACTGTATGCCATGCTAGCTAATCCTAGGAACCAGTCTGCTCTATAGCCCAGCCGGCAACATGCAATATCGACATCTCCTTCTAGAATCTCCTCTGGCGTTGGAAATGAGAAAATTCCATCTTCAATTTCCCGACCATAGGCACGACAAACAGAATCAACCATCCCCTTTATTCTAGGGACATTAGAATACGTTGCTAGAATGTAAGAGGCAGTACATTCCCACACGTCCTGCCGTATTAACCTAAGTCCTCTGAAATTGTCAATGATCGAATCGATAGACTCATCCTTTGATATTTCTGCATATATTTCTTCCAGATTATCATCAAAGCGAAAGTAATGAGCTATTGTGTCTTCTGAGGTACCTCTAATTCTTAGATAATCACCATCTTGCTGCAACTGTATGTACTGATTATCAACTACTCCATGCCACCATCTATCCTCTTTCCACCAACGAAATACTTGGCCGCTATCTAGAGTATAATCCAGATTGAACAAAGGTACCTTCATATTTTCCTAGCCACAAAAATCATTATAGGACTAGTGGCAGCAAATTCGCTGCCATTATAGTCTCCATATGTTTCTATTACTTCGAATCCGCACCTGCTCAGCAACTCCATCGCTTCTCGGAAGAATAAATAGCGCAGTGTAAATTCTGTAGTTACTCTACGAACAGGCTTATCTTGCTTTGAAATATCATAGAAGTATGTCACAGTAGTTCTCTGATTTCCTTGATCGAATACTTGAGCTTCAAACCAAGAAATTATTTCTCCTTGCGTAGTGACCCTGGTCCCACGGTGTCGAACTAAGTGTTCTGGACGATCTAAACGAGGAGAAAATGCTGAGAAGCTGAATAGCCCCCCCTCTTCCAAGTGATCCCGTATATTGCGGATAGCCTTTTCTTGATCAGTAGTAGTCAGTAAGTGAAGAAATGAATTAAAAGGTATGAAAGCCAACCGGTACTTCTTCTCAAGCTTAATTTCTTTAATATCTCCGAGATAGAGTTCAATGCGCTTTTGCACATCTGTACGTTCGAAGCTAACTTTTGTGGTGCAACGATCTAGCATAGTTGCACTACGATCGATTCCTGTTATCTCAAATCCTGTTCTAGCGAGCGGAACTAGAACTCTTCCAGTTCCGCACATGCATCCAAGCACTCTTCCGCCGGTACGACTCGCAAGTCGCTTATAGAATTCTACATCTTCGTTAAAGTCTTCATGCCACAAGTCATAGTATCTGGCTGATGCTTCATAAGGATCCAGCAGATCCCTCTCAGCGTTTATATCAAATCTATTGGAAGAATTCTCTTCTGTCATCGGCGCTTTCATCATTCTCACTCCTATCGATATATGATCATTCACATTAAATGAACATGGACTTCAATAGATCATCACCTCTCCTACCTTATCATACCTTCATCTAAAGTCTTACACAAGGATATTTTAGATCTAGCATTTAGCCGAGCGATGCAAATACTTCATGAAATCTTCTTAATTTTTATAAAAAATTAAATTATGATAATATCATTTCTAAGGATTCTGTGACTTAATACTGTATTTATTTACGTATGTAAAATGAAGAGTTCATGTTAAAATAAGTCGATTGCTGAACATACTTATCATTATTGACTGCAATGGAGTTGTTTATGATCCTCGTTGGTCCGGCAGGATATCCTCCTGGAAGTAAAGGGGGCACCAATGCAATTGAACGCACGAAAGAACTTGGTCTCACAGCTCTAGAGGTGCAATTCGGAAGAGGAATCAATCTTTCCGCTGAGAGAGCTATGGAGATGGGATCTAAGGCAAAAGATCTAGGCATAGCACTCAGCATTCATGCGCCTTATTATATAAATTTCAATTCCAAGCCTGAGACTGTAGAGAAGAGTCATGATTGGCTCATGCGATCTCTCCGCATCGCAGATATTATGGATGCGCGTATAGTGGTAGTACATGCCGCTTCATATATGGGATCAACATCAGAACAGGTTACTAATCGAGTCATCGAAGCGATGCGACGAGTCCGTGAACAGATGGAATTAGAAGATTTACACTCGATAATTGGTTTGGAGACAATGGGCAAATTGGCTAGTTGGGGCACTCTTCAAGAAATAGCTTTAGTTATAGATGAAGTAGATGGCATAGAACCGGTTCCTGATTTTGGCCATATTCATGCGCGGTATGGTGGAAACTTACGCACATCAGATGATTTCCAAGAAGTATTAGACTCCGTCTTTCAGATACACCAAGGACATCTGCATTGTCATTTTAGTTGTATTGAGTATACTGATAAGGGAGAGAGGAGACACTTATTACTCGAAACAAAAGAACCAGATTTTGCACTACTCGCACCCCTCATCAGAACTATTAGTGGAGATTTGACGATAATTTCCGAAACGCCCGCTCCCTCAGAGGATGCCGTACGTATGGTCTCTATGTTAGTTTGATAGTTAGATGTGATTCTAACAACTGCTGACAAATTACTAATGAGATGACGAGAAGTTATCCATTCTCATCAATAGGAAGAAAAGTATAAGATGAGGGTATCACTTGATGGATTCCCGCTGCCACTGTAGCTCAGCGGTAATGTGATCTATTATGGACACATCGCGAAGGAGCGACGGTTTCGTAAACCGTAGGCCGGGGGTTCAAATCCCTCCAGTGGCTCCACATCTATTCATTTCTTAAGTATTTCTGAACTAGTTTTATAGCGCAAACGTCACCGCACATGGAACAGCCATCTGACTCATC
Organism: Methanobacteriota archaeon; assembly: GCA_012518185.1. GTDB lineage: Archaea > Thermoplasmatota > Thermoplasmata > Methanomassiliicoccales > Methanomassiliicoccaceae > DTU008. The sequence goes on from JAAYTA010000102.1 coordinate 65,376, forward strand.
AGTGATTCCTCTGGCGCGATATTCTCTAGCTTTATCTGGATCAATCGCTTCTCTATACATTGCTTCCCAGTCTAATTTTCTACGAGCTTCAGACATGCGTAAATCTCGTTCAGCACCGCGCCCCCTTGCTACGTCCGCAGCGTGGGCTGCTATTTTTGATGCGATAACTCCTTCTTTCACATCTTGTGGCGTTGGTAATGATAGATGTTCGGCGGGAGTCACATAGCAAAGGAAGTCAGCTCCGTGATATGCTGCTACTGCTCCTCCTATCGCCGATGTGATGTGATCATAACCCGGTGCTATATCTGTGACAAGTGGACCAAGTACGTAGAAGGGGGCACCACCGCAGATACTCTTTTCCAGTCTTACGTTAGCTTCGACTTGATTAAGTGGCACATGTCCAGGGCCTTCAACCATACATTGAACGTCAGCATCTCTACATCTGTGAACAAGCTCACCAAGGACTATGAGCTCCTGTACCTGAGCCCCGTCGGTAGCATCATGGATGCATCCAGGCCTCATGCCATCTCCTAATGAGAGTGTTACTCCGTGTTCCTTGGCAAGCTCTAAAAGATAGTCAAAATTCTCATAATAAGGATTTTCTCTACCGTTATGAAGGATCCAAGCAACTAAAAAAGAACCGCCTCGAGATACTACGTCAGTAATACGTGGTGAACGTTTTATGCGATCCACGACCTCTTTAGTTATGCCACAATGAACGGTCATAAAATCAACGCCATCTTTGGCATGCTGGACGAAGCCATTGAACATATCGTCCTCATCCATATCCACCACCGCACTTTTCCTTGCCATCGTCAGTCCAATCTGATAGATAGGAACCGTTCCTACGGGCATATTGGTTTCATTGATTATGCGGCGCCTTATAGTATCTATATGGCCGCCAGTACTAAGATCCATAATGGCATCAGCACCGTATCGCTGAGCAATCTCTACTTTTTTGAGCTCTTCTTCTAGATCTATATGATCTCGGGAAGTACCCACGTTTACATTGACCTTGACACTCAGTCCTTCTCCAATGCCGCATGGCCTAGGAGAGTGTATCGGATTATATGGAATCACTACTCGTCCTGCCTTCATGCGTCGGCGGAGCACATCTTCATCAACACCTTCGATTTTAGAAACTTCTCTAAGAAGGTCTAACGGAACGCCTGCCACACTCATCTGACTCATTAATGCCAATTCGCTTTATCTAGATAGCCCTTCTCTATTTTGGTCATGTTATTATGAATTAAGATGTCATGAATAAAATGCACTATAATGATTGATTCATAGGGGCCCTTTATTTATATATCCAGTGTGTCTAGAAGTCTATTAATAGTTAGATGCCCTACCTAAAAGTGTAGAGAAAGCGTTAGGGATGCACTTATTTCAAATTCGGAAATCAGGGTTAAATTATCTGATTTGTCCGAGATGCATCTATATTTCAAGAGGAACGATTCAATGGAAAACGATAATTATAGTGCAGGTAGTATCCAGGTCCTTGAAGGACTCGAGGCCGTAAGGAGGCGGCCTGGTATGTATATCGGTAGTACCGATTCAAGGGGCCTTCATCACTTGGTCTTCGAAGTAGTAGACAACAGCATCGATGAAGTGATGGCTGGTTACTGCACTGAGATTAATATAACAATCAACAGTGATGGTAGTTGTACCGTATGGGATAATGGCAGAGGAATCCCCACTGGAATACATGAAAAGTATCAAAGACCTGCGGTAGAGCTGGTCGTCACCACTCTGCATGCAGGGGGTAAATTTGATCGTAAGAGTTACAAAGTATCGGGAGGTCTGCATGGAGTAGGTCTGAGCGTTGTCAATGCTTTATCCCTGTATCTAGAGACTACAGTATGTCAGAATGGAAAGGTCCATTTTATGCGCTGTGAGAGGGGGCTAATCACTTCTCCATTAAAAGCAATAAAAACTACTGAAAGGACAGGTACAAGACAACATTTCATGCCCGATCCGGAGATATTTGATGATGTGACCTTCGATGCTGAGATCTTGGCACATCACTTCCAAGATCTTGCATATTTGAACAGGGGAGTGAGGATAACTTTACGTGATCTCCGCGAAGGCATGGAGCGAGAAGAGGTCTTTCATGCTGAAGGAGGTATTGTAGAATTCGTAGAGCATCTGAATAAATCTAAGATAGCTATGCATGCTAATCCGATCTACCTAGATTGTGAGCGCGAAGACGTGATAGTCGAAGTCGCGATGCAATATACTGATGCTTATTCCGAATCAGTGTTCTCCTATGTTAATAATATAAACACAATTGAAGGAGGTACACATGTAATGGGCTTCCGCTCGGCCCTAACAAGAACTATGAATGATTATGCAAGAACCAACAAGCTTCTCAAAGAAAATGATGAGAACTTGAGCGGTGAAGATGTTAGAGAAGGTCTTACAGCTATACTTAGTCTTAAAGTTCCAGAACCTCAGTTTGAGGGGCAGACTAAAACGCGCCTAGGCAACAGTGAGATACGAGGCATCGTGGAATCATGCATGAATGAAACACTCAGTACATTCTTGGATGAGAATCCAAGAGTAGCTGAAGCATGTGTTAGGAGATCTATATTAGCTTTCCAAGCAAGGGAGGCAGCAAAGAAAGCTAGAGAACTCACTAGGCGAAAAGGCTTGCTGGAAGGTGGTGGATTGCCAGGAAAATTGGCGGATTGCCAGGAGAAAGATCCCTCTAAATGTGAGCTATATATTGTCGAGGGTGACTCTGCGGGCGGCTGCTTTGCTGGGGACACTAGGATAATGCTTACAGATGGCCGCAAACTTACATTTAAGGAATTAGTAGTAGAACAAGCTGAGGGAAAAGAGCACTATTGCTACACAATAAAAGACGATGGTGAGATTGGAACTGAGAGAGCAATTTATGCTCGCATTACGAAAAAGGATGCCGAAATAGTCCAAGTCACCTTAGATAATGGCGAAGTGATTGAATGCACACCAGATCATCGATTCATGCTGCGCGATGGAAGTTATCGGCAGGCTATCGATTTAGGATCTGGAGATTCATTAATGCCACTTCGAATGATTGATAATAGGGATGGCATCGCACAAGCATCTGCTATAGGCAATCACAAAGTATTGACAGTCTTGACTTCAAAAGAAAAGAAGGATGTTTACGATCTAGAGGTCCCAAACACCCATAATTTTGCTCTTGCTGCAGGCGTATTCGTCCACAACAGTGCTAAGCAAGGCCGAGATCGTGTATTCCAGGCCATACTGCCTCTAAAAGGGAAGATTTTGAATGTAGAAAAGGCTAGACTGGATAGGATACTAAGGAATCAGGAGATAAGGAATCTCATCACTGCTATCGGTGGTGGAGTGGGCCCTGATTTTGATGTTGAGAAAGTACGCTATCATAAGATTATAATTATGACTGATGCTGATGTAGATGGAGCTCACATAAGTACACTATTACTCACATTATTCTTCCGCTATATGCGACAACTGATCGATGCTGGCTATGTATATCTGGCCATGCCTCCGCTCTATAAAATTTCGAGAGGAGGAAAAGAGATCTATGCCTATGATGAGAAAGAGATGGAGAATGCCCTAAACGAATTAGGCAGAGGCGCTAATGTGCAGAGATACAAGGGCCTTGGAGAGATGAATCCACAACAGCTATGGGAAACCACGATGGATCCAACTGCTCGCATCGTGAAAAGAATCACAGTTGACGACGCTATTAGGGCCGATGAATTATTCACAATACTAATGGGAGATCAGGTCGAGCCCAGACGACAATTCATCATATCGCATGCCAGAGAAGTCCAAAATCTGGACATCTGAGGTGATTTTACATGACTGATAATATTCAACATATTGATAATGAGAATGAGGAAGAAACTCCCATACGTGAGATAAGAAGGCCGATCGAGCAGGAAATGAAAAAATCCTACATTGACTATTCGATGAGTGTCATCGTAGGAAGAGCTCTTCCAGATGTCCGAGATGGTCTAAAGCCCGTCCATCGACGTATTTTATATTCCATGGGAGATATGGGACTCGCTCCCAATAAGCCTCATAAGAAGAGTGCAAGAGTAGTTGGTGAAGCCATGGGACGATATCATCCGCATGGCGACTCATCTGTATATGATGCTCTTGTACGCATGGCTCAAGATTTTTCTCTTCGCTATCCACTAATAGATGGGCATGGCAACTTCGGAAGCATAGATGGTGATTCTGCAGCAGCTATGAGGTATACTGAATGCCGTCTTGAAAAGATCGCAGAAGACATATTGAAGGATCTCGATAAAGATACAGTCGACTGGACTGATAACTTCGACAACTCTCTCAAGGAACCATCTGTACTACCTTCTGTGGTACCTAACTTATTGATCAATGGTTCATCAGGTATCGCTGTAGGGATGGCAACCAATATTCCACCGCATAATTTGCGAGAAGTATGTGATGCTCTTGTACACATGATAGATCATCCATCTGCTGATACTCTGGATTTAATGAGCTTCATCCGCGGCCCAGACTTTCCCACTGGAGGCATAATATATGGCACCAATGGAATTATGGAAGCGTACTCTACTGGTCGTGGACGATTAAAAGTCCGTGCCCGCACTAGTTTTGAAGAGCACGATGGTAGGACGCGTATAATCATTCATGAAATTCCTTACCAGGTTAATAAGGCCAATCTTGTAGAGAGTATCGCTGATCTAGTTAAGGAAAAAAGAGTTGAGGGCATAACTGATCTACGTGATGAGAGCGACCGTGAAGGTATGCGAGTTGTTATTGAATTACGCAGAGATGTTATGGAGGAAATAATACTCAATCAATTATTCCAACACACGCAAATGGAAGTCACCTTTGGAGTCATTAACCTAGCGCTAATGGATGGTCAGCCAAAGATATTAACGTTAGTAGAGATGCTACAGGCGTACTTAGATTACAGGCGTACAATAGTCATAAGGCGCACTGAGCATGACTTGAAGAAGGCACAAGAGAGACATCATATTTTAATTGGCTTGATTAAGGCTGTAGATGCCATCGATGATGCTATTAGAATAATTCGAGGCGCTGCCAATACTGAGGAGGCTCGTATAGGGCTCATGGGGCGCTTCGAGCTAGATGAGATTCAAGCTAAGGCCATTTTAGAGATGCGGCTACGCGCCCTAACCGGCCTAGAGATCGATGAACTTCGAAAAGAATTTTCAGAACTCGAGGAAAAGATACTCGCATTACAGGAAATACTTGCCGATGACGTCAAGATCATGAACATTATAAGAGAAGAACTTCTAGACATTAAGAAACGCTATGGAGACGAGCGTAGGACAGAAATCCTCTTTGATGATGGAGATTTAGATATTGAAGACCTCATTCCAAATGAGCAAATGGTCATCATGATCTCTAGTGACGGCTATATCAAGAGACTACCGCTTGATACTTATAAAAAACAGCATCGCGGAGGCCAAGGATTGCTGGGGATGGCGACTAAGGAAGAAGAGCAAGTAGTCGACATGTTCGTCACTATGACTCATAATAATATCCTTTTCTTTACCGACCGTGGCAGAGTATATCAACTTAAAGCTTACCGCATCCCAGTGGCCGGTAGACACTCCAAGGGTCGACCTATAGTTAACCTACTTCCTCGCTTAGAAGAAGGAGAGCAGATAGAAGACAATATATCGATCACCGGATTTGATGAAGATCTTTATCTCATATTTGCAACCAGGCGAGGTACGGTGAAGCGCACTCCCCTTTCAGAATATCGCAATATCCGCGTTAATGGGATAATAGCTATCAATTTAGTGGAAGGCGACGAACTCGTAGAAACCAGATTATCCAAAAAAGATTCTGAGATAGTGTTAGCTTCTCGTAAAGGTCAAGCGGCGCGATTTGATGCATCAGAAGTACGTTCGGTGGGTCGAGCATCAATCGGTGTTAGGGGTATGCGATTGGCTGAAGATGATGAAGTAGTAAGTATGGCAGTCGTACATCCAGATGATAAGCTACTCACGATCACGGAAAATGGCTATGGTAAAATATCATTAGTCTCCGACTATCGGAAGATCCATCGCGGTGGAAAAGGCGTAATTACGATTAGAACTACGAAGCGTAATGGAGGAGTAATATCTGTTCGAATGATATCAGATGATGATCAGATACTTGTCACTACTCATCAGGGAAAAGTAATCCGCGTAGCGGCTAAAGAAATTCGAACAATGGGGCGCTCTACTCAAGGAGTGAGGATAATGAATCTGACCGATGGGGATAAAATCACTGCTGTCGCCAGACTGGCGGGGACAAGTGAGGAAAACAAAATCGCCCAGATTGAGGTACAAGAGAGCGAAACTATAGCACCTTCTATAGACGACTCTGAGGAATGAAATACTCAAAATCTATTTTCCCAACTCAAACCTTTTACAATTTTCAATTTATTTCTACAAACTATCTAATGTGGCTCTAACATCGTCCATTACACTATCTGGATTTTTATAATATGCTGAGACAATCCTAGCAACATGGCGATAATCATCAACTCTCGTCTCGATCATATATTCGAGAATAGTCATACGTCGTCTGACTTCATCTTCCATATCTCGCAGACTCCAGTTGTGAATTTCTCTAACTTTCTCATAGAGATATGAATGTCCAGAGTAAGTGAATGAATCATCTGTAGGATTCCATCGAAACACCGTATTAGTGATAAGTTCTCCAGTCAGGGAGTCCATTCCTACAAACTCCGTCAGAGTCCTAGCTCGTCTAGTCATCTTGCCATCTACTTTGACTTGCCCTTGCAGTAGAACTAAATTTAATGAAGATAACAGGGCACGGGGGAGATTGATAGGTTCATTTTCCAACCTATGTACCATAGACCTAACATCTTCAGCATGGAATGTAGAGTAAGATGCATGGCCCGTAGCCATCGCCTGGAAAACCACTTTTGCTTCCTCACCTCTGACCTCCCCCACCATGAGGTACTGTGGTCTCTGTCTAAGGGCAGCCGTCAATAAATCGTACATATTGATCTCATTACTTCGTCTGCCTGATGAGTCTCTAGTAACACTGGGAATCCAATTCTCATGCGGTAGATTCAATTCTCGTGTATCTTCAATACTCACTATCTTCATTTGCGGAGGTATGAACAACAAGACAGCGTTGAGTGTAGTCGTTTTTCCAGATGCGGTGCCACCACATACCATTGTAGAATACCCATATTCAACTGAGATCCATAAGTATGCCATCATTTCGATACTCATAGTATTCAGCGTGATTAGGTCAAGAGGAGTAAGCGGTTCATCATTAAATCGTCGAATAGTGAAGGAAGATCCGCGCTTAGTAACATACCTCCCTAGCGTAGCATTAAGTCTAGATCCATCTGGAAGTGTAGCATCTAGTATGGGCATGGCTACTGAGATATGCTTACCACACTTCTGAGCTAACCAAATAATATATTTGTCTAGTTCAGTCTCATCATTATAACATATATTTGCCTGAATGCTGCCATATTTTCGATGATAAACATGCATTGGGATGCCCACACCAACACATGAGCAGTCCTCAATGTTAGGATCGTTTACCATCACATCTATGGCTCCATATCCGATAAGATCTCTATGCAAATAGTATGTGATATGGTCTTTTGAAGTAGACTGCAAGGTAAGTCCAAATTCTACCATCAGCTTATCTACTGCTTTATTGACAATATGTTTACGATATTCTGGATCGGGATCAGGGGACGCATTTAGGGAAAGGATGAGTGCCCTCATCAACAGCTTTCGGATATCATCCTCTTCTGCAGATAGTCTCGGCTCTATTACTTCATATAGATACTCGCCTGTCACCATATCATAGGAAATCCTAACATGAGAGTGATTATTCCTAATGGCATAGGCATCTACTTCCTTGATGGTGGATGGGGTAGTCATAGATATCTCAGTTGGAGGACGTCTCATCCCACCTTTCTCACTGATCTGGATATCCATTTGATGACTGCTATTGTCTTTTAATAAAATGGAGTTACACTCTTTGACTACGGGACTTCTCGACCCGCTATCTACTTCCTCGCCATTTGTGCCGGTAGCTTTTATAACTCCCACTAAATCAACCTCGTTCCTATGAATCCTATAATTAACAGGATGAAGCTATGGCGTAATCCGTTTGATATTTTTCCATTCTGCAACACTCCTGCTAATAACCCATCTCCAAAAGCATGAACGATTACAGATAAGATCAAAAGCTCTTTTACTACAGGAATAATATCAACTCTAGTCATTATTATAGAGCGAGATACGCTCGTCATTCCACTCATGCCTTCTACCTGACTACCTGCTTCTACGATCTTTGGGAGAAATGTAGCATTTAAAATGAATATAGTGAATAGAAATACTGCGAATGCAACGTATATGACTGCCATATAGGTAGTCATGTTTAAACTTCGCTCGTCTCGATTTAGTATGACTTCTCTGGCATCGTGAGCCACCATTGTGAGAACATCCGCAACGTCTCCGCCAGAATCATTAGCCTTAATAATCACACCAGTCATGCGATGTATTAGTGGAGTATTGACACGTTCTGCGAACAATTGCATAGCTTCTGAGGCTGGGACTCCCCAATCTATCTGTGAGGCCATGCGTTGGATTTCTGGAGTAAGACTTCCGTATTGGCCTCCAGAGGCAGTTTTGATAGCTTGTGATAACGTCATGCCAAAACGCCCTCCTTCTGCAACGTCACGCAAAAATTCAGGAAATCTTCGCTCTATATCGAGAATTCGTTTTGCCTGATGTGATTTATAGATCCCATAGGGGCCGGATAATGTCATAAGGCCAAGGAATAGATAATCAAGCCAATTTCCAGGTACCTCTAGGCTACCGATGGCACTCATGGTGCTTATGATGAATAATATTGAGGCAATGATTATGCTCACGGTAAGAATAACATTACTATGATCTAGACGCCCCAGTCTTAATTGCCTCAGATCAATAACATCTTCAATCATGACTACCTCATAATGCTGATTCTCTGGCCGAATTCCATGCAAAATAGATGAAGCTAAATTGAGAAAGTGGTACAAAGATGATTATTACTATTTTCAACATCAGTACAGTCATTGAAACGTTTCCCCCGCTCCCTGGAATGATGGCCATTATGGTCATTATTATTACTAAGAATAAGGGGAATGCAACCACGATGATCACAAAAGTCTCAGCCAATAGTCCCAACGACTTTAATTGGGAGTGTGCTTCCAATTTACTCTCCTTTTCAAATTGCTCAGCTTTTTGTAAGAAATAAGGTTTTAGATCACCACCTGAAGTAGCAGTAGTAATCACGCCCTGGAGAAATTCTTGAAACTTAATAGAAGGAGTTCTTTGTGCAGCATGACTAATAGCTGTGAATATATCTATCCCTAATAATTCAGTATCGCGAGTTATCCACTTCGCTTCTTTCTTAATTTCACCATATATATCTTGCTTAGCAAGCTCCTTGAATATGGCATCAACATTAACATTAGCGGAAGCCATGGCTGATATGAAACTCATTGCAGGCCCTATCCGCCTATCGATATCACGTCCCCTAGCTCTGGCTCTGGATGAGGGAATTATCATGAGAATAGCAGCAATTAATACTGGAGGCAAGATTATGACAGATATAGAGGTAATCACTGCTAGTGTTGTGGATATGCCAAATAGAGTGGGTACGCTAAATTCTAGTAAAATTCCTATAGCAGCTGACACTATTCCTGCAACTAGGACGCTAGTCCATACGCATGCTAGATACTCTTCTGATCTCATCCGTATTCTCGATTGCCGTAGCTTCTTCTCCAGGCGAGGCATAGCTTTACCATAACGCAGTATGTAATTCCCCATCAATTTCCAGCAGAATCGCTGATAATTAGTAAAAGCAACGTAATCGGGAGTAATCTCTTCATCCTTGTTTTTAAATCTTGATTCAAAGATTCTTCTTTTCCGAACGCTAGATCTGGATGGAATCCTGGAGATTCTATGCGTCAATGTGCAATCCTCCCTCTTGTAATCCTCTACGAACGTGATTAATAATTTCTTCCGGCTCCCTATCGTATTGATTAATAATTTCCCATATGCGCCGATGATCAGTGATGTCTTGTTGAACCATATATCTTATAATATCCACTCGCCGATCGAATTCGTTCATCATATCCTTGTATGAGAGACTCCGCATTTCCATTATTCTGTCAAACAGAAAGCTGTGACCTTTATACACGAAACGATCCTTACTACGCTCCCAATCGAAAACGCTGTTAGATATGAGCTCATTAGTATCTGGATCGAAACCTACAACTTCAATCACCTTATTCATCCGTCTAACGAACCTATCATCAATTCTGACTTGAGACTGGAAGATTACATTTTGTAGAGAAGTCAATAATATTCGGGGACAATTTATAGGCTCATTCTCTAGTCTATTGACCATGGATTGCATCGAGTCAGCATGCATGGTAGAATATGTGGCATGTCCTGTAGCCATAGCCTGAAACATTGAATAGGTCTCCCTTCCCCTAACCTCTCCCACTATGAGATATTGTGGTCTTTGCCTGAGAGCTGCTCGCATAAGATCATACATATCTATCTCTCCCAGAAACTTGCCATCATGCATCTGCTCTCTTATTCCAGATCTAGTAGTACTAGGGATCCAATTCTGATGGGGAAGTCTTATCTCTCGCGTGTCTTCAATACTAACTATTTTCATCTGGGGAGGGATGAATAATGCAAGGCTATTCAATGTGGAAGTCTTACCGGATGCGGTACCTCCGCTTATGATCATTGATTCTCCATTTTCCACGCCTAGCCAGAAATATGCAATCATCTCAGGACTAGCTGTCCCATTCTTGATCAACTGTATAGGCGTGAAAGGATTGTTGCGAAATCGGCGGACAGTAAAAGTTGAGCCTCGCGTAGTGACTTCTCTAGCATAAGTTGCCTGTATTCGATGACCCTCGGGAACAGTACCATCGAGAATAGGATTGGAGACCGATATCTGTCTACCTCCTCTTTGTCCCAATGCCACTATGTAAGAATTCAACTCTTCTTCATAATCAAATACTAATGTAGTTTTGATACTGCCATACTTACTATGGTATACAAATAATGGAATACCTACTCCATCACACGATATATCCTCTATGTTCTCATCGTGCATAAGAGCATCTACTTTGCCATAACCAGTAAAATCCCTAAGCAAATAATATCCTATGCGTTTTTTTGATATGGAATCAATCTTATATCCCCTACTCATTATGAAAGTCTCTATACCTTTTAAGAGATACTCTTCTGCACTCATAATGTTAAGAGCATCTTGCTCATAATCCAGAATTTTGTGCAGTGAATCTTTAACAAGAGCTAATAGTGTTCTCTCCTCTGACCCTAGATGAGGCTCTATAATTTCTAAGAGGTATTCATTGCTATCATTGTAGTAAATTATACGAACATAACTATAGGGATCTTTAACTGCATATGTCTCTATAATTTCAGCCGAAGAATCTTTAACTTCTGCTATTTCTGCAATGTGAGGCACCTCATCAGAGTTGCTAGTAGTATGATTAGGAAGTCGCATATTCACTCCAAAATTCAAATCTGTACGGAGACTATGGCTCGACTCATATCAAGTTCTTTAACACTGTGAATAATCAAAGTGATACTTGTTACACCTGAGTCTCTATCTAATTTCATTGTGTAGTCACTATGGTCTCCCTCTTCCATCTCAGATCGATTAAGTAGATCAATCAGATAAGTCTCCCAAGCCTGTCCATATTCGGTATTTATTTTCAACTCCCACTGATCAATACTATCATCCGATTGATAATCTAAATCAATCAATTCTATTGCCAATCCTATGGGATTAGTGCCTGATGTGATTATCTCAGCGCCTTCTATATCGATCTGAGTAACTCTGACAACCACTCCCTCATCTATCTTAGAAAATGATAAATTAGGGCCTGCGAGCATGATCTCTCCATCTTCTTGTTTTAAGATTATCGCGCCATTCTCATATGCTAGCCATTGTTGTACATAATAGCGATTGGGGCAATATAGCTCTATATTTCCACTGCCATGGAAATCCTCTTCCGAAATAGCGCTATTAGCAGTTACTTTTAACACTCCTGCGGTAGGCGATGCAAGTAATGGGACTCCGCTTGAACCTAGATCGATAGAGACGTATGCCTTAGATAGAGTATTACTGGACATCTTCTTAGCCATGATCATATCATCGATCTTAGCTTTGAGTCCTATAAATTGTCCAGTTGACTGATCCATATGCTCGCGCTCATTATCTGTCATCCATGCTGGCATGTATGAACTGACAATAATGCCCATGAAAGAGATGAAAACTAATATAGCTAGAATGGCACCGATTGCAGATGCCACCCCCTCCCGATCTTTTTTTAGGCGACTGATAGTCCTTATTGTGAAAATGTTGTGCTTGGGCCCTATTATCGCCACTATTCTTTACCCCCTGCCTCTCATGTCAACATCCAGGCCAATATTAAATCCTTCTAGGCAAAATCAGTCAAATGAATGCTCATCTTATATTATGCTCGAATCTAGATATCTAAATTGGCGATTAAGGCTAGGAACCTTTATAATATGATTCCACTTTACAGAGCTAGACGCCGCAGTAACTCAGTTGGGAGAGTGCAAGACTGAAGATCTTGAAGTCGCTGGTTCGAGCCCGGCCTGCGGCACTCTTTTAACCTATATCAGGAAAATGTCTAATAGATCAGCAAGCCATTGCCTGCTGATGGCTTATGGATATAATGAGCTATGAAGCCTCAACTATCGAGGCCAAGCGATTCACACAGCAAGGAGAGCATATTACTAACATCCGGATTGATCACAATAGCACAGTGATGAGGGTTAGTAAAGTCTCTGAGCAGACAGCTTCAGCGGAATTCCGATTCACTGCCAACTACTCTGGTATGGGATATATCAGGATTGAGGGATCAATATTATTGAAAGGAGATACAGATACCTTGGTAGATACATGGGACTCCTCTGGATCCATGCCGGACCAGATAGCCAATATGGTCCATAATGCCATTGTAAGTAACTGTATACCTACAGCATTATTAATTGCACGTGATATACGACTTCCTCCACCATTTCCTATGCCACGCATCAATGTGCAAAAGAAGAGGAACGAGTCAAAGCGAACTCAGCCTGGCCCAGAATTTGCATGAAATGTTAATTTGCCTATACTCAATCAATCGTAACTATAAGGCGAATCTATTTCGAGCGGATCAAATGGCGGCGCCGTATAGATGAATGACATATCCTAATGTGGTGTTAAATGGCCAAAATAAACCAGTCATATTGGGAAAATCCGGTAGGAGAGTTCTAATAATCGACTATTTTACTTATTTGGATAGTCATAAATACCGACTAGTTCATTCGAAGAATGTATATCAAGAGAGGTCCAGGTGTTCTAAATGGAGAAGCAGGTCCATGTCAAGATAGACAAAAAGAGCGACCTGACACTACGAGAAGTGTTGCAAAAAATCGAGGAAATCCAGGCCGAACACCCTGAGTTAGACGTGTTTTTCGATGGAGACTCCTACTCGATCTGTAGCAGACCTCGTAAGATAGTTAAGGATCCTTGAACTATCTTAATCTACTAGCTCTTTTGGCATATTTCTGGGCTAACCTTATTATCTTTGATATCATCGCGCCACGAACAGTGGGTGGCACCAGACCTCTGCAGATATAATATCTGCCGACGTTCCTACTGTAGGCCAGGTGAGCGCCAATGAATAAGAGAGATCTTCTCCGGAAAGCGGTTACGCATGTAGATGCGACCAGCTATGATTCCACGCCCATAATCGATAGTATGCGCGAGATGTCCTTTAGCTCTCGCGATACTGCTCGTGCCGCTGACATATTTAAGATGATGTTAGAGGATCGAGACTGTACTACCATGCTAACGTTAGCTGGCAGCACTAGCTCTGGCGGCTGCATGAAAATCTATGCTGACATGATCAAGTACAATATGATTGATGCAGTAGTGGCTACAGGAGCATCTGTCGTAGATATGGACTTCTTCGAAGCTCTAGGATACAAGCATTATCAAGGCACTCCATTTGTCGATGATCATATGCTACGATCTAACTACGTAGATCGCATTTATGACACATATATCGATGAAGAGGAACTTCAGAATTGCGATGCTGCCATTAAGGAGATAGCAAATGATCTAGAGTCGAGACCATACTCGTCTAGGGAATTCATACGTGAGATGGGTCGCTGGCTAGTGAAGAATGCTAAAAAGAAAGACTCCTTAGTAGAGTTAGCATACAAACATGATGTGCCAATATTCGTACCAGCTTTCTCAGACTGTAGTGCTGGATTTGGCTTAGTCATGCATCAGCATGAAAATCCAGATAAACATCTGACCATTGATTCAGTGAAAGACTTCTATGAACTTACTAAGATTAAAATGGAAGCCAAGACTTCTGGACTATTCATGATCGGAGGAGGAGTACCGAAGAACTTTGCTCAAGATACAGTAGTATGTGCAGAAATGCTAGGTAAAGACGTTCCTATGCACCAGTATGCCGTGCAAATTACTGTAGCAGACGTCCGCGATGGTGCTTGCTCTTCCTCCACATTGAAGGAAGCGAGTTCATGGGGCAAGGTACAAACAACTCATGAGCAGATGGTATATGCTGAAGCTACAACGGTCGTGCCCCTTATCTTCAGCTATGTATATCACAACACCGATTTGAAAAAGCGGCCAGAATTCCGATGGACCAAAATGCTGGATGAATGTTGAATATACTAAACCGCCGAAAGGCGGAATTATTTTTCCTTAATACAAACATATTAGTGGAGATTTGACATCGTGTTTATGTTATGTCCAGGCTAGGAAGACCTACAATTGCTCTCTATAATTCATATGATCCAGTTAAATTTAGAGAAGCTCATCGGCGCGCATTGGCACGGGCAGGTCCTCTGGCCTTAGCATTTGATATGAATCTGGCAACCATTGGCTTCCCCTTCCCAGAAGAATTGCAGACACCTGGGGAAATAAGTGATTGGATAGCTACGACGACATCTATAGGTGAGCATGGGGAATTTCTAAAGGAGCTAACCAATAAGGGCAGATTTCAAACATTTCCCTACCCCAATCGCGGATTCCCCCCTCAGCTTGGGAACGCTATTCTCATGACGAGAAAACCTAATCCTAATCGGCGAATTGAGGTCGATGATGCAGTATCTATGTTGCAGTCTGGTCAAAGCATAATGATCATTTTCGGTTTAGGTCCTAGAGGTGTACCTAGGCCAATATTTGAAATGTGTCGTCAACATATGGATATAACCTCGGGAGGCTTCTCTTTGGAGACCTGTACAGCTATGGGAGCAGTAATTGGCATCATAGCATACAAGCTCCGTGAATAAACTATCAGTACCTATCATAGCGTATATCGAATGTGGGTACAGAAACTCCATAATCATTGACGACTTGGCCAATAATCTTCGCCCCATTGCCGCATATGTCTATGGCTTTAGATGCCTCATCTTCTGGTAATATGATAGCAAATCCCATACCCATATTGAAGGTCTGATACTGTTCTTCGATTGAGATCCCACCCAGCTCGGACAGAATATCGAATACAGGCTGGGATGGTAACGGGTCATCAATCACAGCACCCATCCCTTTCCTCAATCGGAGAAAGTTTCGTAATCCTCCTCCTGTCACATTTACCATACCATGGATGTTACATTTAGCCATAAGGCTTATTATTTTCCGAACATATATTTCAGTAGGAGTTAGTAGCTCCATACCAATACTGCCATTTAAGGATGAAAACTGCTCATCTAACGGAATGCCTCCCATCTCAAGCACTTTCCTAGCTAGAGTTAAGCCATTGGAATGTATACCAGACGATGGAAGTCCGATGATAGCGTCTCCCTGTTTAATTTTAGATCCATCTATCAATCGATCCTTAGATACCAATCCTAAACAAGAGCCTGATAAGTCAATTTCTTTCATGATCTCGGGAAGGACAGCAACTTCTCCGCCAACCAGATCGCAATTGGCAAGTTCACAGCCCTTATTCAGCCCAATGCCAATTTGCTCTAGTTGTTTTGGATTCGGATTATCTACAGCAAGATAGTCAACAAAAGCTATTGGTTCGGCTCCAGCACATATTGTATCGTTAACATTCATAGCCACACAATCAATACCTACTGTATCCCACTTATCCATGGCACTAGCCAAGAGGAGCTTGGTACCCACTCCATCAGTAGCCAGAGTAAGAACTACCTCTCCAAAGTCAATTAATCCGGTGAACTGCCCAGGAATATCTATCATCTTAGGCATTTCTGTCCGTCGGAATCTAAGTTGCTTAACTAGTGCTGCAATAGCCTGAGACTTCATATCAATATCAACACCCGAACGGGCGTAAGTCATTCCTTCTTCACTGTAGCTCATGATACATCACACCTGTAACCCTAGCTTAGCTTTGTATCTTTTCTTTCCATATCATAATCATCATGCAAAGCTATAAGGCTAGATTACCGAATTGTGAAAGTATGAGTAAGCGCTGGCTCAGAGAGCGGAAGGGTGATTTCTACTATAGAAAGGCCAAGCGCATGGACTATCGTTCCAGAGCTTCATTTAAATTAATTCAGATTGATAATCGATTTAAAATCCTCCCAAAAGGTGGAGCGGTAGCCGATCTTGGTGCTGCACCAGGAGGTTGGCTTCAGGTAGCGCAGGAGAGGGTAGGTCCTAAGGGAAGGATAGTTGGAGTAGATCTTCAGAATATTGAGCCATTAGATGGAGTAGCGACGTTTAGGGGAGACATCACCAAGTCGGAAACTATAGATCAGCTTAAGAAATTATTAGGAGGTAAAGCGGATACAATCTTATCAGATATGTCTCCCAACATTTCTGGCTCATACTCATTAGATCATGCTCGTTCGGTAGAGCTATGCACACATGCCCTAAACTTCGCCCGCCAAACATTAAAGCCGGGTGGAAACCTAGTTATGAAAATATTCGAGGGAGACATGATGAAAGAGTTCCTGGACGATGTGCGAAAAAACTTTTCCAATTTGAGGTTGCACTCTCCCAAGGCATCTCGTGATAGTAGTTCTGAAATCTACATCATTGCACGTGGCTTCCGCCCTAATGATACAAACTCATGACGTGACTTAGTACATTTAACAAGTCTTAATAGATTAGCAACCCATCCCCCTATAGCTATGATAACTTATCTCACGGTAACTTTCAACACGGAGGGTTCCCGACCTTCAGAGATAATGGATGCCTTACATGGACTCGGATTTGAACCCACTACAGGTAGCTATGACTTCCTATATCGCTGGGGAGCTAATGCTACAGTAGAAGATGCTATCTACTTAGCGGATAAAGTTTGTTTGACACTTAAAGGAAAACATGTTTTGTTTAAGTTACAAACTGTAAGGGACATTCCATGAAGAATATGAATTGCTCCAAGATAATCTGCATTGGACAGAACTATCCAGCACATGCAAGAGAAATGGATCTACCTTCTTCTTCTAATCCTGTAATTTTTTTGAAGCCCCCCTCGTCATTAATCACTGATGGCGAGGTGATTGAAGCACCGGCTGAACTGGGACGAGTTGATTACGAGGTAGAACTTGCCCTTATTATTGGAAAGCGGGCTAAACACATTTCAGAAAAAGATGCATTATCTTATATATCTATGGTAGCTACATTCAATGATATCACTGCTAGAGATGTGCAGGCAAATGCCAGGGATTCTGGACATCCTTGGACTTTTTCAAAGGGCCTTGATACCTTCGCACCGATGTCAGTCCCAGTAGAGCTATCCTCTGTAGGAGATATACATGATTTAGATTTAGAATTATGTGTCAATGGAAAACTTCGACAACATGGGAATACTGCTGATATGCTGTTCTCGCCAGAGAAATTGGTTGCTTACATATCTACCTATATGACTCTAGAAGAAGGCGATATCATTGCTACTGGCACGCCGGAAGGTGTGTCGGGTTTGAATGACGGAGACTTTGTAGAAGCGTCTATATCTGGAGTGGGAAAAGTCTCAAATCATGTGAAGCGCATCTAATCCCAGAATCTTTTAGTTCTAGCATATGTGGTCTCAGCTGTTAATATGTCCCTCAAGAACTCATCTTCTGTATCATAGAATGATGAAAGGATGCGGGATGCGGCATCAGGACCTATTCCGCGTCCAGCTAATGCCATGAGTGCTCTCGCGCCATACTCTCGTACAAGACTTGCGTTCTTATACAATCGGCGTATTTCTCTAGCCTCATCGGCTGTAGGATTTTCTTTCTTTAATAATGAAATATTATCACGATTATATGGTGCTAACGCAGCTATCATCAGACCACCACATTTTGGACAAACAATCTTCGATGATGCACTGCGAGGCTTGATTCTCCATTGAGTCTGACAATTCAAACAAGACATGTGCAAGGTCTCATCTCCCAGACGTCGCTTGAGTGCCATGAGGATGCTGTGATCGGCTCGCTGTGGCATGATTATTTCTCTAGAATGTTGCAGACCTGCCTGACCTATAGGCGATATTGAAGTGACTTCAAAGGAGATATCTCCCTGCTCTATTCTACTTACTGCATCCATAGTTCCCTTGACGTCAAAGTCTTCCCAGAGAACTCTTCTAACTGCCTCCTCGAATAATGGAGTTCCCTCGAAGGCTTCAGCAAGGCGGGTGAAATTTACAGTACGATAGTCAGCATCTTTTTCGATAGCTCCAAACTTCTTAGCAACGAATACGAATCTCCAGCGTAAGTAACTAGATGACTTTAAAACCAATCGTACTAGGCTCTCCACTCCTTCAGCCTTCATAGATTGAATAGTATCGACGATTACTGATGGTGATAGATCGCGCGGAAGTTCTAAAATTATACGATAGGGATCAGTCTGCACTCCCACAGATTCTCCTAGGCGGGCAGATAATAGCACAGATATGATCTTAGATAAAGTTTCATTGACTTTGGTTCCGAAGCACATGTTCAATATAGCCAATCTCTTCCCCATCTCAAGTGTGACCATAGTATCAGATGGCATGGCTCCTTCTTCCTTCTGCTCTTTTAAGTATTCACTTAATATTTTGGTGGCATTTTGATCTGCGGGGTATGAAGACAGATCTCCAGTCCTTCGAAGGCGACCCACTTCCTGTGCTATGTCGTAGGGAACTGGGATATCTTCCCCGACCCATGAAGGGATAGAACCTAAATCCTGCACTTGCTCAACCAACAACTCGTCTTCCCTTATTTCGATAATCCTCCACGATCTACCGTGTGTTATGAAGGCAGCATATGGTTCTGCAAAAGATATCACGAAAGACTCATCTAGCGATCCCACTATGCGCCGACTGCCTATTTCTCGGATGAGGAAGCTGCGTTCATCTGGTATCATAGATAAATTATCGTAGAAGTATCTCATCCCTCGACCAGTTCGACGGAATTTATCTTGATTATCAAATAATAGGCCTATCTTAACTAATTGATCTAACACATCAAAAAATTCATCTCGCGACAGATTCCTAAATGGATATGAGCGACAGATTAGCTGATACGCCAACTCCTTATCAGCTGCCCCGCTCATGGTCATAGCTACGAGCTGATTAGCTAACACTGCAAGGGGATTTTCTCTAATTCGCAGCTCCTCAAGCTCTCCGGCCATTGCTTTTCTAGTTACTACCATGCTCTCAGCGATCTCATCAGGATCGGTTGCTACGATTGCTCCCTTAGTCTGCATACCAATGCGATGACCTGCCCTGCCCATTCTTTGTATCAGGCGAGATACTTGCCTGGGAGAGTTATATTGTATGGCAAAATCAACTGAGCCTACATCAATCCCAAGCTCCAAAGATGATGTACTTATGAGTCCTTTGAGCTGTTCTGATTTAAATCTCTCTTCCATATCTATGCGTATATCTTTTGACAATGAGCCATGGTGTACGCCTACCTTAAAATCCTCATCCCATAGGCGATAACGAGCTCCCAATGCCTCTGCAGTATCTCGAGTATTTACGAATAGCAATGTTGATCTATGTTGCTCTACTAGGCTGCGACATAGTCTCATCCCAGCTATAAGCGAAGGATCGCTCAATAGCTGCCCAGCCAAGTCGCGATCTTCATCTAAAATTTCCGGAGTCCTCACTCCAAGATCTAAATCTTTTGAAACATGTGTGCGTACAATGTCGACTTCTCTACCAGCACCAACTAGGTAATTGGATACTTCTTCTACTGATCCTACAGTAGCTGATAGACCAATGCGCTGATACTCACCAGCAAGCCCTGTTAATCGCTCTAAGGCGACGGCTAGTTGGGCTCCACGCTCATTTCCAGCCAGTTCATGTATTTCGTCGATGACTACCCATTTTACTCTGGAAATATGTTCTCTTAAACGCTTACCAGTGAATAGGATTTGCACAGTCTCTGGAGTAGTTATAAGGACATGTGGAGGATTACGCGATTGTGCTTGACGTTCTGATTGAGATGTGTCACCATGCCTTACAGCTACTTTCAGGTCAAGCGCCTCACCAAATTCGGTAAGTCGTTTTAACATATCTCTGTTTAAGGCACGGAGAGGCGTTATGTATAGGCACTTTATGCCCTTACCTGGATCTTCAAGAATTCGATTGAAGATAGGCAACATAGCTGCCTCGGTTTTACCGATGCCTGTATGAGCTACAACTAAGACATTTTTTCCATTGAGTATACGTGGTATGGCTTCTCGCTGAGCTTCAGTAGGCTCTTCTATATCTCTATCTTTTAGAGCACTTATGATACGAGAATCCAGAATCTCGAATGACATAACTCTGCTTGCGACGTCTCGATGCTACTTCAACTTTTCTAGAAAGTGACTATTCATTGTAAGAATAAGCAACTGTCTCTGTAATAGATCAGCTGGCAGTATAAAAATCAAGGATAAACAAATGTACAATTAATGATATATAGAAATAATTAAGGAAATGGTTTGAGACGTCTACATTATGCCTTGGCTTTCCCAGCAGCTGCAGCCGATGCTTTCACATCTTCAGGCTCGGTAGCTTCTAGCAACAACTCGGATATATCCATCACTTTTATATCGGAGCCTATCTGCTGTGCTCCAGCTTCCAAGTTTAATACACAGAATGGACAGGTTGTTACAAGTATGTCCGCACCAGTAGCTACGGCTTCTTTGACCCTCTCCGCAGCAATGTTAACTGCTAAGTCGTTGAAAGCACTCTTATAGCCCCCGCCTGCACCACAGCATCGAGAGTTCATGCGGTTACGAGGCATTTCCACCAACTCTACGCCTGGGATCTTACTGAGCAGTTCTCGCGGCTCTTCAAACACTCCGCCATGGCGTCCAAGGTGGCATGGATCATGATAAGTGACCTTAAGATCCATTTTTTTAGTGAGTCTGAACTTTCTCTCATTAATCAACTTCAGCATATATTGTGTGAAGTGATATACTGGGAATGTAGGATTACTGTAAAACTTCCCATAATCATGTGATGATGTTTTAAAGCATCCTGCGCAAGTCATTACCCAAGACTTTCCACCTCGGATCTCGACCTCCCTAATATTGTGCATAGCGAATTCAGTAGTGAGGCCGGTCTGACCAGTCCTGAGGGCAGGTGAGGTGCAGCACCATTCTTCTCCCCCCATTATATCCAATTTAACACCAGCGCGATGAAGAACCATTGCACCTGCTCTTGCTATGCGTTGCATACGATATGATGCAGTACATCCGGCGAAGAACACTACATCTGCCTGAGGACTATGAGGAATTTCCTCGGGCCACCAGGCACCACGCTTCTCGGCGGGCTCTCCATAAGGATTCTTAGTGTTTTTAATGCGTTCATATAGTCTTGTATGAGCAGGCATGGGTCCCTTACCCATATCTACTAGCCACTCCCTGACTTTTTCCCAAAAGTCAGCAAATTCGATGTTGACGTGGCACACTGTTTCACATTGAGCGCAGCCAGTGCATTTATAGACGGATTCTACAAATTCATCATCTATCTCAACGCCTCTCCGTAAGATAGCATCCATCGGAGAGCGATTAGACAATTGAGCAAGATAATAGACCTTCCCACGAGGAGTTATGGACTCCCAGGGAGTCTGCTCATAAGATGGGCATACTCTCATACAGTATCCACATTGCAAGCATGCGAGCAGTTCTCTGTTGATGTCAG
>JAAYTA010000134.1 GCA_012518185.1 Methanobacteriota archaeon
AATCAAGCCACCTTTGGAGTCGGTTATGAAGAAACCATCAAAAAAGATGGCAAAGATGTCACCGAGTACCACTATACAGGTTTTAATGTGCCTTATGGACTGGATGGGGATAAGTATTATATTTCAGGACTCCCTTGGTTCTCAGCGATTGAAAACCATCAAGCAGGCAAACAACCTGAGTCGTCTAAAACGGACCTCTCTTACACCGATAATTTTAGTACTAAAGAAGCAAAGAAACTGACCAAGTTTCTTAACACCTTCTTTATCAACTACACAACTAACCAAGATAATCTCAATTTGATGGCAGATAACGTCTCTGTGGTGCCAAATACAACCTTTAAATCACTGGATTTCACCTACTTCAAAAAAGACAAAGACAATTGCATCAAGGCTTATGTCCAAGCGACTTTTAAAGTAGGAGAAACCACTCATGCAGAAAACTTTACACTGACCATTACCACGAAGTCAGAGAGCTATTATGTGTCTCAACTAGACCATACCATTCCTTCTGACTATGCGGATGATCAAGAAAATGGAGGTAACTAATTTATGTCAACTGATGGATTAAGACAATTCTTGCAAGGAGATTTCTTCTGGATTCTAACAGCCATTGCGGTTCTTCTTGCTATTAAATGCTGGCGTAACAGTAACTGGCTTCAACTCTTTTCAGTTATTGGTTTCTACGCTATTATCGTATCACTCACTAAGGGCCAACAAATCCTCTCTGCGGTTGGTTGGTTCCTCAAACTCTTTGGCATTGAAACAGGATTATAATCATGAACCATGAACCACTCTATGATTACGGTAAGGGCCTAAATGCTCCTTACTGGATTCAAGAAATTAAGACAAAAAAAGGGACAAGAATTTGGTACTTCGCAACACCAATGCAATTGTCCTTTTTTATTGTCTTTGTCGTCATTTTTGTCCTCATGCTTATTGTAGGAGCACCTATTCTTGTTCCTCTAGCTAAACTCACACATTCCATCTCTCTACTGCTCTATTGGTATGTCCCCTTTAAACTCGCCAAGTTCTATACCGAATATGAACCAAATGGAAAGAAAATGCACGTCTTCATTTGGGATTACCTGGTCTTTTTCTGGGAATTTAAACTGAATAAAAAAGCTATCTATCAAGAAGGCCGACAAGAACCAGTAGATGAAGTGGTCTTTGAAAAAACAAATCTATAAACTGAATACGCCTATGACTCTTAGGAAAAAGATAAAGATTGGCTTGAAACGATTAGGTTTCATCACCAACTTTCCTATTTTCCTGTGGGTCACTAAACGGCTTTATATCTTAAATTAGGAGGTTCCATGAGTATTAACTTAGTCTATCCAATCAAGATGACTCATCATCACTTGGCCATGCGACAAGATAAGTCCGTCATGGCCTTTTATCGTATTCCAAACACACCAATCACCATCACTGATACGGATAAAAAGGAAAAACACAAAATCACAGTGGCTCAAATGATCAAAAAACTAGCCAAGAATAAAACCTTTGAAATCTCACTGATTCCAAAAGACTACCTCTTAGAAGAAAAGATGGTAGATTTCGCTGAAGCTCTCGCAGATGATAGCCGTCAATTAGGAGAAGAACTCCTTCTCTATTCCGTAGATAAACTGACCCAGGAGATGGAAATTCCCTATCAATTTGATTGGTTGATTGGGGTCACCCTTCGTAAACAACAAAAGCTAACAACCATTAAGGAAATGGCTAACGATAGCTTTCTAGAGTTATCAGAAAAACTGGCCAACGGACTTGGCTATGAGTCAGAAATCTCTGATACCTGGTATGAGGATTACACCAATGATGAATTTACCGTCTATCAGGTCCTTTCTTCACTACGTGCTAAGCGTCTAAGTGATGATGAGCTATTCTACTACCAACGCATGCAGTACTTGCGTTATATTCCTCATTACAAAAAAGAGGTCCTCGCTAACCGTGCCATGATTAATGTCACAGACACCCTCATCAAGGTGCTAAAAGGTGGTTTCCTCAAACTAGAAAGTCCCTACGGGTCATCTTTTGTAAGCTTGCTACCAGTTGGAAAGATTCCCATTCAGTTTAATGGATTTCACCTTGGGGAATTTATCCAACGCTTGAACTTCCCTGTTGAGCTACGAATCAAAGCAGAGTTTATTGATCGCTCTAAAATTAAAGGGAAAATGGGGCGTTCTAATACCCGCTACAATAACATCATGCAAGAAGCTGAAAATACCGATACCGTCCAACAAGATGAAATTATCCTCGGTTCTATTTCCCTGAAAGACCTCATGAAAAAGGTTGGAAATAAAGAAGACATCATTGATTATGGTGCCTACCTTATCGTGACAGGATCTAGTGTCAGTCAACTCAGACAACGCCGTCAAGTCGTCCTCAACTACTTTGATGATATGGGAGTTGAAATCAGTGAAGCAAGTCAAGATGGTCCCTATCTCTTCCAATCGCTTCTCTATGGGAAGGATCTAGAGAAAAAGACTAGAACCTGGACACACCTAGTCACACCTACTGGCTTTGCGGAACTCATGCCCTTTACCAATACCACTTCTGGAAACCGTATTGGCTGGTATATCGGTCGTGTCGATAACTGGACGGGTCGCTGGGACAGTATTCAAAAAGCCATTGACTCCTCAAAGAATATTGTCCTTTATAATGCCACAGTCGGAAATAAAGAAGATATTGCGGGTAAAGTTACTAAAAACCCACATATCATTATTACGGGAGCTACTGGACAAGGAAAATCCTTCTTGGCTCAGATTATCTTTTTAAGTGTCGCCCTACAAAATGTCAAAACCCTATACGTGGATCCAAAACGTGAACTGCGAAACCACTACATGGAAGTCATTAATAGTCCTGAATTTACTAGGCGCTATCCTGAGCGTAAAGCCCAAATTGAAGCCTTTAACTTTGTCACCTTAGATAGTGCTATCACGTCAAACCACGGGGTGCTGGACCCTATCGTTGTCCTTGATAAAGAACAAGCCGTAGAAGTCGCTAAAAACATGCTAGAGTTCTTACTTCAAGCGGTGGATGATGTCTCTATGGATCAAAAGACGGCCATTACAGAAGCTATCAATACGGTAGTAGAACAACGCCAAGCTGGACAAATTGTTGGCTTTAAACAGGTCATTGACCTATTAAAAAATAATGACACCAAGGAAATCGCCTCTGTTGGGCGCTACCTCTCTTCTATCGTTACCAATTCTATCCTTGAATTAGCCTTCTCTGATGGTCAGGTAAAAGGTTTAGATTATGATGCTAGGGTTACTGTCCTAGAGGTTGCCAACCTCAAATTGCCAAAAGATGATTCCACTAAAATCTCTGACCACGAGAGAAACTCAATCACCCTCATGTTTGCCCTTGGTGCCTTTTGTACCCACTTTGGGGAACGCCACGAAAATGAAGATACCATTGAGTTCTTTGATGAAGCTTGGATTCTCATGAAGTCGGCAGAAGGAAAAGCCGTTATCAAAAACATGCGCCGTATCGGTCGGTCTAAGAATAATACCTTAGCCCTCATTACCCAATCCGTCCATGATGCTG
>JAAYTA010000133.1 GCA_012518185.1 Methanobacteriota archaeon
CCAATATCCACAAAGGCTCCAAAATCCACTACGTTAGTGACAGTTCCCGTCAAACGCATGCCGGAACGCAAATCCTCCATATGCAGGACATCTCGACGGAAAGGGGGAGGGGGCAGCTCAGTGCGAGGATCCAGGCCTGGTCGCTGCAGGGCATCGATGATGTCCGTCACAGTAGGCAAGCCAGCACCCAAAGCTGTCGCCATTTCCTGCGGATTCAGCGTAGCACAAGCCTCCAGGGCATCTCCCGTAGCTACCGCCGAGAGTGACAGCCCCGCCGCCGCCAGGATCTTCTCTGCCAGGGCATACGATTCCGGGTGCACTGCCGTCGCGTCCAAAGGCATCGTGCCATCAGGTATCCGCAGGAAGCCTGCCGCCTGCTCGAACGTCTTAGGTCCTAACCCTTTGATCTCCAACAACTCCTGACGAGTGGCGAATGGGCCACTGCTGTCTCTATGGGCCACGATGCGGCGGCTGAGCGTCGCGTTGAGGCCCGCCACGTGCTGCAGGAGTGCTGCCGAAGCCGTGTTTAGGTTCACCCCTACCCGGTTGACACACGATTCCACAACATCTGCCAGGGCCTGAGCCAAGGCCTTCTGGTCCACATCGTGCTGGTACTGGCCTACACCAATCGACTTGGGCTCGATCTTTACCAGTTCCGCCAAGGGGTCTTGAATGCGCCGTGCGATAGAGACTGCGCCGCGCATGGAGACATCCAAGTCGGGGAACTCCTCCCGAGCCAGATCAGAGGCTGAATAGACTGAAGCTCCAGCCTCATTGACAATGACGTAGTTGGCAGCAGGAAACGATCGAATCACCTCGGCTACCAGCATCTCTGTCTCCCTAGATGCTGTACCATTGCCGATGGCCACCAGTTGGGTGTCATGGGTGGTGATCATCTCCTGAAGCAGGCGGCCAGCCTCCTCCCTCCGGTTCTGGGGAGGATGCGGGTAGATGGTAGCCGTGGCCAGCAAACGACCAGTCTCATCCACTGCCGCTACTTTACAGCCAGTACGGAAGCCCGGATCAATCCCTAAGACCTTGCATCCCCGCACTGGCGGCTGCATGAGCAGACTCTCTAGGTTGCGAGCAAAGACGGCTATGGCATGCTCCCCTGCGCTTTCGCTGAGCTGCCTTCTGATCTCCCGCTCAATAGAAGGAGCCAACAGCCGCTTGTAAGCATCAAGAACCATCTCATTTAAGAAACTCGCTACATCCGCGTCCTGCGCCTCGACCCAGCTTCGTTCTATATACCTGACGATGTCCTCTTCAGGTAGCTGCAGGCGAGCCTGTAAGACCTCTTCTCGCTCTCCGCGATCTATGGCTAGTACCGCATGCGGACGCAAGTCACGAACCCGGCGACTGAAACCGTAATAGTTCTCATATGGAGTCCGTTCCTCCGCCCGCTCAGGAGGCAGTGCACATTCCGCGGTGAGTGTGGCTCGCTCCTGGGCTAGGGCCCGCGCTCTCGCCCGGGTTTTCGGGTCATCAGACACGCGTTCGGCAAGAATATCTGCAGCGCCCGCCAGAGCCTGCCCAGCGTTTTCCAGTTCGGCTTGCGCTGCTTTCTCCGCAGCCATACTCTGCAGAACAGACCACACAGCATCGGCTGGCAATAGGGCGTCGGCCAGTGGTTCTAGGCCGCGTTCTTTGGCCACACTCGCTCGCGTACGACGCTTCGGCCGGTAGGGCCGGTACAGATCCTCTACGCCTTGGAGGTTATCGGCCTCTTGTATGGCCGTCTCCAGCTCTGGAGTCAATTGGCCTTGCTCGGCCAGCAGGCGAAGGACCTCGGCTTTCCTGTCCCGTAGTGCGCGCCA
>JAAYTA010000103.1 GCA_012518185.1 Methanobacteriota archaeon
TAAATTTCCATAAGGGTAAGGCAAGGGCCATTGTAGATATATCGAGAATATTAGTGGAGGAATATGGTGGAAAAGTCCCTAGAACGGTAGAGGAACTGGATGCTCTACCTATGGTTGGTCGCAAGACGGCCACATGTGTATTGTCATATGCTTTTGACCTCGATTTCATTTGTGTTGATACTCATGTACATAGGATTGTCAATCGCATAGGTATAGTAGATACAAAGAAGCCAGATCACACTGAGAAGGAACTGATGAATGCTATTCCTAGAGACCTGTGGAGAAGTGTAAACGAATTGCTAGTTAGATTTGGGCAAGAGGTATGCACGCCGCAGAGGCCTAAGCATGATATATGTCCCATTAGAGAGTTCTGCGATCTCTATCTAGAAGAGCAGGATCATTAGGAATAGATCTAAACTATCATCACACTGATCATTGTTCTAATCTCATACTTTCTATATCCACATGATTATGCCTCTATCGAAATATCATATGCCATGTGTATGTTGTTCAGACTCGTATGGAGAGATGTTAGGCTATCCATTGATGATATTACGCGGAAATGCAGAGTATTTGAGAGTTGAATGCTCGAATAATACTATTTTATTTCTATGATTTATGAGCTGTATGAGTGATTAGTTCACAACACTTGTCTGCTCGAGGAGATCATTTGCGAAATCATATTTCTTGTAATATCGACCAGGCATATTTCATACAGCGCTGTGATGTCGAGAAGGAATACTGTAAAGTTAGAATCGTGCCTTGAATACTGTTATTTATGATAGAATATAAGTCCTGACTTGAGTAGTGATAACTCAGGAACTATGCTGTTGTTCATCAGATACAGATTATTGGAATATGTGCATCTACATAGTAATCTGCAGAATTAATTCACATTTTCTTATGGACTTTGCTGACACATTAGCTCAATGGGTAGTTTCGAATGCGCTGATAAAGCTCGATAACGATCTCATTCGACCATGCCTCCGATACGCTTCTTAAAACATCCTAGCCATGTGTTCATCGCATCCTACTTTGTGCACATTCTGATGAGGTTGTGCACAGCTCTTGATTACTGTGCACATTGCATTATTTATTGTGTACACAATATATTTAAGTTGTTTTGTAGTTCCAACTCTAACCTCAGAGAGTGATTTCCACTCAGTATGAGGAAAATGTGATTAATATGAGAAAGAAAATAACTACTATGGCATTGAGTGCACTCCTTGTCATGGCCTCCTTTTTTGTGGCCATTGACGTCTTCAGTGGGACGGTGTCTGCTGATGAAGGGGGGGGGGCCTGTTACTCCAACATTGGAGCTAACAGCTGAAGCACTTGATGGAAAAGTTAAGCTAACATGGGAATTGAGTGATGATTCGGAGGACGTCAGCTACTATATAGTGAAATGTCGTCAACATGGAGTTCTAAAACTCAAGGAAAATGTAGATGATGGTGAAGAATATACTGTTGAGGATCTAGAGAACGATGTTACGTATACCTTCACTGTCACTGCTGTAATCGGTGAAAAATCTATAGAGTCTAACACCGTTGCTGCTACACCATTCACTATCTCTGCACCTACTGCTCCAAGAGCTCTAGAGGGTGATCCAGGTAATAGAGAAGTTACGCTAACTTGGAAAGTTCCTAAATCTGATGGAAATAGTTGGATCACTCACTATCTGATATATCAGAATGGTGAATTGATCTATGGTGATGATGGTGAGCCTATAAAGCCCGAGGGCACTTCTCATACTGTTACAGAATTAGAGAATGGCGAAGAATATACTTTCTGCGTCGTTGCTGTCAATGCTGCTGGAAAGGTCAGTGAAAAATCTGAGGAGATAGCAGTTACACCTATTCAGGTGTCTGTGATTGATGGTAAAGTCGAGGTTGATAGTAATGGTAACGTCGAATTTACTGATGCCGAAGTTGAGGGAACTACTGTTTATCTAATCGATGAGGATGAAACAGCGGTTAAAAGTGTCTCTATCAACAAAGACGGTACATTCAAGATCTACATGACTGATGTAGAAGCTGGAAAATATACGTTAGAGATAGTTATGCATAGCTATCTCGCTACTGGGGATGACTTTTCATTCATATTAGACGATAATGGGCTCCTCAAAGCTATAAGTGGGGATGATGAGGATCCTTTGGATAAATTAGATGCTATTATTAAGGTGAGTGTCAAGGATTCGATAGTTGAAATAAATAAAGATGAAGGTACTGTTGGAGTTGAACCAACTAAATCATCTAATGAAGGTACCAGTGATAATGGCATAACTGAAGGTTACATCACATATGATACTTTAGGAGAAGAATCACTCGGTACAGAAGTAGTGATTTATGGACACTTGTATGGATATGCTGATAATGAGTTCAGCATCATGGTGAAAATAAATGGAAATAATAATGATCTCATTGTTGCCAAGGGCGAAACGGATGAGCTAGGTTATTTCGAAGTGGAATTCAACTTCCCAACATTACCTGGTGGAGAATATGAGATCTATGCAATGGTCGGCGAAAACGAGATTGATCTCAAAATCATTGAAGAGGGCGAAGAGGAAATTGTGCCTCTCATCTTCACTGTCTTACCAGGCATAATTATCGAAAACCCAGTAGTTACTGGTCCCTCGATACTACGGATTATAGCTACAGGATTTTCTGATAGCGACGATATCTCTATCCTCTTAATTGATGGAACTGATGCTCTGTATGGAATGAATCCTCAAATCAGTGAATGGACCTTCAATAAGAACGGCGTACTAGAAGGCTACAAAGAGTCTAACCCAGGCTTCATACTACCAATTCTCGAAGCTGGCGACTATATAATAACACTGCGTGTTGATGACGAAGACTATGGTTCCAAGCTCTCCATCGAGAATGTTATTGCAGATCTAGAGGACCTTTTAGGCGGTATAATATCAGAGATCAGGGATGGTGTAGCCATTATCAAAACTGATCTAGGAGAAATCCAAATAGCTCTCGATGAACTAGATGCTAAGATCGTCGATATCACCGATGATATGATGCTAATCATTGAGACCGAACTAGGAGAAATCCAAATAGCTCTCGATGAACTAGATGCTAAGATCGTCGATATCACCGATGATATGATGCTAATCATTGAGACCGAACTAGGAGAAATCCAAATAGCTCTCGATGAA
>JAAYTA010000019.1 GCA_012518185.1 Methanobacteriota archaeon
AAATACAGTTTCCGCCTCACCATCACCTATCAGAGTTGATCCACTTGCCATAGATAATGTGCCAGTTACATAATAGGTACCAGATAGCACATAAATGATCTTTCCTGTTTGCTTAACAGCCCATTGGAGAGCAGTTGTGAAACTATTTCCAGTATAGACTATTGTGCCACTCGAAGACCTAACTACATTATTGCTCACCACATAATCATACGTGACTGTATCAAGTACTGGATCATCTGGTAATAGATCTATTGCACCGAAGGATAAGCTGGCGCTAGAAGCAGTATGGGAATTATCTCCAACAAATGTAGCTGTTATCATGTAATCACCGATTCGATCGGGCATGTACGTCATGGAAAATCTACCATACCGATCTGTGATGACTTTATCCTCTCCGAAGGAGTGGGTAGTAGTTCCATCAGAATATACAATTTTGATGCTTACTGTGGCTCTAGCTATTCCAATTCCATCAGAGAGTATGCCACTTATAGTAAAAGTCTCTCCGATCTCAACGCTCATGTCACTCTGTGTCAGTGTTATCTTTGAGCCCTTGAGCACAGGTTCTGGTTCAGGAACTATGGCTACTGCATTGAAAAGCATGCTGGCATCAGACTTGGAATAATCTTCGCTTCCAGAAAATGTTGCTACGAAGATATATGCGCCCACCATAGGAGGCTTATAATTCACAGCGAACTTACCCTCATTATCAGTAGTCACGGTACCGCCTCGAATGGGATTTATAGATACTCCATTAGGATCAACAATCTTTACCATCACTTTGGCGCCAGATACTCCGGTAGTACCCATTAACGTACCCGTAATTTTTAGAGTACTTCCTACATTAGCCTTCATATCGTCTATTTCTAAAATAATTTTAGAGATCTCCGGAATTCTCTCAGGTGCGGGTTCAGGATCAGGTAGCTGGGCTAGATTGGATAGCCCACCTCCGTTCCCTTCACCTATACAGCGGATCATAGCGACACTCTCATCCAGATAATATCCATACCCTTCTGAGAATTTGGCCTTCCTGCCATTATTATTGGCAATGCAGTCCTTGAGGATCACGTTATCTTTTTTCATCTCAGGCTTTAAGAAGAAACCATTCTCCCAGTTATTGGATGCCTCGCAATTTGCCACTAACATATTCTTTACTGGAGCATGTTGAGCTAGTATGAAGCCACTAACCCAGTCATTATAACGAGAATTTATTCCAGAATTGACAACATTGCACGACTCAATGGAGATGTCAGTTATCTGTGCATTTCCGGACAGCAGAAATCCGGATGAGCCACTATTTAATACAATATTATGTGAGAAAGTAATGTCTGATACATCATACTTGTTAGTTATAACGCTGAATGCTGACTCTACCTTCCCTAAGGTCGCCGATATATTTCGCACAATTATATTTTGAATTGGAACACGATCTGGCATGATTACTAGGTGGCAAGTTCCTTCCATGCGCAATGAAGTTATGATGACGTTAGATGTCTGTATCAAGATCTGTCCATTTTTCAGAACTGTCTCGTTGCCCGCTCCAGAGATAGTTACTCCTGTTTTCGAATTTATTGAGTTTCTAAGAGTATATTCTCCTTTATCGATTTTTATTGAGGTCCCCTGAGGAGCGCGATCAATGGCATATTGTATCATCCGTGCAGAATCATAAGAGGATTGTACGATCCTTCCCCTGTCGTTTTTAACGAAAGTCTTCCCCCTAAAGTCCTTCCCGACGATGTATTCAGAAGAGGTTGCGGCATCTGCCATAGATACGGCAAATGTAGCCGCAGAGCCTATAAATAGAGCAACAATAAGGAGTGCCCCGAATTTAATATTATTATTTCCCATCCTTTGTTTATCTTTACTCATTCAATCACTCACAATCGAATATCATCTTTCGACCAATTCAGTCAATCGACGATGCCATTCGCTTCCTAACAATTATCCATAAATCAAACAAAACAAGATGTTAGATATTGATTACTCGTACCTCCTCTTTAAGAGAATCGAAGGCTAGAGATATAGGTATCAATCAGAACGTCCATTCTGATAATTTATAATGATGCGATGATGTTATACACTGGACGATGTATAAAATATTATTATATTATTCTTATACATATTTTATCTGTCATATTGATTATAAATTTTAGTTGAGCAAATTAGTTTAGATAATATATGAGACAACTCATTTCAAGGGTTGATATATTCCATAAATCGTTTCTATCTTAATGTCTATTGAGGATTGGCTTACTCGTAGGCAAATGAGGAGAGGGTTTGATTGCATATAGGCCGTGTCATAGGTAATAGAGTCTTAGAGACTACGTTTAGGATGAACTTCGGTGAGGAGCTCCAAGTAGGAGAAATGTTAGTAGCAGAAAGTGGTCCTACCTCAGATCGGTATTTGATCAGAGTTATGGATATTGAACATGGAGCTGACTCTGATGAACTTAATTGGATGTCTATAGAAGCAGGCCGTATGCTTCGCATGGATGCTGAACAGCATGAATATGATCTAGGTAAAATCTACGATAATTTACACTGCATTGGAACGTCGTCTCCCTTAGGATGCATTGGGGACGAATTCAGAAAGACTAAGACAATTCCTCATCATTTCTCTAAGGTTCGCCGTACTAATGCTGATGATTATGAATTTCTTAAAGACACTTTAGGCGATATACAAGTGGGGAGCCTACGCTCTGGCGATCGTGTTATGAACTTTCCCGTAGGAATATCCGGAAGATCTATTCCTCACCATATTGGTATATTTGCCACTACAGGAATGGGAAAGAGCAATCTCATGAAGAATCTGGCCCTATCCTGCATGCGCCTTCGTAAATATGGATTCCTGATCCTGGATCCTCATGGTGAGTATTATGATGGTGGAGAAGTTGGGAAGAAAGGGCTGAAGCAGGCAGAATTAGATGATGCATTAGTAGTATTTTCATCACGCAAACTTGATGGACCATATAATTCCCTCCACGTGGCGTCTTCAGAAATCCAAATAGCTGATTTAGAGAATCTGTATGAATTCACTCAGGCTCAGAAAGAATTTATGGAAAATGCCCAATTCAAATTTCAAGACACATGGCTCACAGATATTAATGATAAAAGTGTGCAGGAAATACATGGAGCATTGGGAGGTAGGTTTCATGAAGGATCTATCAACGTAGTCAAGCGCCGTCTTGAAACATTATTCCGTTTTGACCTCATCTCTCGAGATCCTAAATTATCAATCACCAATCATGTTATTGATTGTTTACATGATGGCAAGGTAGTATTGGTAGATACATCTAATATGTATGAGGCGGAAGAGTTACTCATATCAACAGTTTTAGCTCGCGCCATATTCGAGAGACATAAGCTTATATATGGCGATAAAGCGAAATTTGAAAAAATTCCTCCAGTACTTATCGCATTGGAAGAGGCTCAGCGTGTTCTGACAGAAGCCAAAGGAAGCATATTTGCACAAATTGCTCGAGAAGGTCGGAAATTTAAAGCAGGACTATGTGCAGTTTCGCAGCAGCCCAAACTCATCGATTCTGAAGTAATTTCACAATTCAATACATTGTTTATCCTAGGACTAGCAGATCGAAGAGATCGTGAGATCTTGAGGAACTCAGCAAAGCAGGATATATCTCAGCTAGATAATGAGATACAGATGCTAATGCCTGGAGAGGCACTAATTGCGTCACCATTTACGCCGTTTGCTATTCCAGTTAAAGTCCATCTGTACGAGAATTATTTAGAAAAGTCAGTAGAAGATGCTCCTAAGAGGGTGTTCAAAAAAAGCATGATCAATAATACATTCTATTGAATGCTCTTTTCTGAAATTTGACAGTTATCAAGTATGTGAATTGGTCAGAAAAGCTAATGACTACCTAAATGCTCCTTCGCCTGGGGAAAGAGATATGATAATGGAGGTACTGAATTGAAAATTATCCACGTCGCAGATACTCACCTAGGATACTCTGCCTATCGTAAAGTGTGCGATGAAGATGGGCCATTCAAAGGTCTAAATCAGAGAGAAGTAGATACCTACCTCTCTTTCAAGAAATTCGTAGATCGTGCCCTTGAGCTTAGCCCCGATGTAGTTCTACATAGTGGTGATCTGTTTGATTCAGTGAGGCCATCTAATCGTGCTCTAGCATTCGCATTGGAACAGTTAGTTCGCCTATCAGAAGCTGATATACCTGTCGTATTGATTGCAGGCAATCATTCCACACCCAGAATAAGGGAGACGGGTTCTGTATTTCGATTATTCGAGCATTTACCTAACATAACGCCAGTTTACAAAGGAGCATACGAGCAGATCTCTATAGATGACCTAACTGTGCATGCCATTCCACATATCGATGGGGAAGCGTTCAAGGGAGCGCTATCATCATTAGCTCGATGTGGAAAAACTACATATGAAGTTGCAATGCTCCATTCTGGAGTAGTGGGATTTAAAGAATTCCGCATGAATGAGTTTAATGAGCAAATTGTTGATTCCTGTTACTTACATGATGGATTAGATTATATCGCTATGGGCCACTATCACGGCCACTACAATATCACAGATAACGTCTCCTATAGTGGATCAACCGAGCGATTCTCATTTGCAGAGGCGAATCAAGCTAAAGGATTCATATATATAGATCTCGAAGCAAAAACTAGGGATTTTATAGAGTTGCCAGTCCGTCCGATGTTGGATCTACCTTGTATTGATGGGCGTCGCCTCGACGCCTTATCACTCACTGCTGAGATCGAATCACGTTTAGATCTCGACCTTAATGGAGCCATTGTACGCTTAATCATGCGAAATATACCTCGATCAGTATATGAGTCACTTGATTTCAAGCGGATAAGAAGATTGGGCTCTGATGCCATGCATTTCGAACCTCGGTTTGAGATAGATCGTGAGAAAATCTCCATACAGGCAGGGAGTGCTAGCATCAGTTCATTAGAGCAAGAGTTCGTATCATTTCTGAAGAGATATCCAATAGAGCATGTAGATAAAGATGCACTACGAGTACAGGGACTAGAATATTTAAAAAGGGGGATGGAAGGATCAGATTAATCTACCTCGAATTGGAGAATTACAGAAAGTTTCGATCCGCACAGTTAGAGTTCCCAGATGGCGTTGTTGGGATAATGGGATCAAACGGGTCAGGTAAGACAACGCTCATCGAAGCCATTTCGTGGGTATTATTCGGAACTTCCAGCGTAGACCGCGATGGTAAAGAAGGAATTAAGCGTGCTGGGGCTGAACCTAATGATGACTGTTCTGCTACACTAATATTCGATCTTGGCGGTGCTCAGTATGAAGTTCAACGGACTATGAAGGGAAAAGGCCTCAGAGCTGATGCTCAATTAATGAGTAATGGTGAGGTATTAGCATCAGGAGAGCGCCCAGTTACTGCTCAGATTGAAAAAATTCTAGGAATGGATCATTATTCATTCTTCCATTCTGTATTCGCTCGCCAGAAGGAGCTCTCGGCTCTTTCAACCTTGCGCCCAGCAGAGAGAAAGAAACTCATTATCCGAATGTTGAATTTAGACGTCTTGCAAAAAGTTATCGATGATATAAGACGAGATAGGAGAGAAGAGGAGAGTGCTCTAAAATTCATAAGTGATCAGTTGTTAAATGCTGATGGTTTACCTAGACGAGAAGTCCTTGAGGATGAGGGAAAGAACCTCCTAGAAGATGTAGCAATCCAGCGTGAACAATTAAATGAGGCAAATGGAGCCTTAAGCAGACTAAGAAGAGAGCGAGAGGAAGCTGAGAAACGGCGGGATGAAGCTAGGCTGAAGGAGAAAAAATATCATCAGTGCAATGCACGACTGTCGGAGAAGCGTGCTGAGCTTAAGGGATTGGTTGTTCAGAAAGAAGATATTGAGAAAGATGTTATTAGTCTCCAGAATAAATTATCTAAGCTCCCTGAACTGAAGATCAAAAACGATGAATATCTTTCACTGTGTGAATTGAAAGAGTCTATGGAGGATGCTCGCAAATTACATGATGAACGTGGGAGATTAATGAATTCATTAGAAGAATACAGAAATAGTATTGAGCGCACCGAACGTATTGTCACTAATGATCTAAAAAGTAAGCAAGAGTTGAGAGATCCTCAGGGAAGTTTAGCCAAGATTGAGGGAAATCTCGAAAGATTAGACA
This sequence comes from Methanobacteriota archaeon, assembly GCA_012518185.1. Lineage (GTDB taxonomy): Archaea > Thermoplasmatota > Thermoplasmata > Methanomassiliicoccales > Methanomassiliicoccaceae > DTU008. The sequence goes on from JAAYTA010000019.1 coordinate 6,158, forward strand.
AGGAATTCAATGATAAAGAGAGAGCTATTTCCTTAGCTGAGGCCGATATTCGGAGATTAGTACATGAAACAAATAAATTAAAGAATAATTGTTCACAAATACGATCTCTTGGCCCAGATAGTACATGCCCCACTTGTCGGAGAACTTTAGGAGACCATTATACTGATTTAATATCTGATCTAGAAGGGCAGCAGCAGGAAACTGAAAATACAATTTCTAACCAGAATGAAGCAATCGACCAGATGAAAGTAGAGTTAGTTACTCTTCGGAAGAGGATATCTGTCCTTAGAGATAGGCGTAAAAAGTTGCGAGATGAAAGTAGTGAGATGATTAAATTAGAGGAGCGACTAAAACAGTCCTATGAAAAACTTAGAGAGCTCCGAGAAAGACACGATTCATTATCTAAAGAATTGATGACTCTAGGTGATGATGACTTTGACGAGGAAGAGTATGTATCCATAAGTGAGCGAATTGTTGGTTTAAAGAATATCGCGAGTAGCTTCCAGTCGTTATCTACAGAGTCCACTAGATTGCCGCAATTAATAAACCAGATTGAAGAGTTGAAGATCAAAGTTAATATCTGTACCGATGAAGAGAAAAACATATGTGAAAAATTAGCAGCTATTGGATACAGAGAAGGAGAGTTAGACGAAATAGAGCATGCATATACTTCTGCGGCGGAGAATTTTGAGAATGGGCGCGGGAAAATAGTTCAAATAACTAGAGAAATAGAATATATTAAAAAGTTATTAGAAAATAATAAGAAAGCTATTGCTGATTTAGAAAGAATTGAGAAGGATATTGAAGATCGCACTAAGAATATAGAGAGTCTTACCACATTGGCTCAAGTGATGGATGATTTTAAGCAGAACGTTATGGAGCGGATCACTCCCACCTTATCAGATATAGCTTCTGAACTGTTTGATACAGTAACCAATTCTAAGTATGGAGGAATAGAAGTGGACGATAATTACGACATCCACATCTATGATGGTAATTCGAAGTATCCATTATCGCGCTTCTCTGGTGGCGAAGGAGATTTGGCAAATCTATGTCTGCGCTTGGCAGTTTCTAGAGTATTAACAGATAGATCTGGTAATGATTTGAACTTCCTTGTATTGGATGAGATCTTTGGCTCTCAAGATCAGGTTCGAAAGAGAGCTATAATGGAAACATTGAATGGATTGGAAAAACGATTTCATCAAATAATATTGATAAGCCATATCGATGACACCAAGGATATGATGAATAATGTTGTAACGGTCAAAGAATTAGAAGATGGCACTAGCGAACTTGTAGTTTGATCTATATTCTAGACAATATATCCTGGCGTTTGGCATCATATTCTTCTTGAGATATGAGATTCTTGTCGCGCAACTCTCTGAGTTTAATCAGACGCTCCTCTGCCTCTATTGGAGGAATAGTTTGATGAATTGCAGTTGGGACATATTTTGGTAACACGGGAGTCTTCTCTTCATACCATGGAGTGATTACTCTTGCCTCTTCCGCCTTCTTTCGGACTAGGAATGGTTGCGGAACATCTTCCCATCTTACTGCGCCCTTATGATCAACTCGCGTTCCAGAATGATCTGAATGTATTCCTCCTGTCTCTCCAGATGTTGAAAACATTATATCTCCAAATCCTAGAGCTCGCTCGAATAGATTCTGGTATACAGTGACATTAGATATGCGCTCATGGCGAGTATCGCCGAATCTTATGTTGAATACTCCATATTGAGTCATAACGCGACGATCTGTAATAGCAAATGCAGTATGTTTCCAGATGACATAATAGTATAGTAGCGCAAATAGGGCGATGAGTAATGGAGTGAACGAGATGATGCTATCATCAAATAAATCCATAATATTAGCAGCTATAGCTATCAGACCTACTGTCATGGTCAATAGTCCTGCCTCTAATGCAGATATAGGCATCAATACCAATAGGATGGCAATTAGTGCCCAAGTAGAATCGTCAACTTTAATCTCTCCAACGGCTCCATAGTTGGCTGATAGTATGACTCCAAATATTATTGTTAATATGACTAATATCAGAGGCTGTACGAAATAGACTACAGAAGAAGGCCTTCCTTCCCAGAGTAATGACTCCCCAACTGTTAGCCGATTTCTTGGGAAGATTGGATCTCGATATATGGCTGGAGAAGGATTAGTCATTCATTCGCCACCTAACATTCTGTAATTCAACTCAATCATTCCATACTGCATCCATATCTACATGTTCACGGACTGTTTTGGCAATCAGATCAATCTTCTCAAGATCGTACGGATCGATGCGTGCGATAAGTTTGTCGATATGATCGGATGCTTCCAATGTATCAAGGTCAGTCAATATTATGGGTACTCCTACTTCATGTGCTCGAACCATAACCGATCGAGCTGGTTGCATTCCTCCTGTTAATACGAGGCAAGAAGTATCAGTAGATAATGCTGCCATCTGGATATCAGTACGATCACCACCCGTTATAAGGGCCTTACGAGCAGACCTGCGCATATGAGATAATGCCGTCTCGAGATTCATGGCACCTATCATCAGATTCTCTACTCTATTATCTAAATAATCTTCACCTTGCACCACTCGAGCACTTAATGTTTCTGCGATCTCCTTTACTGTATAGTGTTTAAGTTTTGGCACAATTGGCACTTCACCCAATACAGGTATGCCTCGATTTGCCAATATACGGCCTGCATTAGAATCGCTAACATTGTTTAATATCACGCCTCGGAAATCTAATGGATATTGCTCCATTGCCTTTCGAAGCATGCATATTTTATCTAGGCCAGATATTGAAGTAGAAGATACTAACACTACGGAAGCACCTATATCATGAGCGATAGTTAGGCCTGATACGTCTCCCATACAGCCAGTGAAGATATCGCGGGTCCCCTCTATTAACATGCGATCCATTCCCTCTTGTAGCCGCTCATGAAATGCCACAATTTTATCTATAGTAACTGGATCTGCCACGTCATATACAAACGGAGAAAGATCTTCTTCAGACCATGGTAGATCTAATGCACATTTCATAAGATGAGCATCTTGATCAAATACTCTACCTTCATGGCATATTGTTACTTCTCTGAATGGTTTGAAAAAGCCTACCATATCCCTACAACTCTTTGCTAAGCCCAGTGCGATCATACTCTTCCCCGAGCGTTCAGTAACCGAGCCTAAAAACAAATTTTTCATTATTTATCCCTCCTAATGATGGCCAAAGCATCGACTGCGCCACATCCCTGGCCTTCATCCCCTACCATGACTGGATTGATTTCGAATTCGATTATTTGAGGAAAGTCGATAGCTATCTGAGCTACCCTAAATAGAGTATCTTTTAGAGCTGATACATCGGCACGTTTCCTTCCCCTTGCACCTGCTAAAATAGGATATGCTCGTATGGATCGTATCATTTTATCTACACGATATTCAGAAAGCGGCGCTATGGCATGGCTCACATCCCTTAATATCTCCACAAATATTCCGCCGAGTCCGAATGTGATCACAGGTCCGAATTGTTCGTCTCGCACCATGCCTATAATTACTTCTCGACCAGAAAACATATTCTCTACGGTGATGCCATCAATGCGTACATCTGGTAAAGTGGAGCGAATACGAGCCATCATGGTCTCATATTCTCTCCTCACCTGCTCTTCATCTTTAAGATTGACTACTACGCCACCAACGTCAGTTTTGTGCGCTATATCAGGAGATGATATTTTAAGAACAACTGGAAAGCCTATCTGACTGGCAAGCTCAGCGGCGTTGTCAGCAGAATGTGCAAGTCCTGTAAGAGGAACTCTGATACCATAGGCTTGCAGAATTTCCTTTCCCTCTGTTTCGCTGAGAGTATTGCGATCTTCTGATTCAACCATCTCTAGCACTTTTTTGACCTTATAGAGATCCCTTTCAATTAGTGGAGCCGTGCCATAATCTGAGATATTTTTCATCTCTTGATACCATGCCATAGCTGCCAATGCCCTTACGGCCCGATCAGGCGACTCATAGTTAGGAATGCCTGCCTCCTTCAACACTGCAGATCCAGTAGACATGCCTGCTCCTCCTACCCATGCTGCCACTAGAGGCATATCTGTCTTTCCTGCATATGTCGCTAGCATATTAGCTAGTTCTGTAACATCTAGAAGATCTGTTGGTGCAACCATTGCTAGAACGCAATCCACTCCAGGATCGTTGAGTACCGATCTAAGTGCTAGTTCGAATCTAGGAGCATCAGCATCACCTATGACATCTACAGGATTGTACAGACTAGCCTCCTCTGGAAGGCCCTCCCTCATCTTATCTACAGTTTCTTTACTGAAAGATGTCATTGTGAGGCCATAATCTGAGCAAGCATCAGCTGCCATAACTCCCAAACCACCTGCATTAGTCACTATAGCGACTCTATCTCCCCGGGGAAGCGGCATATTAGCAAATGCTTGTAACAAGTCGAAAAATTCATCCAGTGTCTTGACGCGTAGTACCGAGGACTCAGACATAGCTGCACTATACACGTTGTCACTTCCAGAGAGTGCTCCAGTATGTGATGAGGCGGCCTTAGCTCCAGTAGTAGTTCGCCCAGACTTAAGAGCAATGATCGGTTTGCATCGTGATGTAGCAGTAGCTTGCTCTATGAATTTTTTTCCTCGGCGCATGCCTTCTACGTACATTCCTATAACCTTTGTATCATCGTCATCGCGAAGATATTCGAGAAGATCTGATTCATCAATATCCAGTTTATTGCCAACTGAAATGAACTGAGAAAAACCGATCTTCGTACCCTTAGCCCAGTCTAATAATATTGTACCCATTGCTCCAGACTGAGACATTACGGCGACATTACCTTCTAATGGGAAATTATTAGTGAATGTTGCATTTATGTTATTTCGAGTGCTTATTATACCCAGGCAATTGGGTCCAAGTATACGAATACCATATTTGCTTGCAATTTCGCCAACGAGGTTCTCTAATTCAGCGCCTTTGGGTCCGGTTTCGCGAAAACCAGCAGAGATTATCACAGCTACCTTTACCCCTTTTTTGCCTGCCTGATCAATCACCCCTGGTACAGCAGTATTGGGGACAGCGATCACAGCCATCTCTACTGGACCTGGTATGGCTAATATGTCCGGATATGCTTTAAGGCCTAAGATCTCATCAGCGTTAGGATTAATTGGATATAAGTCACCGGAATAATTGGAAGTGATCATATTACGTAATATGATATGGCCAACTTTTCCAGGGCGGGATGAGGCCCCTATCACTGCAATAGACCTTGCCTCGAACAGTTCTCTCATTCCCCACCTCTGTATCTACAATGAGCTATGCAATATTATCTTTTGTGCATCATGAATGTTCCTTCCATTATTTGATCATGGACATGGATTTTCTTCTCCCTATGAGGTATAGATAGTATATCCATCATTTGAAAGGCATTCTTTGGACTTCGTGCCCACCCATTATTAGTGAAATAAACCCTTACTTGATTTTCTTCCCTGCGACGCTCAATTAGATTGGTCCAAGATATCAATTCATCTTCAGAATAAAGATAACCAGGTCCGGCCTCATTATCTTCTTCATCAGATAAAGCACATTCTCTCCCATGGAGCCTAATATAAGTGTGGCTAGCTGTCACATCTTGCACCGGCTGGAGATTAGTACCGTCACTCTGAACAGTAGCTACTTCATAAGATGATAGAAGTTTATGTACACTAGAGTCAAGTGATGCTTTTCCATTGAGCCATGAATTATTTCGGAATTCGACCGCATAACGATATTTCTTTGGATCTATTGAGGCCAGGACATGCTCTAAAGCATTTAGCGTTTCATCACTAAACTTGAAGCCAGATGAGAGTTGCAATACTACCGTACCTAATAATTCATTATCAGCCAGCGGCTTAATGCATGATTCTTCAAATGCCATTATCTTGTTGCTAGCACTATTGCTATCCATGGCAACCATAGCCTCATGAGAAATTTCTTTAGGAATTATTAATGAATATTCGAAATCTTTTAGCGAATTTCCTCGATTTATCAGTCCCTTTATCATTATCTCGCCAGGTGACCTATAGAATGTACTACTGACTTCTACTGTGTTGAAAAAGGATGCATAATATCGTAACCATTCCTCTTTCTTCCTAGCTAAAGATATAGGATAGAATCTTCCAACCCAATCTTCATGAGACCATCCACTACAACCTATAAACACAGGCACCCCCATTATCTATTTCATCACATGATACATATAATTTTTTGATTTTTGAGATGTACTCAATCGATCATCTGGATACTTGATAAAAAGCAAAAGAATTAAGTACAATGAGCTCATGGATTATATGCTTCTTGAAATCGAAGGTGATCAGTGATCCTTCTTTCACACTTGGAGCGTACAGTGCGTCGTTACTATGGGTCTCTGCATGAACCTCCGACGCGACGTCGGGTAATGATTGGAGAACAACCCCGACGCACGACACAAACCCCCGGCCTGGGTCAGTGTGGGGAGATTAGGCACTATGCCGTCCATGAACTAATCTGTTAAGGTACGGGGGACAATTTTCATATAATTTAATTCTAACAAGTCAGGTTAATTGGACGATATTGCAGAATCTTTATCTTAGAGGCCTTACAAGACAGTACTATGGAAGATAGGACGTATAAATTGTTCCGTGAGGGACTCATACGCGACGAGACCTTTGGCGAACGACGTCCCCACGCCTTGTTGATCGAGGTGGTTTCGAGTGGGCTTGCTCCCCGGGACAGAGTATTGAATCTACATTGTGGGATGGGAAGTGATAGCCTTTATCTTGCACAGGAAGGCTTTGTAGTTACAGCTGTCGGATTTTGCGCTGATGACATAGAGGGAGTAAGAAAGGATGCTCGAGCAGCACAGGCCAAGATAACTACTCATATAATGGATCCAGCTGCATTATCATTTGGTGATGAGGAATTTGATTTCATAGCAGATGTAGGTTGTATATTCAAAGTGGATAAAAATAAAAGGAGCACGCTACTAAGTGAATTGTATCGCACACTTCGACGCGGTGGCCGTATGTTTACAATGCTACCTACATCATCTGCTGATCCTCAGGGAGCCACACGTTCATCTATAGAAGAAATGTTTCATCCACCATTCGAGATACTGACGATTGATGAATCAGCAATGGCCAAGGAGGGCGGAAAAGCTGATCATCTTTACTATTACTCGATCTTGATGGAGAAGGTATGATTATAATAAGAATACTTTAGTGCGCAGAGTATTATCATATCGGAATATATCTTCCTCATTCCCATCCTCTCTAGCCTTAATATATCTCTCTAATGTGGCATCAAGTTCATCAGCGCGATTTAGTACCACTGCCTCTGGTATAGAAGGTATGACTGGAGATCCTTTTTCTAATTCACCATGGCTGGCCAGCACCATGTGTATGAGCTTTAATCTAAGTGCTTTAGGGAAATTTGGGAGTGTTTCACAAGCCTTCTCAACCATATTAGATCCTATGGCAATATGCCCTAGCATCCGTCCATCTGCTGATTCGGATATCGTACTGCTTACATCATAGCAATATACTTTCCCGATATCATGTAATATGGCTCCAGCCAATAATAGGTCGCGATCTAAGCTTTTATATAGTAGAGAGATAGCATCGCATGAACGCACAACGTTCAACGTATGTTCTAGAAGGCCACCTATCCAACCGCAGTGATATGATACAGATGCAGGAGATCGCTTGATCATCTCTGATAGGTCTTCATCTTCTAAGATGGATGATAATACTGCACGTATATTTCCATCCCCAATCTCATTGACGTATTCGATGATCTCTGAGAACATCTTATCTACATCTCTAGCAGTTCTCGGGATTAGATCGTCTATATCATAACTACACTCATCAATTGATTCTACTAATCCTCCCCTATTGGGATTTATATTAATGAGTAATTGCCCCTTCCAGATCCTAGTAGTACCAACCACTCTCACTATTGAGTTAACTCTTAATGAATCATATACTGCACGCACGCTGGCTTCATCTTTGTTACCCCAATAAGTAGCTGTTATTTCACCAGTGGCATCAGTTATTTTCATTCGAAATTTATATCCATGTTTATATTGAGTAGGATCTTCTTTCCATCGGAGGCCATACTGTCCATCGATCTCTACATTATCATCTGCTAGATCTTCTATGAATACTCGTCCAGCCTCCATTAAATCGCCTCGGGGAGACATCTGAATAGATGCTATTATAGACTCCGGCCAATTAGTATTAACACATGCTAATAGGAAAGCCTACGTAACCATTCTTCCGATTCCTTCCAGTGCGGATATAATCTCTCCCTTCTACGGAAGTCCGGATTATGATAACGTCTATCAGGTCTGAATCCATCTTGGAGATGCAATAACTCATGATACAATACGTATTCAGAAACGTAAGGAGGTACAGCAATTGAGTCGAGGATTGATGATATTGCTACTACTTGCATGAGAATGGAGCAATAACCCACCCTCCTACGATTATTCCTGATAGTCCAATTGAGTACAGCATCGGGACAATCGTCCACAAATCCTTGATCTTTTAAAGAAATATAAGCATCCTGGAGATCATACACCTCTCCTTGGTGATCTAATGATAGATTACGAGATCGATGTAGATATAGTGCTTGATTCTGTTCAATGAATTCTTTAGATTTCAGCCAAGATAATAATGTTGGAGTATATATTGTCTTACGGGAATTTTCAGAAAGTTTGCTATATAGGGAGATGGCAAGATCTTCTAGGACCTCATAAGAAGCTCCTTTCATATAATCTGATATATTAAACTGAATACTCTTGTTGGAATATTTCCAAGTATTCTTGAATTCTTTATATGGAGCAAATCTGGCTACAATATCAACAAAGCCAGACTTCTTTCCGATAGAGTTGAATGCCTCTTCAAGCTTCGCTTCTACTCCATATGAACACTTATTCAAAGAATCTAACATCTGTTATCCTCTACTGACAATTCCGCCTCAAAAGAAAAGATAATGTTCATAATTATTCGCAATTGCCTGACAACATTTCATCATAATAATGTCTTGTAATATGATTATCGTTATAGATAATTAGCAGAGTGTCTTCATAACTCACAATAATGTGATCAGTTCCAATGCTTCATAGAAGTTCTAAAGAACTCATCACTAGAGGAAATATAGATGGCATTATCTCAGCTGCAATATTTCTGCGATGCTATCCTCACTCAAAAATACAATTTGTTACTTCACCCGCCGCTGCAGCGCCCTATGTGCAATCCAGTGACGCAGATCATATATTCGTTTCTGATTTATCTCCTGTTCCTAGTTTAGCAGGCGCTATAGAAAGTATACTATATTCCCGACAAGTGACTCTTATAGATCATCATCCATTTTCTAATCAATTCGACTGGGCTGTGATTGATGACACCGCTAGCGCTGCAGGATTAATGCATCGTATATTAGAACCCAACGGCATGGATGCTGCAGTCGCTATTGCTGATCTATATGAAAGTGGTAATGGTTCACCTACCCAACATGCCGGAAGAATATTAGATGTCGATAGTATAGCAAAAGAGTGCGATATCTTAGACTTCGCATGGAGATTCAATATCAAAGATGATATTTTTCGCTATAATGCAGCTAGTCAGCTGGCTAGAGATAATCTCCCTTCCGAAATACCATGCATTGTTAAGAGATATGAAGAAATGATTCGACAAAACAGATGGGGAAAGGCCATTAATAATGCTTATAAGCACATGCAACACGTTGGCAATGCTGCAATAATAAAGTTCGACGGGAGAAGGCCCTCATTTTATGGATTTGGTACTCGTGCATTGACTGAAGCTGCTCGTCGAAAGGGATGTAATTATGTTGCTATGCTATATCAGAGAAAGTCAGAGAGTGTGGTTTCTCTTCGCTCTACCATGTCAGAAGGTGAGAACTTGGGCCAGTTCATTGAATCGTTCACATCTAGACACGGTATCGAAGGAGGAGGTCATCCAAATAGTGCAGGAGCAAGAATCCCTACTAGTTCAACAAATTTGCTGATAAATAAACTGAGCATGCTTGCTTAATCGGATATGTAATTGTATATCCAATACCATGATTAATCATTCTGCATCATGATTTGGAAGATCTTTGCGCATAAGGTAATTATTTCCCTGTCTAGAAATCGTCCGGTATCCACAATAACGGTAAAATTTCATGGCCGAGTGATTAGTTAGTTGTACCCATAGATCGATGGTTTTTGCCCTACTGGAGAGGGCCAGAACATAGATCCTCTCCATCATAGCTGTGCCATATCCTTCTCCTTGATGGCCTTTCTTTACTTGTATAGCATTTATGAATGCTTTTCCATCGAGAATATCGATTGAGAAATATCCTACAATTTCATCATCGATTTCGATTACTTCTGAATATGCATCTGGACCAAGTATAGCACGTAATATTTCCTCATCTCTCAATTCCACTCCCCAGGAAGAAAGTATTATCGAGGCCATATTTTCCTGACTTATCATCAAAAGTATGGGCAGATCTTTGCGGTGCATTTCTCGGAATAATATTTCGGCCATTTCGATATTCATATTGATCTGAATGATAAAAATATTGGTAGGCATTATGTGATAAATTCCGTGTATTTTTGGCGCTGCACTTAAATATGTTGCCAGTTGTCAGTGGATTGAGGTAACTCCTATGGTCGAGGTAAGCGCTGAGGCTATAAATTTCATCAACGATCTGCTCCAGAAAAACGATAAGGCCGGACATGGTATCCGCATATATCTTGCGGGCATGGGCTGCTCTGGACCACAGTTCGGGATGGCATTCCAAGAGAAGATTAATGAGGGAGATCATGAACAGAAGTCCGAAGGATTCTCATTCTTCTTCGATGAGGAAACTGCTGAAATGCTAAAGGGATCTACAGTCGATTATATCGAGACTCCGGGCGGATCTGGTTTAATTGTGAATAATCCCAACATCCAGTCTTCTTGCAGCAGTTGTGCCGGATGCCACTAAGTGGATTATAAAACCGGAGATTTACCGGTACTTTTCCTATCCTTCATTTTATTACATCAATCAGATGACTTATGAAACAATCCTATCTGATAGATTTTTAAGTCATAATACAGCTGATCGTGTATAGTTGAAAATATCCTCAGCGCGATTCTATTATTCATGGATTAATGCATTAGAGCATTGGGCGCTAGAAAGCCTATGGTATATATCATTCATCGAAAGTTGACGAGTCGCACAATGCACTTGAGGATTGATCAAAGCATAATTGATATTTTCAAAAACAATGATAGCTTCTTAATTCATAAATTTGATGCTGCACAACTATGAGTTGATTATCGTTTAGAAGAATTCTGGAACCATTCCAATAAATTAATTACCTGCTCTGGTGCTTGCACTGCTTATGTTCGTCAGACATCCTCTGATTAAACCGAATAGTATAGAAAAGAGGGATTACCAAAGAACGCTGGCGAACATATGTTTGAAGTCATCCACACTAGTAGTAGTCCCAACTGGAATGGGTAAGACTATAGTAGCATTATTAGTTCTTGCGGACGTCTTAACCAAACACGGCGGAAAGATATTATTCTTAGCTCCGACCAAGCCACTAGTAGAACAGCATGCTCGATTTCTCCGAGAGCATATAGTTGATTGTCCGATAACTGTGTTAACAGGTGCAGTATCTCCAGAGGAGAGAGAAGTAGAATGGATACAAAATAGGATAATAGTATCAACTCCTCAAGTCATAGCTAATGACTTGCGTAATGAAAGGATCTCATTAAGAGACGTGAGTTTAGTAATATTCGATGAGGCACACCGCGGCGTTGGCAACTACTCTTATGTGCCAATTGCTGAAGAATATCGTGATGTTAATGGCTTAACTATGGGCATGACTGCATCGCCTGGCTCAAGTATGGTTAAAATAAAAGAAGTTTGTGAGAATCTAGATATTGATAATATTGAAGTACGCTCTGAATCAGATCCTGATGTTGCAAGATATGTTCATGATATACACATGGATTGGGTCGAAGTAGAGATACCTGATGAAATGAGAGAGTTATCTAACCTCTTACGAAAGTTGTTCGATCGCTGCATTAAATCATTAATCGATATGAGGCTTATGACTCCAGCAAGGCCTGCATCTAGGCGTTATCTCCTCGAAGTGCAGGCCAATATCCAAGTCAAATTAAACTCTGGAGAAAAAAGTGGCATATTCTATAGGGCGCTCAGCCTCATCGCCATGGCTATAAAAGTTGATCATGCAGTAGAGATGGTTGAGACGCAAGGTCTAACTGCATTGCGCAACTACATAGTAAAACTTGAAGAAGATGCAGCATCCGAAGATGGAACAAAAGCATCTCGCTCAATCGTCAACTCTGAAGAGTTCCAGAAGTTATTGGAAATTATAGAGGATCTCCATATGGAACATCCTAAGATCTCTCGCATCATGAGCATTGTTAGTCATCAGCTTAACGAGAAACCCGGATCTCGTGTATTGGTATTCACTCAGTATCGTGACACATGCGATCTGGTGGCTAATTATCTATCTCGCATCGATGGCGCAAGTGTGACTAAGCTTATTGGCCAGTCGGGACGATGTGGAGAGAGAGGGCTCCGACAAAGAGAGCAAATTGAAGTATTGCAAAACTTTAGAGACGGTGAGTTCAATACCTTAGTTGCGACATCAGTGGGAGAGGAAGGTTTAGACGTAGCAAATACTGACTTGGTCATATTCTATGAACCAGTACCATCTGAGATTAGGAGCATACAGCGACGCGGACGTACAGGAAGAAGTCGTGCCGGACAAGTTATTATCT
>JAAYTA010000104.1 GCA_012518185.1 Methanobacteriota archaeon
GATCGGGAGTAATACCGACTGGAGAAGGGCGAGATGGTAGCATCGTAGTGTTAGATAATTCAATGGTGTCACATAGCGCTGCTTCCAAGGCGTATGAAGTCATGGATATAAGAGCCGCAATGAAAAAGCATGATTGGCTTAAGGAATATTCATGGAAGCTAGTGCAACCAGATATGGATAAGTATACTGCTTCCACATATCTATCCGATGCTCCCGGATATTTCATTAGAGCATTACCGGGCCAACAAGTCAAGATGCCCATACAAGCCTGCATGCTAGTGGGATCAGAAAGTACAGCTCAGATGGTACATAATATTATCATTGTAGAAGAAGGCGCATCACTCGAAGTAGTCACTGGATGTGTATCTCAAAAGGAAGTAGAAGAGGCTATTCATCTAGGAATCTCGGAAATTTACGTTAAGAAGGGTGGGAGTTTAACATTTACAATGATCCATAATTGGGCAGAGCAAATAGGTGTTCGCCCAAGGACTGGCATTTTAGTTGAGGATAACGCTTCGTATGTCAACAACTATGTTATCTTAAAGAAAGTTAGATCAGTACAAACATATCCGACAGCTCACTTAGTCGGGCGCAACTCAGTGGGAAGGTTCAACACTGTAGCAGTAGCACAGCCAGGAGCAGATTTGGACCTCGGATCTAAAGCCATACTAAGTGGAGTTGGATCTAAAGCTGAGATTATATCACGTTCCATAACTACTGGTGGCAGCGTCATTAATCGCGGATCACTAGTCGGTAAGGCAGAAGATATCAAAGCACACCTAGAATGTCGCGGATTGATATTAGGTGAAAGGGGTGTGAATGTAGCTATCCCTGAGCTGGAAGCACATGTACCTGATGTGGAAATGACTCACGAGGCATCACTTGGCAAGATTGCTAGAGATCAGGTAGAATACATCATGTCTCGAGGAGTATCAGAGGATGACGCTATAGGGATGATTGTCCGTGGATTCCTTGAAGTTGGTATCCGAAACATACCGGAAGAGCTCAAGGATGAGATAGATCGGACTATAGCTCAAGCAGATCTATCCCCCGGATGAAACTCATTCTCATTTCTCATTTTTCCATCGACTGTTTATTACATTTGTAATTGTTTCCTCAAAATATGGTATCAAATTACCGCCCTGATCAAGGTTCAGGCAGATCTATCATGGCGATCGTTGGAGTTGTGGTGATAATATCTCTAGTGATCGGAGTGTACATGGGTACTGGGCTCAGTATGACTATTACAGACTACGATGCAGAATACTATATTACAGAAAATATGACACCTAGAGCTGTTTTCGAGATAGACATTAAGAATAGCGGAGTACTTACACAGAGTAAAATAGTGACTTGTGAATTGAAGTCTGGTGATGAAACATATACTGAATCGATGGAAGTTACTCTCGGCCCAGGTGAAAGTAATAGCTTTACAATGACTATCTTGATACCAGGCCTCAATGTAGATGATATCGAAGAGAAGAGATGCTACACTACATTATTCTGAGGTCAAAGTAAACCACTTATCCTTTTCTTCATTTAGTAACTTTAGATTAATTATCAATATCATATCAGATAATCATAAATTCAATTCAAAAGATTAATTACAGCGAATCATTATCGACGCACGCCATCGAATGAAGAAGTATTATCAGCAAAATCTCTTCCCTGAGCGTAAGGAATAGATAAAAAATTTGACGTCTGGCTA
>JAAYTA010000105.1 GCA_012518185.1 Methanobacteriota archaeon
AATTGAGCAAGATAATAGACCTTCCCACGAGGAGTTATGGACTCCCAGGGAGTCTGCTCATAAGATGGGCATACTCTCATACAGTATCCACATTGCAAGCATGCGAGCAGTTCTCTGTTGATGTCAGGCATTTGTACCATTAGTGCACCTCATGACAGTATATCGGCAGTATGTCGGAGTCATACTGTTAAGATGTAAATGAGACCTCTGTATGGAGAGAGATCACATATATTTATCTATTGGATACCGGCACAATCTCTGAGGGAACATTACCCTTTTGGCCACGTAGGGTGAGGCATAATACATATACATATGGCATAGCACATTTCTAAACAATTATAGTATCTCAATTGAAATTCTGCAAATATAAAATATTAATTTAATATAAATCGTAATAATAATTATTATAAATTGATATAGTGATTTTATATGTCTACCTATAGTTCTTCAGCCTATGGATCGTGTATATGCCATACGCACGGCAATACTGAGATCTGTCTCTAATTATTACTTTTTAATTAATACTGAGAGGATATGACCGATCCTGACACCATCAATAATAATATATGAGTCATATATTATTCGATTATTCCTGACTCGTCCCGATACGTTTATGTGGTGGAATCAGATGATCCCATATCTTTAGGAAGGGTTATCTACGAGAATAAGCACACTTTGATCCATCAAGCTACTCGTAAACTTTCCATTGATCGGCTATAACATGTTGTTTGTATCTATCATCCTGACCTCACTTGCTGGCGCGCTGCTGGCGGTGTTACTGAATAAACGAAGAGCTGGCATGCTCATCCCCTACATCGCAGCTGCGTTGAGTTCTGCTATGTTAATCGTTATGTCGGCACCAGTGCTCCTAGGCCATGGAGACGTAATACTATCTCTACCTACTTATATCCAAAGACTCGGAGAATTCTCATTACGTGTGGACAGCCTATCTGCGTTCTTCCTAATCGTCATGGCCATAGTGACGATGTGCGTATCCATCTACTCCGTAGGATATCTTCGAGAATATGAGAATAAATATAATCTAGGAAGAATGGGATTTCTATTCAATATATTTATACTATCATTATGTATGGTATTCACTGCAGGCAATGCCATATTATTCCTCATAATGTGGGAAATAATGTCTGTCTCATCCTATTTCTTAGTCATATATGAATGGAGGAGGGCAGATAGTGTCTCATCAGGCCTGATGTATCTGGTAATGACACATGTTGGAACTGCATTTATAGCTGCAGCATTTTTACTAATGTGGACGCAGACAGGATCTTTTGATTTCACCTCATTTGCTGGCATCCGAGAAATGAGTGAATTATCAGGAACTATGCGTTCAGGAATATTCATTCTCCTACTATTGGGCTTTGGAACCAAAGCTGGGTTAGTGCCACTTCATATATGGCTTCCAAGGGCACATCCAGCTGCTCCATCTAATATATCTGCCCTGATGTCTGCTGTGATGGTCAAAACAGCAGCATATATGATTATACGCTGTTGTTTCGGATTTCTGGGAGTCACTGAAGTATGGTGGGGCCTACTTGTTCTATTGATAGCCTGTATCTCTGCATTAGTTGGCGTAGTATATGCTCTGGCAGAAACGGACATCAAACGCATATTAGCATATTCTACGGTTGAGAATATGGGCATTATATTCATTGGAATAGGAGCAGCTATGGTATTCCAGGCATTTAGCAATGGGGATTCTACTATTCCATACCTGGCTGATATAGCTGCCTTAGCTTTGGTAGCATCCCTGTTCCATGTAATGAGTCATGCATTGTTTAAGAGCTTGTTATTCATGGGCGCAGGAGCGGTAATCTCCTCCTCTCATACTCGTAACATTGAGAAGATGGGAGGAATCGGAAGAAGGATGCGATATACTGGTGCATTCTTCTTCGTAGGTGCATTATCTATATCGGCCATACCTCCTTTAAATGGATTCATAGGAGAATGGATGCTATTCCAGTCTCTGTTCCTTTCTCAGACTATCGGGGATCCTATGGTCAATATTTTAATACCGGCTGCAGTAGCTGCTCTAGCATTAGCAGGAGCTATAGCTGCTGCATGTTTTGTACGCCTATATGGTGCAGTATTCTTAGCTAGGCCTAGAAGTGATCATGCAGAAAATGCTGAGGAAGCATCTAATTCTATGCTAGGGAGCATGATGATATTAGCCTCATTATGTGTTCTCACGGGTGTACTAGCGACCTTTATTGTAAGGATTGTAGACAAAGTATCTGCCTCTGTTCTTGGGACAAGTATAGCTTCAAAAGTGGTCGGTGGAATTACCCTTAGTACGCCAGATGGAGGTTTTTCGCACATAAGTCCACTTGCAGTAGTCATAGTATTCCTATTGCTATTGCCCTTAGTGTACTTACTTTCTAATCGACTAGGCGGCCCACAGAGGATAATGCGAGAGGATACTTGGGATTGCGGTACGCCACTTGGTCCACGCAACCAGTACACTGCCACTGGACACTCGCAACCTTTAATACATTCATTTGGTCGCTATGTTGGTGTCAAGTCAGAAGTAAGTGAGACAAAATCTTCATCGCCACTCATACCTGCTCGCATGAAATTCCATCAAGAGGTTGAGCCAGTATTCGAACGCTATCTTTATCGCCCTATTCATCGTGCAGCAGTGGAATTATCCAATCGCATTGGATGGATACAGATGGGGAGCATCCAGGCCTACCTGGCATACATCTTCGTCACACTCCTAGTGTTGTTGGTGGTATTCAGATGATAATAGAGTTAATTCAAACCTTTCTGCTATTAGCACTGGCTCCCCTAGTGACCGGAATCATACGCTCACTTAAAGCTCGTATGCAGGGGCGGAAGGGTCCAAGCGTGTTACAGCCATATCGTGACTTGCTCAAATTACTATATAAGTCATCTATACGATCTAGGGACTCTTCATGGGTACTATCAATTGCACCGTACGTATGCATGGCTGCAGTGATAGCGGCGGCCTTGTTAGTCCCGGTAATCTATACAGGTACTTTTGGCCTAATAGGGGACCTGCTTTTACTGATATATTTACTAGCAATAGTTAGATTCTTCACTACTCTAGCTGCATTAGATGCTGGTTCAACATTCGGAGGGATGGGATCAAGTAGAGAATTATTCATATCCTCCATAGTAGAGCCTACAATGCTACTGTCTATATTCACTGTAGGATTAATTTCCAGTACTACAGATCTAGGCGGTATATCAATGAATATGGCCTCTACAGGATTAGATCTAATAGAGCCATCCTTATTACTGGCTGCTGCAGCCTTCTTCATAGCCATTTTAGCTGAAAACTCTAGAGTCCCAGTTGATAATCCAGCAACTCATCTTGAACTTACTATGGTTCATGAGGCAATGGTCTTAGAGTATTCAGGAAAGGATCTAGCGTTGATGGAATATGCATCCATGACCAAGTTGCTAGTATTTTTCACCCTAATGGCCAATATATTCTTTCCTTGGGGGATTGCTACTTCTATGGATCCGATAGCACTAGCCATCGGTTTGCTAGCTTACTTGGTCAAAATTAGCATCCTAACTCTAGCCATCGCAGTTGTCGAATCTTCTATGGCTAAAATGAGATTATTCCGTTTACCCAATTTGTTTACTATGGCATTTATACTATCTTTATTAGCAGTAATAGCGTACTACATCTTGGGGGTGGCCTGAATTAACGCTATTCCCATGAATTTGATTGACGGACTAGCTGCCACTTTCTTACTAATAGCCATCCTTGCGGTGGCTAGTGGTCGAGTTTTGTCTCTGGTCCGATTATATTCTTTACACTCTATCGTGTTAGGGATAACAGCTGCAGCAGTAGCAGCATTGACTAATGCTGGACACATCTACATTGTGGCTGCATTAACGATAGCGCTGAAAGGTGCTCTTATCCCGTGGGGACTTAGATATGTAATCGAAAAGATCGGAGTGCATAGGGAAGTGGAACCCTTAGTCCCACTACCTGTCTCACTCCTCATATGCGGAGTCCTCACAGCACTGAGCTTCTACATAGTCCAACCAATAGTCACTGGACATGATATATTGGAGACCATAACTAAAAATTCCCTTCCGATGTCATTGGCCGTCATATTCATCGGATTTTTCATGATGATTGCACGTAAGAAAGCCATCACGCAGATCATCGGATTGCTTATAATGGAAAATGGGCTATTCATGGCTGCCTATGCAGTAGCATATGGTATGCCACTCATAGTTGAGTTAGGTGTATTCTTTGACATACTCATGGCGGCAATAATCTTAGGATTGCTGGCCTTCCGAATCAATCGCACCTTTGACACAGTAGATACGACCATACTTAGGAGGTTACACGATTGATTGAATTACTCTTACTTATCCCATTAGTCACAACATTCTTACTATATCCTATGCGTCACAAGCGCGCTGTAGAGGCAATATCAGTGTTAGCTTCGCTGATCACCTTTGCTGCAACAATCTACCTAGCCTATCAGGTCTACTATCACGGGACGATAGATGAGGGCCTACTGTACATGGATGCATTATCTACATACATCTTATTCCTCATTGCATTAGTAGGCCTGGTAGCTAACCTGTATTCGGTGTCCTATATAGGATTAGAGTTGAAAGATGGAACTATAGGTAAATCCAAACTACGTAATTTCCACTTATTCTTCCACTTATTCATATTCACCATGATATTGGTAGGCGTATCGGATAATTTGGGCATAATATGGATAGCTATTGAAGGCACAACCTTAGCATCTGCTTATCTAGTAGGCTTTTACGATCGGGATACCTCAGTAGAGGCTGCCTGGAAATACCTAATAATATGCTCAGTAGGTATTACACTAGCTCTACTAGGCACCGTATTATTGTATGCTTCATCAGTCAACATTCTAGGAGGTGCCTCAGATGCTCTAAGTTGGTCTACTCTTATGGATCCAACTGTATTAGCTAATTTAGATGTTGGTCTGTTACGAATCGCTTTCATCCTAGTGCTAATTGGATATGGGACTAAGGTTGGATTAGCACCTATGCATACATGGCTGCCTGACGCCCACTCCCAGGCGCCAACTCCTGTATCGGCACTATTGTCAGCGGTCTTGCTAAACTGTGCTATGTATGGCATCCTACGTTTCCATCTCATAATTTCAGGTTCAGCCATTGGCCCTGAATTCAGTAGTAATCTACTACTCTTGTTTGGATTATTATCATTAGCTACAGCAGCAGCATTCATAGTACTTTCAAAAGACTACAAACGTATGTTGGCCTACTCTTCAATAGAGCATATGGGCATAATCGCTGTAGGCTTTGGCGTTGGTGCTCCATTAGCCATTATGGGAGCATTATTCCACATGCTAAATCATGCCTTAACTAAGACCTTATTATTCTTTGGAGCAGGTAATATACTTCAGCGTTATAAAACTCGGGAGATCACAGAAGTAAGGGGATTAGTATCAGCCATGCCTGCTACTGCGATACTAGTTATAGGCGGTGCATTAGCTATAGTCGGATGCCCTCCTTTCGCCACTTTCATCAGTGAAATAATGATATTAGCAGGAACCATAATGGAGGGCGATCTACTAGTAGCAGCTCTATATTTGGGCCTACTCGCTGTAGTATTCGCGGCCTTATTGTATCAGGTAGGCCGAATGGTGTTCGGCGATGCTCCTGATATGGAGCAGGGGGAGATCAGTAAATGGAGGCCCGTGTTGATGGTTCCATTACTGGCAGCTATAGGTATTCTCGGACTTTGGATGCCCAATGTATTAGAGACAGCATTAGAGCAAATGACTTCACTCTTCATGGGAGGGATGACATGAGCTTCAACGATGGATTAATACGTAAAATTTCATCGATGGCAGAACGCTTAGAGCATCGGGGGGAGCTACTACATGTGGCTACATCTCGAGACCAATTCGTAGATCTAGTAGATATCATCCATAAGGTCGGTGGGCGTCTAGTAAGCCTGCATGCTACTGATGAGCGCGCTACAGCAGAATCATTTATGATGTATGCTATTTTAGATCATGATGGTTGCCTTATCGAAGTGGTAAGTCCAGTATGGGATGGTGTACCATTCCAATCTCTAGTGCCAAGAGTGCATGCAGCTAACTGGTATGAGCGTGAGATACAAGATATGTTTGGACTCACTCCTCATGGCCATCCCGATCCTCGCCCACTCGTATTGTATGATGATTGGCCACAAGATACATTTCCTCTGCGTAAGGATTTTGATTCCTCAATAGATATACCGCGAATTCCGAGAGAATATAAATATCGCCACATGGAGGGAGATGGTGTATTCGAGATCCCGGTAGGTCCAGTTCATGCTGGAGTTATAGAGCCTGGCCATTTCCGATTTTCTGTTGCAGGCGAACCTATTATGGCACTGGAGATCCGACTTGGATATGTGCATAGGGGGGTAGAGAAACTCTCCGAAACTATGCCATATCATAAGGGCGTTATCTTGGCCGAAAGGATCTCTGGTGACACATCAGCTGCGCACTCTGCAGCCTACTGCCAATCAGTTGAACAACTCTTTGAAATCAAGGCGCCAGAGAGGGCAGAGTATATTAGAACAATAATTTTAGAGCTAGAGCGCTTGTACAATCACCTAGGAGATATTTCTGGCATCGCACTTGATACTGCATTTGCAGTACCTGCTGCAGATGGCTATGTGCTCAGAGAGAGAGTGTTGGAGCTTAATGAGTGGTTGACAGGATCTCGCCTACTTCGCTCTATAAATACAATCGGAGGTGTCAATAAAGACATTGATAGGGACAAATCAGCTAAGTTATTATCTCATTTGGTTGATCTCCGTTTGCAATTTGAACGCCTATCTAGCACTATGATGTCATCTGTATCTATGCTAGATCGTGTTGAGGGAACAGGGATTTTGAGCAAGGAAAATGCTAGATCCCTTGGTTGTGTGGGACCAATAGCCAGAGCTAGTGGTGTCGATATAGATACGAGGCGAGATCATCCCTATGCTGCATATCCAGACATGTCATTTCGTATCCCTTTGCAGAAGTCTGGAGATGTTTATGCTAGAACTGTTGTAAGAATAGATGAAGTGAGAGAATCATTCGCTATAATCGAGCAAGCCTTAGACAGGATACCAAATGGCTCAATCTGCACTGAGTTTACTGGAGCGCCTATCAAAACAACAGCACTTTCTTTAGTGGAAGCATCTCGTGGTGAACTTATGCATTGGATGATCGGCGAAGAGGAAAAACCATTTCGCCATAAGATTCGTGATCCTAGTTTCTGCAACTGGCTAGGTCTAGAACTCGCAGTGCGTGGAGACATTGTACCTGATTTTCCACTGGTAAACAAAAGCTTTAGCTTATCATATGCTGGAAACGATCTGTGAGGGAAGATGATACTAAAATTACTAAGACGATTACTTGGAAGGAGATCAAGAACAATTCAATATCCTATTGAACAGCCAATAATTCCTGCGGAATTTATGGGTTGCCCTGAGGCAGACATGAATAGATGCGATCGCTGTGATCAATGCATTGCGTCATGTCCAGTATCTGCACTCGACTTCGTAGATGAGGGACTCCAGTTAGATCTCTCATTATGTGTATTCTGTGGAGAATGTGCACGAGTATGCCCAGAATGTATAGTTATGAGCGATAAATTTGAACTAGCCTCCAAGAGTAAAGAGGGATTGAAGGTGGTGTTCACTTATGGATGAATCTACAGAGCAACTTGGAAAGCAGTTACAGGAACGTATCCATCAACTATTCGGGCGATCCCTAGGCATACGTGAAGTAGACGCCGGCTCTTGCAATGGCTGTGAGGTGGAAGTGAATGCCCTTACCAATGCTATCCATGATATTGAGAGATTTGGTATGCATATAGTGGCCTCCCCTAGGCATGCTGATATGTTATTAGTCACGGGGGCAGTTACTAGAAATATGGAGATGCCATTGATAAAGACGTATCGAGCAACACCATCACCCAAGATGGTGGTAGCCATGGGATCTTGTGCAGCCTCTGGTGGGCCATTTTTATCATCTTATGCAGTAGTGGGACCTGTCGATAGCCTCATACCAGTAGATGTGTACATCCCGGGATGTCCTCCTCGACCGCAAGCCATAATTCATGGCATAATGGTGGCTCTAGATTTGTTGGAAGAAGCTAATAATCGATAATTATTCAGCGTACCACAATTACACTACAGCGCGAGTTGCGATAAATAAATTCTGACACACTACCTATCAGAACTCGACCCAAAGTGCTCTTACCTGACGTGCCAACAATCACTGCTCCAACTTGAAGACGTTCAGCGGCATCAATGACTGCTTCGTAAATATCTCCTCCCTCTAGAAGAGCCGTAGCTTCCACTCCACTTGCAGAAGCAAGTTCTTTCAACTCCTCTAATTTCTCCATCCCTTCATCAATAGAGGCCTGCTTTTCAGATTCGTTGCTCTTACTGACAACATATATCATATACAGTTTAGAGGAGGCCAAATTGGCCAATTCGATAGCATATTGTGCAGCCTTCATTGAATGAGGCTTACCATCAGTCGCCAGGAGCAGGTTCTTCTTTTGGATGAGCCTCTCCGTCTTATTCATATCTATCAGTACAGCATGGTAACGTATATTAATAGCATTATCGAGATAGAGCTCGAAATCATAATGCAAAGATAGAATAAGGTATTGTTCTCATCTTAGATAATCATGGCCACCATTGAAACAGCCATTACGCTGTTAATCTTCGTTCCACTGATAGGTGCCATAGCATGCCTTGTAGGGCAGCGGAAGATATTGAAACAGGTGACCATAATGACTGCCGTCGCTACGGCAGTCATATCTCTAATACTCTTCATTGAAATAGCGGGACAGGGATTCATTGACACTCGTATCTTCCTGCCTGATGATCTAGGTTACTTAGTAGAAATATTTGGAGCTATAGTAGCGTTAACATTCCTCTATTTGGGATGGAGGACCAGAAGTATATTAGTGATAGCATTTTCAATCGGACAATTAGCAGTACTAAGTACTATATTATTAACTCCCGGCTCCGAAACCAGCTTCTTCTTGATAGATACTCTTGCTCTGATCATGGTGATGATAACTTCCATCATCGGCTCCATAATTGCTCTTTATTCGTTAACATATATGAGGAACGATCCACGTCGGGGTGTATTCCTTGCTGTAATACTTGCCTTCCTAGGTATAATGAATGCAGCAGCGATAAGCAATGACATACGGTGGTTCGATGTTTTCTGGAGTATCACCACATTATTTTCATTCCTTTTGATTGGTCATACTAGGACAGATGATGCTAGAGCTGCTGCCAGATTAGCCTTGATAATAAACACGGGCGGAGGTCTCGCATTACTCCTTGGCGCTAGGCTTATGATGCATTATCATGAGACTTATCTATTCACTGACTTACCAATCGGAAACATGACTGGATTAGTTTTACTCCCATTAGCATTCATATCAATCGGAGCATTTACGAAATCGGCTCAACTACCATTTCAATCGTGGTTGCTAGACGCCATGGTTGCGCCAACTCCTGTATCAGCACTTCTTCACTCCTCAACCATGGTAAATCTAGGAGTATTCCTAGTACTTCGAATCACACCCTCACTACAGGGAGAAACTTTCTTTTCCATATTTATCGCCCTTATAGGAGGGCTATCTTTTCTGATAACATCTATACTTGCCATGACTCAGAGTAATGCAAAGCGCATACTTGCATACTCCACTGTAGGGAATCTTGGCCTGATATTCATGTGCGCGGGTATCGGAACTCCGTTAGCTCTCGCCGCAGCTGTAATCCTTCTCCTATACCATGCGATCTCCAAGGCATTGTTGTTCCTAGCAGTTGGGGTCGTCCAAGAAGGTAAGATGTCTGAAGATATTGAGGATATGTATAGTCTAAGAAGAGATATGCCACTTGTCACTCTATCTATTTTCATAGGAATAGCTACCTTAGTACTTCCTCCATTTGGCATGTTCGTATCAAAATGGCTTATTAGTGAGACTACAACTACATTTCCCTTATTAGCATTCCTTTTAGCAGTGGGATTTGCATCGATGGTAGTGTATTATTTCAAGTGGCTTGGGATCTTGCTGACTTCTTTTACAGGAACGAGACGGCCTCTAAGAGAGGATGTATCTCCACAATCTTATCGGTGGATATTGGGAGCGTTAAGTGCAGGAGCGGTAGCAATATCTGCCTTAGTAGGGCCAATAACACATTACCTCATATCTCCCTTTGTAGCCATGGAATATGAGCTCCCTGGTCTAACTGAATCACTATCTATATTTACTGTAGAGGGCGAGGTCCAGGCACTCTTGATATTATTTTTAGTAGTTTTGGCCATATTGATAATCAGCTTATTCAGGCGGCGCTCTAGAGATGTCACCGTACCATATGGTGGGGGCGAGGAGGTGATCTTCCAGGCTGGAGGATCATATTACCTATCGAATGAATTAGTAACCAAAATCACGCGTATTGGAAATCTGATCGGTGCCACACTAATTGTCATATTAGTCATTATTCCACTAATTATGGAGGTATTCTAATGATACTGTCATCGATCGCTATTCTGCTCCTTGGACCATTATTAGTAGGGATCAGCATGGGATTGGATCGTAAGATCACTGCTCGTTTACAAAATCGGCGTGGCCCTCCATTATTACAACCATTCTATGACATAGGTAAATTATTGAGTAAACAATCGCTCGTATTAAGCGATCTACAAGCACTATTTGCCTCATTTTCTTTGATTTTCCACATTATTGCCTTTGCGCTATTTGCATTTGGGGGAAATCTCCTAGTAATATTCTTTATCAGTAGCATGGGAGCTATCTTTCTTGTTCTGGGTGCCTATTCGACGCCTTCACCCTACTCTCATTTAGGCGCTAATCGTGAACTACTCGCAATGCTTGCCTATGAACCCATCTTATTTTTAGCAGTAATTGCGATAGGTATGCAAGGATCATTTCTAGTTGGTGAGATAGTTCCTGGATTACTGTCTCATATTCCACTAATCCTTATTGCACTATTACCGGTATTAGTCATCCTACTGGAAAAATCCCCATTTGATGTACCAACAGCTCATCAGGAATTAGTTACAGGACCTTATGTAGAATATTCGGGGCCATATTTAGCCCTGCTAGAGTTAGGCCATTGGTATCAACTAGCGTTTGTTTATGGTATGATAACATTATTCATATGGGGAACCGGAATCACATCTGACATAATTCTCAAGCTTGTCTTGGCCTTTATATTATTATTTGCTGCAATATTGATAGATAATATCACTGCTCGCTTGACCAGGAAAAGTATGGTAGCCTTCATGTTAACCGTGGGGATAGGATTGATCGCTCTCAACCTCCTCATATTGTACATAATTGAGGTGATATGATGGGATTACTGGATAAGATAGGGACAAAATCGCCTTGGATATTACATTTTGATACTGGTTCATGTAATGGATGTGATCTAGAGATATGGGCGCTATTAACTCCTAAATATGATGTAGAGCGATTTGGTGGAATAAATCGAGCCAATCCTAAACAAGCCGATATATTATTGATAACTGGGCCGGTGACAATGAGATGCGAAGATAGACTTCGCAATCTCTATGAGCAAGTTCCAGAACCTAAGCTGGTAGTAGCATGTGGCAACTGTGCTAGTACTGGTGCGCCCTTTCATAATTGCTACAATGTCTGCCAAGGAGTTGACAAAGTCATCCCTGTAGACGTTTACGTACCAGGATGTGCTGCTTGCCCAGAGGCCCTTATCGATGGCTTCGTCAGAGCATTATCGTTATGGGAAGATAAGGCTAGGAGGCGAGAGTCTGAATAATAGCTCTGCTAATGAATCACATAAAGTCATACGAGACATAGCTGTCAGAATGAAAAATAGAGGTGTGAGATTAGTATCAATAACTGGCCGAGATTGTGATGAGGGAAATATAGAACTAATATACGTATTTGATGAAGATGGAGTCATACTAGATCATCGTTTTGTTGTGGATGTCGAACGCGAATTAGATAGCATATCTGATATCTATTCTGGAGCGATAAATATGGAGCGCGAAAACATCGATTTACTGGGAATGAAATTCAAAGGTCTTACACCTGGACTGTTGCTTGAGCCAGAAAAGAGTGTTATAGCACCTCTACGCAAAAGACAGGAGGAAGTATGAAGCGTCCTACAACTATTCCCATTGGACCACAGCATCCTGCGTTTCTGGAACCTCTCAATATAGGACTTGAGTTAGAAGAGGAGAGAGTAGTAGGAGCAACACTGAATCTTGGCTACAACCATAGAGGAATGGAATATGCGTTAGCTCTTGACTATAAGAAAACGCAATATTTAGTTGAGAGAGTTTGTGGTATCTGCTCTAATCATCATTCTGCAGCTTACTGTCAAACTATGGAAGATATTTATGATATAGAGGTGCCGGTACGGGCCAAGGTGATACGAACAATAATGATGGAGTGCCAACGCATAACGTCTCATCTCCTTGCACTTGGGCATACCGCTGAGACTATGGGCTATGAGAATCTATTTATGCAGTGTTTTAGGGAAAGAGAATTGGCTATGCGTCTTGTTAATGAAATCTCTGGCAACCGTGTACATTATAGCATCAATGTTATCGGAGGCATTAAGAGAGATATGGATGCTGGCATGGAGAGACATACCGCTAATGTGATGAGGGAGCTTAGGCCATTATTAGAAGATTTAAGAGATGTATTTGCTAGAGATAATACTCTAGTGAAGAGGATGAAAGACGTCGGTGTTCTGACGAATGAACAAGCTAGAGATTGGTGTACGGTGGGGCCAGTGGCTAGAGCATCTGGACTTCCTCAAGACATACGAGAAGATGGATTCGCTGCTTATGATATGATAGATCTAAAACCTGTAGTAAGAGATGAAGGAGATTGTTATGCACGCACTATGGTAAGAATGGACGAATGCTTACATTCTATAGATCTAATTGAAGAATGTCTCAAGCTGCTTGATGAGGGACCAGTGATAATGACTGTAAAAGGACACCCGACTGGGGAAGGCCTCAGTCGCGTAGAAGCGCCACGTGGTGAGTTATTATACCACGTCAAGGCAATTGGAGGGCTACAATTAGATCGTATAAAAATTCGAACTCCAGCCTTCTTGAATGTACCCTCAGTGCAGGCCATGCTTCCAGGGAGTCGGTTAGCCGACGTACCACTCATTACGGTCTCGGTAGATCCATGTATATGCTGTACAGATAGGTGATATAATGTCTATGCTTCGTTCCTCTTTAAGGAATTTGTTCCAACGACCAGTAACTACGGCCTATCCTAATGTGCAGGCAGATCTGCCTCAATCTAATCGTGGCCGCGTTATGTGGGAGATGAGTAAATGCATATATTGCAGGCGCTGCGAACGGGTGTGCCCTACCAACGCGATAAGTACTAATAAAGAAGCTAAAAGTCAGACAATAGTGCGCAATCGATGCATCACATGCAATGCCTGCGTAGAGGTGTGCCCCACTCAGACCATCAGTATGGTAGCTGATTATTCTAAACCCGATCTTGCGCCTACGGTACACATATTTTCTGCTAATCTTCCTGATTATAATTTCCGTGTCGAGCATCTGCCGCGAGGTAGCGGTAGCCGCCGTCCTGATGAAGTGACTAATGATTAGTTAAATTTACATAATTTTTAATAAAATATTCGGATTGATGGATCGCTCACGAATTGACAATTATATTGAGCTGATCCCAACTCATATGCTAATATTTTATAGCATTATTTATTGATTAAAGTATTATTTATTATTGTAAAAATAAATTATTCACGCTGAGATCTAAATAATCAGCTTTGATTACTAGTATCACAAAAGCTTAACAATGACTGCCTGCCTAATTTGATATGTGGATGGTTAGATGCATCAGGATCGCCACGATTATCGCGATCGGAAATATCTATCTGCAGTGGAAGCGGCAAGATT
Organism: Methanobacteriota archaeon; assembly: GCA_012518185.1. GTDB lineage: Archaea > Thermoplasmatota > Thermoplasmata > Methanomassiliicoccales > Methanomassiliicoccaceae > DTU008. The sequence goes on from JAAYTA010000105.1 coordinate 13,980, forward strand.
TCTAGAAACTACTGTAGAAGAAATACATCGATTAGGCCGAGAGAATCATATATTAATGCATAGGGCATCTAGCGGTCAGCAACGGTTTGACCTTGACTCATTAATTCATCTGGCAGATTCTAGCAGTCCAAATACTATATCTCGCGGTACAAGATTGAATATTGGTAAAACAGTGCAAAAAGTAATATGTGCTGATGCTTCACATATGAAAGATCTAAATGATGAAAGTGTGCATCTTGTAGTGACCTCGCCACCATACTTCAATGCTAAAATGTACTCATCTCCATCTATTGATGGAGATCTTGGTAATGTACACTCTGTGGAAGAATGGCTTGAGCGCATAGCCTTGATATGGAAAGAAGTGTTCCGTGTCCTACAACCTGGTAGAAAGGCGTTTATAAATATAATGAATCTTCCTGTTCGATTGGGAGGAGGTTCATACAGGACGCTGAACCTCGCTGGCCGTACTATAGACTTATGTGAGGAAATAGGTTTCATATTTAAACGAGATATAGTCTGGCATAAGACAAATGGAGTACGTGCTCCTATAGGTACATACCCTTTCCCAGGAGGAATTTTACTGAATAATATGCATGAATTTATCTTAGAGTTAGAGAAACCAATGCCGGAAAAAACCTCCAAATACTCCCACGTCACTCCTGAAGATCGAGAGGCTTCCCGCCTTGATAAAGAGTTCTGGCTAAGTATAAAGAATTCTGATGTATGGCTCATGAATCCAGAGGGAAGTGGAGATCAGCGCGATCATGTAGCGCCCTTTCCACTCACTCTCCCGTCTCGTTTAATACGTGCGTTTAGCTACCGGCAGGAAACGATATTAGATCCATTTTGCGGCAGTGGAACCACATTAGTTGCTGCATCACGACTAGGACGAAATGGAGTAGGCTATGAGATAACTCCCGATATCGCTTCTCACTCTATAATGCGACTCAAACAGGAAAATAAATAGTATATGTGTTTTGTAATATTTTCTAGTCATGTCTTCCTAGCCAAACAGCATTTAGAAAGGATTAATTATCATGATAGATGATAGTTGACTGTGCACCCTCTATCGCGTTATCTAAGTGTAGTTGATGGCACGGTCAGACCGCGTTATATGAGTGCAAAATCGATAAAAGTCGATATGTCGTCGCAGGAGCGACGATGGGAGGAGCACGATTCCGCGGTGAAGCGAGCATACACACTTACCAATGAGATTGGTCCTGAGGTAAAACCGTCATTAGTAGACCTCAAGGCTGAGCTAGCAAGACCACATATGAGATCGTGCTCACTATGCCCTTGGCGATGTGGAGACGCTCGTATGTCTGGTCGGGGACGGTGTGGAGTCACTAATCCTCGGATAAATAGTACATTCATACATATGGGGGAAGAAGCTCCCCTTGTCCCCTCATATACTATATTTTTCTCTGGTTGCAATCTTAATTGTGCATTTTGTCAGAACTACGATCTCAGTACAATGCCAGATCGAGGAGTTGAACTTTCATCGAAAGAGTTAGTTGAAACTATAAGTGATGCTTTAAACTCGGGAAGATTGATTAAGAATGTAAATTGGGTTGGAGGTGATCCAATCCCAGTTTTACCTTATGTGCTAGAATCTCTAAGTCTTATGGAATCAAACATCGCCCAAATTTGGAATTCTAATATGTATTTAGAAGAAGACTCCATGAAATTACTCAGTGGAGTCATCGATGTATATCTTACTGATCTAAAGTTTGGCAATGACGACTGTGCTCAGCGAATTTGTGGTGTGAAGGATTATTCCTCCATAGTGTATCGCAATCATAAGATAGCAATGGAGCAGGGTGAAGTAATAGTGCGGCATTTACAGCTCCCTGGTCATCTGGAATGCTGCACCTTCCCAATTATCGATTGGTTGGCTAAATACCTCCCTGGTGCAGCAATTAACCTTATGGATCAATACCGTCCAGAGCATCGTGCATACGAGCATCCAGAACTAGGCAGATCCTTATCCTCAGAAGAAAGGAGAGAGGCTCTAGAATATGCTAGAGAGCGTGATCTCTATCTCCTCTAATTGTTAAATAGTCTATTTTCAAATAACTCCATCATGGCAGTCCAGAAGGGCTCACCGTGGCTAAGTCTCTTGAATAGAGAACGTATTCCCATACCAATTACAGCGAATGAGTCTACTGATACAGTTGTGATTGGCGGAGGCATAGCTGGTCTTTCTACTGCTTTTTATTTGTTACATGATACAGATAGAGAAGTTGTATTACTTGAAGCGAATCTAGTCGCCCATGGAGCAACTGGTCACAGCGCTGGTAGCGTGGTAGCATCTATGGAAAAGAGCTATAACGAATTAATTCAAAATCTGGATGAGGAATGTGTAGCTCAAGGATATCGGGAACTACGTTCAGGATGGCATCTACTAGAAGAAATATTAGAAAAAATTGGCCAGAAAAATATTTTTCATAGAGTAAAAGGAATGACGTTTGTCGATTCCCAAAAAATGATCTCATCTATGATTGAGGAAGCAGATAGGCGAGCTGCTATATGGGGCGAAAAGGTAGAAGTAGTTATTATAAGCAATACGTCGGCAAATATAGGTGGAACAAGGGAGGTGGAATCTGAGCAACTTGTTCCGCCGTTCAATCTCAAAAATAAGGGATATACTGCTGCTATGTGCGTTCCAGCTGGTGTGTTAAATGCCGCCCTCTTTACAAACATTATAGCAGATTACTTGTTGGATGAATATCCGGATCGATTTCACCTATACGAGAAAAGTCGTGTTCGACGATTGCGCTTAGGTGATGAGATAGCTGCCACTGTCGATCGCAACACAGTGTTTGCAGATAATGCAGTGTTGTGCACTAATGGATATATAGGTATGGAGATAGAGTCTTGTGAGGTGCCCGTATCAGTAGGCAACATTAAGGCTAAAATTGGATTCATGTCGGGTTGGTATGATAATGAATCTCCTGCCTCTGCATCATTTTTTAAAGAACATGAGAAGAGTTATTACTACGTCACCAATCATCCATATTCTGAACACTCATTAACTACTCTCGGTGGGCCAGAAAAAGATTTAGCGTCTGGCGAACAATACAATCCTCAGAAGATCTATGATGTTGACGCTTACAATCGTCTTGATATATTTGGTAGAGAAACATTAGACGACTATAGTAGAGATATGGAGTGGCATGGGTTGATGGGATATGTGACAGATGGCATTAGGTTGGTTGGACCGGATCCTAATAATCCAAACCTGATGTATAATTTAGGATGCAATGGTATCGGGATACTGGCATCTTTGGCAGGTGGATGGAAAGTTGCACAACAAATGTGCGGAATAACTTTGCCACAGTCCATGTTCGATCCATGTCGACTAGCTAATATTGATCAGTCAGATTGATGTAATTTATCGATATCTCAACGCCAATGTAGGGCCCAGTCTGCGATCAGGCTCTTTCAAAGTTGGAATCATTTACCAGTTATACACATGATGTCTCCATATTAATGAAGTCCCAACTATGGCAACTAGTAGCGACATAATGATTATGGCAACGTTCTGATATCCAGATAATCTGTCAGCAAAAAAGTATAGCCATATAATCACCACAGATGTCCAAACTCCCCACATAGTCGCTACAGCAGCGAATCTTCCTCTAAGGAAATGAGACTTCCAGGATTCTATTGCTGTAGGAGCATAGCGCTTACCGATTCCAATACCATAATTTATCCATAATATTCCTATAATGATAACAGTCACTGCTAGCGATAGCAAAATAATCGCTATGTTCCTATATATAGTGAAATTATTAGCTGCTAAAAGTAGCCATAAGAAAAAGAAAATCATCCAGCCTACGCAGATAATTGCTGAGGCGTATAATCTAGATCTTAGACTGGGAGCAGGCAAATCTCCTCTGATCCAATATATCTCATTTCTATCTCTTTTCCATGGAGCCACGTTCAATTCTCCAGTGATTCAATCCTCCATCTAGTATTGAGATGTTCTTGAATCCTTTACTAGCTAGTAGATTGGCAGCCCGTCTACTTCTAACTCCTGAGCGACAATATAGTACTAGATTTTTCTCTGGATCTAATTCCCGCCATCTTTTATCAAGTTCAGATATGGACATTAAAGTGGCAAGAGGAATATGCTCTGATTCAAATTCGCGACGTTCTCTTACATCGAGCAGTATGTAATCTCCCTCCTCTATCTTATTCTCTAATACGAGAAGATCTTTAACACTTATCTGACTATGCTCTATGGTAGACATGTATAATCCCTACTATCATCTACTTTTTACTGCACCTACTTATTTCCTAACCCTTGATCTCTAATTCTTTATCTACTCTTCCGCTGGATCTAACCTTCTCAACATCATCCTTATTAGAAAGTAGTATCACAAGCTGATATCCATCCATAAATTCCAATATGGCATCTGCTACTTGTTCTATTATATCAGAATTCATTTTCTCAAATGGCTCATCGAGAAAAATAGGGATTCCACTGCAATTCTCTCTAGCAAAAGCAATAGCAGCAGCGAGTGTCATAGCATGACACTCCTCGATGTCAACGACTGGACCATCAAGCTCTACACTTAGCTTCCCATGCTCATCAAACATGAGGCAGGTGATGGCAGAATCGAGCATCATCGATGAGAACAAGGATGTGGCTTCCATCGACGATCGTAATTGAGCATCGTGTTTATCCCAACCTCCCATCTTCTCTATTGCCACCTCTCCACCAGCTCTATCTCCATATGCAACTCTCTCCAATGAGATTCCTGACAAAATATTGGAGTGAATACATGACAATGGAAAAAGTTCCTCCCGCTTTGCATTAAAGTCTCCATCAGGGTAGGTTATTATATCTTCCTCAAGACCGGTTGCTGATGACAAAATAATACGCTCAAGAACAGTCTGATGAGGATCATAGAATTTTAAGGAAACCATTGTACTTTCTCCCGCATGACGTCCTTCTAAATTCATGACTTCGTTCCATGATATATTCCCGGCCAGACACCATGCAACTGATTCTACAATGCTCGATTTCCCCATACCTTGAGGCACTTGAATAATGTCAATACCTCCCGATAAAGGAAGTTCGACCTCACCGCGAAAGCGTCGATAATTGCGAAGCACTATACTCTGGACATATGCCATTATGATGCACTAGGTATAAGATACACTTAATCCTTCGCAGGTTATTCATAGCTTAAATCATCATCAATCAATAATAAATACTAAGATTTGATACCATATAGCTATCAAATTAGTATCTATATTTTTCAAAATGATAAGCTAATATTAATCTCATGTTAGCACATTTTCCATGATTTTCACAACAGTTGACAGAAGGTGAGGGCGATCTGAGCTAACAAAACTATTTTATCAAACCTCTCTTTAGATATGCAGTACTTATTGGAGATCTCTTGATGGTTGAAAAAAGGATAGATGATAGGCAACTTGCCTTTCTGGTTGACGGAGATAATGCTTCGGCAACCCTCATTGAAGACATGTTGGCGGAAGCATCCAAGTATGGTTCAGTCATCATTCGAAGAGTATACGGAAATTGGACAGGAGGGGGCCAAGTTAATAACTGGAAGGCCAAATTGAAAGAATATGCTCTAACACCATATCAGCAATTTCCAAACATATCAAATCGACACATTACTAAGAATGCAACTGATATCGCACTCATAATAGATGCCATGGATATACTTCATGATGGCATCGTGCAAGGATTTGTTATTGTCTCTAGCGATTCTGACTATACTTCATTAGCTATAAAGATAAGAGAGCATGGACTATTCGTTATAGGCATTGGTAGGAAAGACACCAATGACTCTTTCCGACGTGCTTGTGATGTTTTCGTATCCACTGAAAATCTAGGAAAGGATCAGGATGAACTCGATGAAGAAGAGAAGGCAAAGGATCGTCCTAGGAGCCAACGCAAGCAACGTCCCGTTCGAGATGCACTTGAACTCTTAAACAGAGCATTCGATTCAGCAGTAAATGATGATGGAAGGGCACTTAACGGAGATATCGGAGCTGCGCTAAGACGTTTAGATCCTGGATTTGATACGCGAACTTATGGTAAACCATCGCTCCTCAATCTCATCGAAGACCTAGACGATGTATTTGAGGTAGAGCGCTATGATCGCGGAGTCATATATGTACAGAGGAGGGGTGAGAAGAAAGAATCAATTGATACTAAGCGGACAAGCTCCTCTCCTGATTGCATTCCTACAATGTCTCCAGAGGATGCTCTTCCACTCATAAATCGTGCATATGAGCTAGCTGATAAAACTTCAGATGGATGGGTAGATACGTTCAGATTATTCAGAGCAGCACGTAGAATAGACTCCTCTTTTGATAGCAGCTTTTACGGTAAGGAGAAGATATCTCATCTCCTCGAAGCACTACCATCTTATTTTACACTCAATCGTAGGGGTAAAAGTATGATGGTTCGGCCTACTGCATGGGCAGAAGAGGAGATAATGCAGCCTCCTGAAGTCATCGAATCAGTTAGCGAAAAGAAATCATCTGATCCAGCTCCTCATGAAACCCAATTAGAACTTAGACCTATGGAAGTCGTGCGCCTAGCTACTAAGGCTTTTGAGACTGCAGTCAAAGATGATGGTAAAGCATTCCTGCCCCAGATGAGTAAGGAATTGAAGCGCATTGCTCCCGAGATAAACTTTAAGAGCATGGGAAAGAGCGGATTGAGAGAGTTCTTGGAGGAGTATCCTGATATATTCATTCTTCATAAAAAAGGACGTAATGTATATGTAAGTAGGAGAAAAGGGCGCCGACCTGCTCGACCTATTAGCGAACTGATTCAATAAATCACTCTATCACTATATTCCATTAGAGATGGTGGAATAGGATAGAAACCTCTCAATCTATCCTGAATTATGCACTAATAATGAATATGAGATATAATTCATAAGATGGATTCCAACAAGTCGGAGAGTCTAATCAAGCATACAGAACTATGTTATCAGCCACTCAATGAATTGATATTGTATATTTCTTAACAATAATTATTGATTGTCGTAAAATCTAATCAATCACTTAACGTGAGAATTGATAAAGCGTCATAGGTTCATAACGCTCTACATGAGGTAATTCTATATCGATAATGTACGGCATTTACATCAAAGAGTATTATTTGAATAAAACAATTTAAATACTCAGATATTATATCGAATCATGTGGGCTTCAGCGCTTTTTTGATCCGCCTTACTTCTCGGTTATGATCTGCCACCATCCCTTTTTTCCTGTATAAGGATAGAAGTTTTCGGCTTGCTTCTAAATCGTCGGGTAAGAGACTTACCAAACTTTCTGCCTCGGCTATCGCCATCATAGTAAGTCCCTTGGCCTCATATGCCGCTATGCGGCCATACATAGCCTTTGGTTTTTTAGGACAAAATGCTGAGAGAAGATCACACCAATTCAGAACACGATCCCACTTATGTGATTCACTTAACACTCCAATCATATCAATACTTTTTTGGACACATGCTTCCTCTGATGGGAGTTCTTCATCCAGCAGTGGTAGGAGGCGAATAAGATTATAGTGTTTAGTTCCAACTGCATCCTCTACGCGCTGTATTGCCATTATATATTCGATCAAATCTTGCGGCGGATCTCCCTGTCCAACTATGTCTGATTCTTGAAATATACTCATCAACTGGGCGTGATAAAGTGGCCATATGCTAGGGGCTTGCAGATGCCACATATACGTGATTAAGGAATAGAATCCATAAATTACTGATCGATCTACTTTTCCATTTGCAACCTTAAGCTCAATAAATTCCTCAGCATCTAATAACTGACCCTTAGCACACGTAAGATCTTCTGGCATGGCTCCTAATTTAATGAGAATGGGTGAGATCTCATCTACATCTATATTTAAGACGACTTCTCGAATGGCCCCTACAACCTCTCTAGGAGGGAATATATATCCTGTCTCAGTGAACGAATTATCCATGCGGTATTTCAGAGTGGCTAGATTTATGTTACCATTCTGAAACTCATCCAGAGTATGATTTAGGATTGATAATGAATCTGAGATATTATGATCCTCATCTCCGTGGTCAAGATCCATTTCTTCTGATAGATATGCACACATGGCACGACGGAATCGATCTTTTAGAGACTCCTCAGAATTCATATTATTCCTCACACCTAACAACGATATTAGACTTGCTTACTACCATGAGACTGCACATGCTTCCAGGCCCGATGAAGATCTGGCCGTATATACTCTCTATCATATAGCCTTAGATCGGTGCGTTTGAAACGAACCCGATCTCTGCCGATTGGACATACCTTGATACATCTTCCACAAGGCGATACATGTTTCCGTGCAAGTGAGGCATTATATTGTGTACAAATCTCCTTCTTTGTAAGGCCTAGGGGATAATCTGTATCATCCAGCGCTTCTACCGGACATGATCTTGAGCAGCGCATACACTTGATGCACAAATCTATATCCATTACATCATCCACCGGTAGCTCAGCAGTAGTGAATATAGTGCCAAGCCTCACTCTAGGGCCGTATTCGGGTGTAAGAAGCATATTATTCACACCGAAAGTACCCAATCCTGCGAGATAGGCTGCGTGTCGGTGTGAGAAAAATGCAAAGGGATTATCCTTGAGTATAGATAGGGAGCCGTAACCATCCCGGGGAACGTATATGGATGGGTAACCATGATTATCAAGGAAGCGAGCTAGACGATAGGTAGATAGATCGAGAAATGTATTAACTGTATTATATAATTCATGATAATATATAGAAGGAGCAGTTTCTATTATTGGAAGATCTATAGGGAGGCCTATAACGATCACTGAGCAGACCTCAGGCCATATAGAGAGGGGACGGAATTCTTCTGGAATCCATGGAGTGAACGGTGGGTCATTCCACCTTTCTGCTGGCGCTACACCTAGCAGTGGGATATCCATATTTTTACATTTTACTTCTAGCCGATCTCTGAGTTTGTTGCTCATACTTGATGAATGATGTTATGGAGCTAAACTACTTGCTGTGAGTGGATCTCCCGGAACAAGTTCTACTACTTCTAAGAGCTTCTCCCACTCCATAGTGGTCTCTACACATCCATCTTTGGAAGTCACAACACCCATAGCTATCATGTCGATACTATCTGCCATTTCTAACCCCTCTTTTACTTCAAGTAGGCATCCAACTCCCACAATAGCTCTGGGATGATATTCCTTAATCATGCGCTTGATGAACGTTGATCCGGGTATTATGAAAACCATTCTTCCGTCATTCTCCAACTGATCGATGACGCTACCTATGCCGCAACGCATACATCGCCTACATACCAAACCCTCTGTAGTTAGATCAGCAGGGCACTTAGCAGAGCGGAGGCACTGAGGGAGAAAAATGGCTCTCTTATTCATGGGCACAGCGCAGAATTTATCATGATTCATCTGATTTCGTAGTCGAATAGTGAATGAAATGAGTTCTTTATCATCTAGCCGTAATGCCCTCCAGATAGAGCGGAGAAGTCCTTCAACTACGATTAGACCTGGCTTGATCAAATTTGGAAAATAGAATTTACCTCTTCTAATGGATATTAATGTTAAAAAGAGTATTATTAATGCATATGATAGAATTAATATGGCGATTATCAGGATGATATATCCCAACATAAGCATCGTTTGGTCTAGAAGACTTAGAGATGGCACACTATGCGATAAGAGTAAATGTATATTTGTTTGTAGCCCTATCTCTTCGTTAATGTTATTTCATATCATACGGATTCCATGTTGTAGTGCGATAATTTTGATCTAGCTTGTCTAGAATAGCAATGTCCTCCTGCGATAATGAAATATAGAGCGAGTCGAAATTCTCTTTCATATGCACTTTAGATGTAGTTTTAGGTATTGCCGCTACATTCCGCTGGAGACACCATGCAATCATCACTTGTGCGGGCGTTAAGTCATTTTTGGTCGCCACTTCTTTAATATAAGGATCATTCAGGCGTTTTCCTCGTGCCAGAGGGCTGGAAGCCTCTATAGCTATATGACTTTCTTTACATTGATCTAATACCTCATTACGCTGCAGGAAAGGATGCATCTCTACTTGATTTACTGAAGGAATTATCGAACCATGTTCTAAAATTTCTTCTAGATGAAGAGGCATAAAGTTGCTGACGCCAATGGCACGTACCATCCCTTCTTCGTATATAGACTCCAATGCTCTCCAAGTCTCCAGTCGGCTAGGCATAGGCCAATGTATCAGATATAGATCCACATAATCAATTTTGAGCAATTCTAAACTCCGTTGGAATGCGCTCTTAGTCTCTTCATAGCCCTGTTCATCATTCCATACTTTTGTAGTGATAAATATATCATCCCTATTGATACTGCTATCTCTTATCGCCTCACCCACTTCAGCCTCGTTACGGTAGAAAGAGGCAGTATCAATATGCCTATACCCTAATGATAACGCATCTAGCACAGATCTTTTAGTAAGCTCAGGCTCCATCTTATATGTACCAAGGCCAAGAATTGGCATTTTGACGCCATTATTAAGTATAATAGAATTAGGAAAAGACATCGACCTCATTATCGTACTCATACTATTTGGACAGTTACTGATCACCCATCATCATTGAAATAATCAATGAATACTTATTGAAAATATATTATACTAATCCATAGTATTTTAGGGCAGTCAATAATGATATCTGATAATTGGGAACCTTAAAAAATGAATTACTTATCAATAAGACGAATTAAATTTACATATTATATTAGGTAGTAGGTACTTCCCAAGCCTATTAAATAGGATGCCAACTTTTTCCAATAGAGTGCAAATGAATGGACTATCCATTGAGATCATATTACTTCAAATATTCACTCTATTCGTATTAGCCAAAGTGGCTGGCCTCATATGTGAGAGGTTCAAAGTATCATCAGTAATAGGAGAGATATTTGCTGGTATTATCGTAGCAAATACAATTCTATTCTCAGCACTTCAACTTGACGTTGATATCAGCTTGTTTGAAATATTAGCTGAACTTGGTGTAATCTTCTTACTATTTGCGGTTGGTTTAGAAACTCCCTTTAGTGAGCTAAGGAAAGTAGGTGATACGGCCACCAAGGTAGCTATTCTAGGTGTAATTCTACCTTTCTTAGCCGGATTCGCTATGTTCATGATTATAGATAATAATCTGAATGAGGCACTTTTCATCGGCGCTGCAATGGTCGCCACCAGTGTGGGTATCACAGCTCGTGTAATCAGTGATATGAATGTCACCAGAACGCTGGAATCAAGAATTATTGTTGGCGCAGCAGTCATCGACGATGTCCTTGGAATGATAGTCTTAGCGATTGTTATGGGAATAGCGGCAGGTTCTTCAGGCGGAATATTAGATATTATACTAATCTCTTTGGAAGCTGTCCTATTTGTAGTGCTAGTAATATTACTTGGATCTATACTTCTACCTAAGTTAAGAAAAAGGCTCGATAAGCGCCGAAAACCGAAATCGACGATCCATTGTGGAGACAGGAAAAAAGCATCCATATCTCCCCTTCCTCTCGCAATCATTGTATGTCTCGGTCTTGCAGTTCTAGCTACTGTTGCCGGCCTTGCTGCGATCATTGGTGCATTTCTTGCAGGTATGGTATTTGCTGAATTCAAAGACAAGTGGCCCTGTGAAAAAGACTTTGGCCCTATCAATGATTTCTTAGTACCATTCTTCTTCCTTCATGTAGGTATGCTAGTTAATATCGAATCCTTCAGTGGAGTGCTAGGCATAGCAATAATCTTGACTCTCCTTGCTGTAGTGACCAAATGGGTGGGATGCGGATTAGGCGCCAGAAAGATGGGACGTGAATCATCCAACATAGTAGGCATTGGAATGATCCCAAGAGGGGAAGTAGGCATAATTATTGCTGCAATTGGAGTCGGTGCAGCCTTCATCTCTGAAGAGTTATTCTCAGTAGTAGTGTTCATGTCTATGGCTACTACGATTATAGCTCCTCCATTATTGGAATGGGCTTTCCGGCGTAAAATGAAAGCCGATGGCATATGTGGCATTTCAGATAATTCATCGACAGGAAAAAAGTAGTAGGATCATGTTCTGTATTGATCTTCAGTAAGAGTGAACACAGATAATCAAAATACCTTATGAGATTACTGTCATAGATAAATTAATATGGCTTATCAAAGTGATAACTTTGACATATTATAGATAAGTTAAAACATGTAGAAATCTAACTGATTTAGTCGTTTGCACATGTAATAGGGATAAAGATTATGATATATGCCGTGTTCCATTACTTCAGATGCGAGTCATAACTATCTTGACTTCATGTCAGTACCCGGCTCGTGCATAGAGGTGTCTTATATGAACAGTGACTCTTACCCCAGCGCAGCACAGCGAAACGATGTCTCTGAGCGACAGATCAGTGGCGTATCGCCTCTGCATACTCTGCGGTTCGAGCAGCTCAAGGAATCGGATCCTGAGATGTACGACATCTTCAAATCCTCAATGGGCTTAGAAGGAATCCGCCAAGAATTATTTCGACTACTCATCGAGCGAGAAATGAAATTATTCTCCTATGATTGTGAGATGGAGAGTATGGAGCGAGCCAATTCTCTACATTGCATCCGTGTTCTGAAGAATATATTCTCCCGCCGCAATGAGCGGCGGTCCGGACATAGTACTCTTTATCACGTAGTTGAACTAGCAAGAGAGGATGTAGAAGAAATTCAGAAGGACCGGAGAAGTCTATTTCTAGAATTATACATGTTATCTCGCGGCTCGCTCAGTAAGGCTGATATGCCCATCGAAAGGGCACCAGATTTCATGGATCAAGATGGTCGGGAAGGCGCACAAATTCGCTCTAATTTTCTAGATGTAATGGCGAAGCGCTGTGAAGATCGTATGAAATCATACATTTCTGGCTTAGATCCCTCAGTCGTTAAACATAGAGAAGGATCCAAGCACCGTATTCTTGAATTACTAGGAGGAGACGCCGACGATTGGAATGATTTCAAATGGCATCATAGGAATGTATTCTCTGATTCATCACTAATTTCTGAAATAGTAGATCTAACTGAGGATGAAAGGGCAGCTATCGACTTGGCCGTTGAGAATGATCTTCCATTTGGAATAACACCTTATTATCTATCCTTATTCGACCGAGACTCTTCTCGTAAATGGGATCATGCAGTCAGAGCCCAGGTAATACCTCCTCTTAGCTATGTCAACGCAGTTTTAAGTCCTAAAGTACATGGTCCTGAAGACCTGGACTTCATGAAAGAAGGTCAGACATCCCCTATAGATCTAGTGACTCGTAGATATCCTATGATCGCAATCCTCAAGCCATACAACACTTGCGCTCAGATATGCGTATATTGCCAAAGGAATTGGGAGATAGACAATGTCACCGGCACATACCAAGCGATGGCTCCGAGAGAAAGCATCGATCAGGCTATACAGTGGTTCCGTGAACATCCTGGAGTCACGGAAGTATTGATGACAGGAGGCGATCCCGCCTTGATGGATGATGAGATACTAGTAGATCTATTACAAGAGATCTCAGACATCGAGCATGTTAGTCGTATACGAATTGGTACTAGACTTCCCGTCGTATTACCTATGCGTTTCACCGATCACTTAGTAGATACACTTGGCCGATTCCATCATCCGCCCCAACAAGATCTCTGCATAGTGACGCATTTCGAACATCCATATGAGATAACTCCGGAAGCAGTTAAGGTAGTTAAAGATCTGCGCATGAATGGCTTAGCGATATACAATCAACAAGTATTCACTATAGAAAATAGTAGGAGGTTCGAAACTGCTGCAACTCGCATGTTATTAAAACAGATAGGTGTCGATCCTTACTATACGTTCAATACTAAGGGGAAGGAAGAGACTAGCTGGTATCGTGTCCCCATTTCTCGGATAATGCAAGAACGTGAGGAAGAAGCCAGATTACTTCCAGGACTATCTCGTACAGATGAGCCAGTATTCAACATCCCAGCGCTGGGGAAGAACCATTTGAGAGCATGGCAGAATCACGACCTGATTATGATCTCTCCACGGGGAGAAAGAATATATGAATTCTATCCATGGGAGAAGAATATCACTACTGCTCCAACTTACACATATACTGACGTTCCTATTTTAGATTACTTGGAACGACTTCACGCGCGCGGAGAGGACATAGAAGAATATCGTAGTATCTGGTATTATTTCTAATTAAGATCTATTCTCTTCGACGATATCGTGTCAATTCCCGCCAAAATACGGGAGTGAGTAGTGCAAAAACTGTAAGGAATTCTAAACGGCCCGCCCACATAGCAAATATCAAAACGACTTTGGCCAAATCTGATAATCCGCCATATGTGCCAAATGGTCCCAGTTCGCCCAGAGCAGGACCAGCGTTGGAGACAGAAGATATAGATGCTGATATAGCAGTGGAGGGATCCAATCCCATGAAGATCAAGCTTGCAGAAACAATTACTACAGTAATCATATAACAGAATATTATGGCCATCATTGAGGTAAGAGCATTTTCTGTTAACGTATGACTATCTAATTTTATACTAAATATGGCCTTAGGATGAACGATTTTGTATACTGAGTTTGAAATGAACCTCTTTACCAATACTATGCGGACAACTTTCATTCCTCCTGCAGTAGATCCCGTACTTCCACCAATCGCTGTTAATAAAAATAAGATGAATAGTAGAGGACCGTTCCATAATGGGAAATCAACAGTTGCAAACCCAGTAGAAGACATCATGCTAACCATCTGGAATGTAGAATCAGTTACAGTTCTCAATATATCAGAATGTGACTCCATCCACAAGATAATTGATCCCACTAGGCTGGCTGCTACTAGGATAATAGTATAGGTACGGAACTCAGAATTTCGCCAATAGGCCTTCCTGTCGCGGGCTCTAATTGCCTGGAAATGTAGATAAAAATTGACGCCTGCTAAGAACATAAAGATGATTACTATCCATTCTATCACTACACTATTGTAATGTGAAATGCTTCCTCCATATGGTGAAAAACCACCAGTAGACAGTGTAGAAAACATGATAGTCAATGAGTCATAAATGCCGATACCTGTTAAAAGCAATAATAAGAGTTGAATTACCGATAGTCCGATAAAGATGTAGTGAAATTTCATCGATTCTTCTTGGACCCGTCGAGTAAAATGTCGTACATCTATGCCAGAAAATTCTCTTCTAGCTAATGTACGTCCAACAACTCCTAGCATGGGGAATATGGTGACGAATACTAAGATTATACCCGCTCCCCCTAACCATTGAGTCATACTCCTCCAAAATAATAGACTCTTAGGCCAAGATTCAATATCGAACATAATAGTGGATCCAGTAGTTGTGAATCCACTCATGGTTTCGAATAAGGCATCTACTATCCCCATGCCATACATCACATATGGAATAGCTCCGAACACCATAGCCATCAACCAAGCATTAGTTACCACAAACAATGCCTCAGTAGGGCGTGTAACATCAGCTGGCTGAAATCGTAGGAGTAACGGGATACTCAATAATGTCGTGATCAAGAGAGGATAGATCCAGGGATTCAGATCATCTCCATAGGAGTATGCTACGATCAATGGAGCAAGGAGTGATATTGAGAGGAATAGGAAAAGAATGCCAAACATATAGGCTACTGTATTTCCTCGGCGGGCCATTCTCTCTTGAATTATGTAATGATTCAGATTCAACTTCGATATTGTATGTCGGACATTTCTAGCTGATTGAGGATTACGGCCAGTCCTTCTAATCATACATTCACGGGCTAATTGGTATACGTGTGCTGAATAGCTTTTCTAGCACTCCAGCATCTGATCTATCTGCATACAGCAATATTGCATCTCCTTCGAGTATGCGGACATCTGATTCGGGAATTATTGCTCCATCTTTAGTTAATATCATAGCAATAGCTGATTTGGGAGGCATATCAATGTCTTTTATTAGCTCACCACGAACGCGACTATTATGGCCCACATCGACACTTATCAGCTCTCTCTGAAAACCTTCCATAAGTATTAGGACTCCATAGTGAGGCACAGTCCTTTTTACTATCGCATTTGCCACTACTTCATAAAAACTTATAGGAGAATCGATCCCCACTGTCTGAAAAATATCTTTATAATCTGGATTGGAAAAGGATGTGATAACTTTTGAAACTCCTAGGTGTTTTCCCACCAAGCCTGCTAATAGGTCACTCTCTTCGTTACCCGTAGCACATACCATCACATCAGTCATTCCTACATTCTCGTTTTTAAGAACTAATGGATCTGCACCATCATCATTGATGACTATGGTATGATTGAATGATTGGGCCAGTTCTCGGCAGCGTTCTTCGCTCTCCTCAATGAGCCGTATAGATACATTTTCGCGTTCCTCCAACATAGATACTAAGTATTGCGCTACGATTCCTCCGCCAATTATCAAAACATCTCTTGATGATTTAGTCGTTCCAAGAAATGTGTTGAACTCTGCAACGCCGTCCTCTTTTCCGATTACAATTATCTCATCTCCCGTCAGGAGAACATCATCTTCCTTAGGTGCAATAGTCCTGCCTCCGCGATGTATGAATAATATCTTACACTCGCTTGGAATAGAAAGGTGCTTAAGAGGAATAGAAGCTATGCCTTGGAGATTATGCATCATTCGGAATCTGGCAATTTCAAGTCCTCTGGATGGCATGGCATTGTAATCTATCGCATTTTCTAACATGGCGAGCTTCATCATCTTCCGCGCTACTAGGTATTCTGGAGATATCACCTGATCCACGTTAAGGAAATTAGTGATAAGGTCTCCTTCAGAATGATCAAACTCTCTGGCCCTAGCTAAAGTCACTACGTCCGGTAAAATCCTTTTAGCTAACATACAAGCGAATATGTTGGTTTCATCTCTATCAGTTACGGCCATAAATAGGTCGACATGGTTTCGCAATATCTCCTGTAGAGTGTGAGGACTCGCTCCATTAGAGTGTAGGGCGCCAACATCTAATGTATCTACCACGTGCTCGAATCGCTTCTCATTCTTTTCCACTACCATAACAGAATGTTTACTAGCAAGAATCCGCGCAATATTGTAACCGATCCTGCCTGCACCTATAATGACGATATTCATCCTATCGACCTTCGGCCTGAGTAATTAGCAATATGATAATTGATCGACGCCTATAATGCCTGCCCTGTTAGGATATATGTTTACATATCAATATTCATATTTCATATAACGTAGTGAATTCGTTTATATCTGTTAAGCATTCATCGTCTCATGTCGCTCAGAGTATGGCTAGTTGAGATAAGGGCTCCCTTCCTACTACTGCCTGTAATACTCGCTATTGTCGGAAGCTCTCTAGCTATATATGATGGATATTTCGATGCCATAAATTTTGCACTATTCACTATAGTATTGGTGCTACTTCATATAACAGTCAATACTCTGAATGAATACTATGATCATCGAACTGGTATTGATTTTAATACGCGAAAAACGATGTTCAATGGCGGCACAGGCATACTTCAGACTGGTCTATTATTACCGAGGCAAGTACTCACTGTATCCATAGGATGTTTCATAATAGCTGGAATAATTGCTGGCGTAGTGATAGCTCGTACTAGCTTATTACTGGCTCCATTAGTAATCCTAGGGATGCTATTCTCACTATTTTATACACAAATATTTGCGAGAAATATGCTGGGAGAGATGGCTGCAGGATTAGGTCTCGGCGTTCTTCCTGTAATCGGTGCATATATGATTCACAATCCAGTCCTTACCGTACCGTGCATTGCTCTCTCAGCAATGGCTGGTATTCTGACATTTAATTTACTGCTACTGAATGAATTCCCCGATTTAGAGGCAGACATGGCAGGAGGGAGGAAGAATATCGTAATGGCATTAGGGATTAGGAAAGCAGCATGGTTGTATGCAATTCTAACCTTTTCTGTGTATGCAATTCTACTCATATTTGTTATCCTAAGATCACTACCCACATTATCCTTACTTGGCCTTTTGACGCTCCCATTTGCCTTTAAGGCCGCCACTATGGCATTTATCGATCCACGAAAAACAGGCAAATTCTTACAGGGGCAGAAAGCCAACGTACAAATGATATTAGGTACTCAGGCATTTGTAGCTATAGGTTTGCTAGCAGCTTTCTTATTAGCTACATAATACCTAATCTTATTTAGAATTAGAATAATAAATAATATGTCATAATCTTCATTAGCATTTTGACGATATCTAGTGATTTAATACTATATTAATTAATTTATAAAATATAGGCAGGGTATTTTGATAGATAATCCCTTAATAATTACATTGATCTGAATATGATTTACATGAAATCTCACATTACTCCTACCAATATGCTAGACATGCTAGAATGATGAAAATAACTACCTATTGATGATAAATAGGTTGGTGGGCCCGACCGGATTTGAACCGGTGACCATCAGGTGTCTCAAGATCGAATAGATCTTTATGAGCCTGACGCTCCGCCAGACTAAGCTACGGGCCCTTGCTACGAGTTGAGGTTAAATGAAGAGTTCGATATAAACCCTTTCTTTCTTGAGCTCATTGCTTTATATATTGTATTGTAATGAGCGCCTATTGTTATTAATCATTAATAGAGTATTCTGATAGGGCGACCCTATCAGTAATAATTGCTCTCATCGCTTTACGTCTATGTGTTGGCAACCTTAAATTCCCTATTATGCGCGATGCACCTTACAGATGATATATTACTTTTCCCCATTTCAGAACTATTACATTATGATTCTAACATCTATTTGAACAGTAATAAGTACACCTGCTTACCTAAAAAGTCATGAGGTAGAAAATGAACGCGATGACTAATAGGGCAACTTTTGGAGCAGGATGCTTCTGGGGCGTTCAAGTATCTTTTGACCGCATAGATGGAGTAATGTGTACTCAAGTTGGATACATGGGAGGTAAAGTAGAAAATCCCACTTATGAGCAAGTGTGCAGCAACCGTACAGGACATGCTGAAGTTGTAGATCTGCGATATGATCCTGATAAAGTTAGCTATCAGGATTTGTTAGAAGCGTTCTGGAATATGCATGATCCTACTACGCTGAATAAACAAGGTCCCGATGTTGGCTCACAATATAGATCGATCATATTCTATTACGACGAGGAACAGAAAAAAGCTGCTGAGGGCATGAAGAAAAAACTCTCTAACAGCAATCGCTTTTCACGCCCTATTATGACTCAGATAGTGCCTGCAAATACATTCTGGCGAGCTGAAGAATATCATCAGAAGTATCATCAGAAATATGGCGGAGCATGTCCTACCTGCTGATCATATTTCATGATATATTAGACAATATCCTTCGTATTAAATGAAGCATAGTACCGTGCTAACCAAATACCATTCTAAATATTTACTATTTATGCGCTCCTCCACTGATCTAGATATACTTTGTCAGAATGCACTCTCCTATGGTGCCTCTTCTGTGACTGTCATGAACGCTAAAGATATAGTTTTAGATCCACGAGTTAGGCTGAAATGCATGATACCACAATGCATCAACTATGGTCGAAACTTGATGTGCCCTCCCAATGTCATAGATATAGACACATTTTCGGTCGTAATCAGCCGATACACTGATGCTATTCTAGTGCAATATCCCATCCCTCTAGATACGAAATTAATGGCTAGCTTTAAGGATAAAAATCTAGAAGATATCTATGATGAGGAGGATTATAAAAAGAGAATAGTCAGCAGCGAACGGAAATTCCAAAACCTTATGGGAAGACTAGAGTCTAATGCTCTAGAGCTCGGATATAGATTCGCCGCTGCACTCTCCGGCGGCCCCTGCTGCTTATGCGATGAATGTGTTGGCCAAAATTCTGGAGAAAATTGTCGCCATCCATTCCGCTCACGTCCATCAATGGAAGCCTTAGGGATTGATGTCTATATGACTGCTCAAAATGCTGGTTTGTCATTTGAGGTGCCAGCAAAAGATGATCCAGTTTGGAACGGACTGCTACTAGTAGATTAGGGGGATATAATGAAAGATAGTACTGAAGAACCGTCTCCGGATACGCGGATAAAGCTGAATGATGGAAATGAGATACCACTGATTGGACTTGGAACATGGGGAATTGGAGGAAAATCCTGCTACAAGACCATACTGGAGGCACTAGACATTGGCTACCGCCTCATTGATACTGCTCCTATGTATCTCAATGAGGAAGAAATCGGTCGAGCAATGAGAGATAGTGGCATTGATAGGGATGAAATAATTATCACTACTAAAGTGGCTAGTGCTGATATGGGGTATGAGAGCACTATAAGGGCATGTCATAACAGCCTACGGCGCTTAGGCGTCGAACAAATAGATCTATATCTCATACATTGGCCGTCGGCTGGTAGGAACATTAAAACATGGGAAGCAATGGAAGAATTAAGATCGCAGGGATTAGTCCGATCGATAGGTGTAAGCAACTATACGTCAAATCTTTTGAATGATTTACTATCGTCCGGAGGACCGATCCCAGCAGTGAATCAAATCGAAGCTAATCCATTCATATATGATATTGAACTGGCAAAGTATTGTGCTGATAATCGGATACATATAGAAGCATACAGTCCTCTAACTCGTGGATATTGCTTACAGGAAAAAAAACTTTTACAAATAGCAAATGCCTATGGTCGAAGTCCAGCACAAATTCTTCTACGATGGTCTATACAAAGAGGCTTGACAGTGATACCAAAGTCCGCGACGACCACCCACCTTAGAGAGAATTTTGACATCTTCGATTTTGAAATTTATTTAGGAGATATGAATAAATTAGACACTCTCAACACAGTCAGTAGTATGTTGGATTGGCGTTGAATTATTAGATATGAGAGGAAGGATGGCGCCGTCGAACGGGCTCGAACCGTTGACCTTGTGATGACCGCTCCCGATTAAGGAATTAACAGTCACACGCTCTACCAGCTGAGCTACGACGGCTTAGCGCAGAAGACCACAATAATCCCCACATATTAAGCATTTGCGCTCATACAAATCATATTCCATGTTCTTAAGCACTCTAATGGTACGATAAGCCTAACTAAGCTCCTTCCTAAGTTTCATTACAGTCCTTTCTATGTAATCAAGGACTTCTCTTATCTGCTCCATGAATGCTTTCGCTTCTTCCGTGGTCACTGCACCCTCCGGAGAGGGTTGTATGAGCCCTTCCTGCTCCAATATACGCATAGAATATCGTACTTTATGTTGAGGATGATTCAGCAATTCAGATAATCGGATGATGCCTATAGGCTCATTCTCACGGATAGCCTTCAACATGTGTACATGCCGCTGTAACAACTCGATCTCATTTTCGATCTTACGCGTTAGGATACTTTTCCCCTTCATTAGCCCCTCTCGTCATTGCCTCGATTGCTGTAAGAGCATATAAATGAATATCTCACCACTCTTGCAGAATCGGAATATATCACTTCATAAATATGAACTATATCGTATCTGGTTCGACATTCTTTTGACTGATATGCAATTAATGAATATACTTAGCCATTACGACCAAATCGATACTTAAGTAGGGATAGCATATCATATAATTAATTATTAAATATTTATAATATGAAAATTATGGGTAGGAATTAATAATTATGATTCGTTCTTCATTTCAAAGTGAAAACCACGCCTTCACATGCGGCTGAAATAGATATACTATGATCAAAATAGGAATGACTATACTAATTCCTAATGTGAGGAATTCCATAATTCCGCCAGAGATTAGAGTAGAGATTATTGTCACAGTAACAGTTAGGAACCCATATGCTATTGCGAGATACCACGACCAGCCCTTGCCTTTAAAGAAACCAAAAGACACTATTAGGGCCAGTGTCCCAAATACCATAGAGAATATTCCTATAGTTCCTAATAATATAGGAACCTGTTCCATGAACCACTCCGGCGTATTAGCATCCACCAATGCCTCGTGGAATACTGGATCATCAACCATTGATATAGCCATAAATGTAGCCAGTGCCACTAATATAAGAGCTATACCTATCAATATGTTCAATATTGCGAGTAGTGTAATTCCGGTAGGTCTCTGCCTATAGGGCGGAGCAGGGTAAGGTTGAGGAGGATAGTATTCTGTCAATGTGACTTAAACGACGTCTAAGTATATGAATTCTAGATAAATCATACATAAAATGCTCTTACCTGTGGCCTATATAGGTACCATAATATTATTATGCTAATCAGCGCCCCTAGGATTGATGGTTCTAGTATAATAGCGCCTAATATGCTAAATGCCAAGATGATAATGGTAAATGCGATAGCAATAGTTCTGGCCCATTCCCTGCCTTTCCAGAGCCCCCGCGCAATGACTAAACCTATAATACCTAGCAATATCAGGAAACTTCCGATTATGATGCCAACGCTTACTCCGATAGGTCCGAGCAAGGCTCCTAATCCCAAGATGCCGACGCCTGCTATGATGAAGAACAAGGATTCTAATCCGAGTAATATTGATAGGATACTCACGCCGGTAGGTCTAACTTTCACATACTTTAAATTAGGAGGTGGATGAGGAGTCATCATGTCATCAGACACTGTCATGCGCTATTCACTCCTAGTCATGCCTTTCCAAACCATACCTTCACATGCGTTTGGAATAGATATATCAATATTATGATAGGTATGGCAATGCCTACTAGTAATCCTATTAGTAATCCTATTAGTCCAGAGGAGCTGAAACCAGCCGAGACAAACCCAATCACATTGAATAGTATAGAGAGTACCATCAAGACCACTCCGAGAGTCCAAGACCACCCCTTTCCCTTGAAGTATCCGTATGCGATTAGGAATGATAGTATAGCAGATATTAAGAATACTATACCTAACGCGGCAAAGAGGAGCGGTGTTGCCTCTATAATTTCCTGTGGAAAGTCTGAGCCTACTTGGTCAATAATCTCTTGAACATTTACGACTGAAGACGCGATGAATAATCCTATAGCCGATATCAATGATAATATGCCACCAATTATTGCCAGGATTGCTAAAATAGTTATGCCCAGTGGCCGCTGGCGAGGGTGAGGCGGGTATGTATAGGGGATCGTCGGCGAGTCCATATGGACTGGTTCCACCGCTGGTCGATCATCAGGAGGCGGAGAATCGCTTGACATGAGCTTATTTCTTAGAGCGCGTGTTATTTAATATGATTCTTTGTGAACATATCTAAACATAAGTATTTTGAGTTTTAATCATTAATCATGACGATATCGAACATAGAATTTAACTGACTCAAATCTCATCACATATCATGGATCGAGAGGCCACCTTCCGCAGGATAGTGCATCTCTCCGCACCATTATCACTAATATATTATTATTTACCATCTCCAATATGGAGCGGAGGGCCAACGCGTGAATTTGGCCTATTATTCTTATTATTGATTGTTTTAATTGTGGAATCTCTGCGCCTATTGATTGGATTTCATGTTCCTGGCCTGCGCAATTATGAGAAAAAGCGCATATCTGCGGGAGCATGGGCAGCTATTGCCATGACGTTCACTATGTTATTCTTCCCCCTATCCATAGCGGCTCCAGCAATTACGGGTATGGCAATTATAGATCCTCTTATATCAGCTATCCGGAATACTCGTTGGTATCCTTGGATACCGATGATATCCTATTTCCTACTTGCAATTTCGTTGCTATCTCTATTCTATCCATTATCATCGAGAATAATATTTGCTGCCGCAATAGGCTCTTTTTTGGCAATTGGATCGGAAGCACTCCGATGCAGACGCGTAGATGATGATTTCCTGATGATAGTCATTCCTCTGTTAGGAATGGCTGCAGTAATATGCATTTGAAAATAAGTTTACACTGTGTAAACTATCTAAAGGCATCAAGAGTTAATGCCACTGAGATTGTAGGATAAGTATAGACGACTTTATGTATCTTCTATTTGTTTTTCTTGTCCCACCAGACAACGGTGCCAAAAAACCCATTCTCGGGAAATCTTCCCACCTTAGTTTCGAAAGCCTGATAGGGTCCATCACATTTTTCTAGAGCTTCTTCTTCAGTTTTGAAGACTCTGCCTGTGTAGGCACACTGATAAACCACTCTATTCTTCTTCCTACCTACTATAGATTGCCAAAGACCCATGATGCCCTGTATTCGGAATGACATTTATAAGGATTGAGGTACATCTAATCCCTGCGGCGTATGGCTGCCCTGTAAACTGCGGTAGTCCTTTATATTCTACCACTCCAATTAGGTGTTCTATGAACAGGATTAAGGTCATCAACGAGCCATCGGAACTTGTACCGATGTTGCGAGCCGTTGATACCGAGGTTAAAAGGGAAGTCCTCAAGGAAGTGACGCTGGAATGGCGCACAGTTAAGGATGTGGAGGCAAAGTTCGGTCCTGAAGGAGCCGAATCCCTGAAATTCTTCGAGAAGATGAAGCTGGTAGAAACTCGTTGGCAGAGTACCAGCGGCTCATTCCCTGAGAAAGCCTATCACACTTACTATACCTCGTTTCATATCAATGCTTCGTGGCCTGTTTATGAAATATCTGATGTCCTCGCCGCTGCTATGATGGATGAGGAAGAATTTGATAAACTAGAGAAGCAAATATATGAAGAGGTAGGGCGAGACGGTCGCTTCGCTGGAGATATTGCTGAGAGTTTGGGGATAACTTCCACTATGCTTCGCAGCTTGGTTAAGCGTTCTGTAAGACTAGACTATCGCGGACATCGAATTGAGAGACTCAAGGAGTAATGTACTCCAATGCTTGATACATACGTATTAAGACTCGGTCATCGGCCTGAGAGAGATAAACGCGTAACAACGCACGTTGCTCTCACAGCACGCGCATTCGGAGCCAAAGGTATCTTCGTCTCGACTAAGGACGAAGAGCTAGAGAATAATGTAAGATCAGTAGTGGATAGGTTCGGAGGAGACTTTCAAATCACCACCGGAATAAAATGGAAGCCCTTTCTCAAGGAATTTGATGGAACATCTGTACACTTGACCATGTATGGCACACATGTAGACGATGCCATACCTTTGATCAAAGATGTAGCCACTAGAAAGATGCTTATCGTGGTTGGTGCTGAGAAAGTACCTCCAGACGTATATCAGTGGGCAACTTTCAACGTAGGAATGGGTAACCAGCCTCATTCAGAAGTTGCTGCTCTAGCCGTATTCTTAGATCGATTCTTTCAGGGAGAAGGACTTCGTCGTGACATGGATGGGAATATGAAAATACTACCTTGTGAACGAGGGAAGAAAGTTGTCAATGATACCCAGTGAGGAACGATGCATACGTATCCTATTCGATGAAGGCATCCACCCTAAGATTGTACGTCATGTATGTACCGTGATGAGGGTAGCGGAAGCGATTGCAATAAAATGCGATGCTAATTTGTCTCTTGTACGCGCCGGAGCTTTACTCCATGACTTAGGACGCAGCCGTACGCAGGGAATCCGCCATGCCATAGAAGGAGCTACACTTGCGCGGGATCTCGAGCTACCAGAGGAGTTGGTACTGATAATTCAAAAACACGTAGGTGCTGGCATAGAGCCAAAAAATGCTCAGGAGCTTGGACTCCCTCCTCTAGATTATATGCCATCAACGCTGGAAGAAAAGATCGTTTGCCATGCTGATAATCTGGTCGATGATCATAAGATCATAACTTTACGCGAAGCATATCTCGATTTCGTTGAGAAGAATCTTGAAGAGCAAGGAGAGCAGATGCTCAAAATGCATAGAGACTTATCTGAGGCATGTAATATGGATGTCAGTCAGATAGTATCTCAAATCAATTCAATAGATGAGAGTCTATGCTCTGATTACTTATGACTTCACGTATACTTCAGAATGTGAATCTATTATGTTTTCCCTCTAAGTATTCGTCTCTAAGATGATGATAATCTCTAGCATTTTCAAGAGATTTAGTCTCTAGTGAGATGTCATTACTTCTGACAATCTTACCAGGGATTCCGACTACTAATGAATAGGGAGGAATATCTACTTTGCCGGTTACAACTGCACCTGCTCCAATTATACATCCCTTACCAATAGTAGCTCCTTCTATTATTGTGCAATTCATTCCAATGAGGGTACGATCGCCGATAGATGCTCCATTAATAATGGCGCCATGACCTATAGTTACATCCTCTCCGATGATTGTAGGGTGATCACTAGTGACGTGCAGTACTGCATGATCTTGGACGTTACTACCACTCCCTACTATAACGTAATTCTCATCGCCCCTAATCACGGCATAAGGCCATATGCTAACTCCATCTTTGAGTGTTACTCTCCCTATGATGATTGCAGATGGATCAACATATGTGCCTTTACCGATCATAATTCACCGTTAGAATGCATTAGATCTTAGCTGGCTTCTTAGTGGTGACTCGTTTTGGAAAGTACTTTAGCAAAATCACGTCTCCCACGGCGCTTATCCAGCGAAATGGGAGATTGACTGCTCTGGACTCCTCCACCAGTAAGGGGTTAGTCTCACCGATGAACAGGCCATCCACGCGCTTATTATCCAGGTCGATGACGAGATTATTAACGTTACCTAAGAATATCCCGTTAGGAGTGTAGACCTGTAGTCCAATCAGTTCGGAGGCTTCCTCTAGCATGAGTTCATCCCGCCATTGGTATCTGCTTGCATATTTTAAACATTATTGTACAAAACTCGATATAATGAGGAAGCTAAGCCCATTATCCTCTATTTTTAGCAGTATTCGAAATGATCCTGTGGATATCTAGTCTATGTACCGAATCCAGTGGCAATAAGATATTTATCCGGGAATGAATAATACGGTTTTGCATAAATAATGCACAACCGAGAGGATGATCACATGGATGAGCTTGAGCAGATCAGGGAGAGGAAGAGGCAGGAAATGGCTGCTTCCGCCGGTTCCGATTGGCCTTCCGAACCAGTCAACGTAAATGATAGTAGTATTGATGATTTCATCAAGCGCTACGATGTAGTGCTTGTAGATTGCTGGGCACCATGGTGCGGACCATGTAGAATGCTGACTCCGGTAATTGACTCCCTCGCTAAGGAAATGCAGGGTAAAGTCGCCTTTGCTAAATTGAATACTGATGAAAATCAAAAAACTGCTATGAGATACACAATTGAAGCCATCCCCACTCTATTGGTGTTCAAGGACGGCGAATTAGCAGATAGATGGGTAGGGGCACGTCCAAAAGAAGATTTAGCACGTCGATTGCAGGCCATGACCTAATCTTTAAAATCGTTCGCCAAACCCTTTCTTCTTATTAGTATTCCATAGTAATATTATCCTTAAAAGACATAATATATTCCAAAAGTACAAATCATCGAGATCATATTTACAATTGATAATCATGGACTCGGATGTAGTGATTATAGGCCAGGGTCCCGCAGGACTACAGGCAGCCATACATGCTTCTCGAAAGAAAATAAATGTCACTGTGTTGGGAAAGAGTGAAAATTCTGCTCTTTACAAAGCTGAGATAGAGAATTACTTTGGGATAAAATCGGTAAATGGCAAAGAACTTCTCGATATTGGTCAAGAACAGGCTAAAAATTTTGGAGCCTCCATAATCGATGAGGACGTGATTCAACTTACTAAGGAAGGGGATGGTTTTAAAATAATCACAGAGACTGATCGAGTGATTCGTTCGAAGGCGATCATTCTAGCCATGGGTATCAGCAGAGTTAAGCTGAATATTCCGGGAGAGAAGGATTTTTTGGGGAAAGGTGTGAGTTACTGTGCTTCGTGCGATGCCGGCTTCTTCCGGGATCGTCCCGTGGCAGTCATAGGTGAAGAATCAGAAGCTGCCGAGTCTGCTATATTATTGAGTGAATATGCTTCTAAAGTATATTGGATACACCGCGAGCTCAAAGTTACCTCTCAAATGCTGAATAGGGTAGATAATAGTAAGGTAGAGATGATCTCTGGAGATCCAGTAAAGATAACAGGAGAAAATTCTGTAACTGGGCTCGAATTACGAGATGGTCGCCATCTGGAAATACAAGGAATTTTCATTGCGTTAGGAGCGAAAGGCTCGATGGAATTAGCTCTAGAAATTGGATTACTGCCCGACCCTTCTGGAAAAATCAATGTTAATGAAGATTGCCGCACCGAGATGGAAATGGTATATGCATGTGGAGACGTCACCGGATCTCCTTGGCAACTAGCTCGTGCAGTAGGACAAGGAGCTGTAGCTGGAGATAATGCTTCTAGAGCAGTTCGGAAAGGGAAAATTGATGGCTCTAGAGAATAAATTAGTAGCTGGAATTTTAAGAGACGAAGGTGGTTTTAGAGATGCATTGCGAGAAGTGTTAGATGAAGATCTGAAAATGTCGGTACATGAGTTCTGCACATCTACTGGCCTATCGCCAAGCACGATCTATAAGATCATGCAAGAGCGGAGGGAACCTAATCTACGCACGATCAGAGAAATCATACGGGCAGTAAGGAAGCTAGAAAGGAGTCCTGGAGGAAATTTCATAGCTGTAATCGGTCACCGAGTAGTTCTAAATCAAATGGTAGAGCGAATTGTGCGTGTTAATGGTAAAGATGTCAGAATTAAGGAATATCCTGCTGCTAGTATAGAAGATGCCATTGTGGCTGCAGTACATGCTGAGAGAGATGGAGCCATAGCTCTAGTTTGCGCTCCAATTGCAGCACCTACTGTGGAGAAGATACTAACTATACCAGTCTCTATAGTTATTCCTCAGGAGAGCGTAACGCGAGCTATTGCTAGGGCAGCAGAGAAGACTACTTAAGTTGATCTCGCTGCATCAAGCTCATCTAATATAGTCTTGCGAAGCTCGATAAATACTGGTGATGCACGGCTCCGAGGCCGAGGGAGAGTTATGTTATGAATACTTTTTATTGTTCCGGGACGACTTGTTAGGACGACGATACGATCTGCTAGAAATACTGCCTCATCGACAGAATGTGTTATGAAAACGATAGTTTTTTTCGTCTCTTGCCATATTCTAAGTAATTCGTTCTGCATCTGATTTCGCGTCTGAGCATCTAAGGCTCCAAATGGTTCATCCATCAGTAATATAGCAGGTTCATTTGCTAACGCTCTAGCTATACCTACGCGCTGTCTCATCCCGCCTGATAATTCATACGGATGTGCATCTTCGAATCCTCTTAAGCCAACGAGATCTATGTATGTTTGAGATATCTCCCTCCTCTTCTCAGATGATAATTTTTGGATCTCTAAGCCGAATTCGATATTTCTCCTTACAGTCCTCCAAGGGAATAATGCAAATTCTTGAAATACCATTCCTCTATCTGAACCAGGCTCGGTAACTACGCGATTATCAACCTTTATTTCCCCAGATGTTAGATTCTCTAGCCCTGCGATAGTTCTTAAAATAGTGGTCTTACCACATCCAGATGGGCCAAGGATGCAAATAAACTCCCCTTTATTGACTTCCAGTGTGAAATTTTCGACCGCTACTAGATCGTCGCCTTTTTCTCGTGGGAAAGTCTTAACAAGGTTAGATATGGAAAGGATACTCATTTATGAGACACCCCCATCCATTTGGATAATCGAATCTCGATATATCTGGCTCCCCCAACTGTTATAATCCCCAATATGGCGACTACTGCCATGCCTGCAAACATTTCGGGATACCGCCCAATAGCATTCATATTTTGAATAAACAGGCCTACACCTCCTCCCTCTGCACCTATCATCTCAGCAGCAACAATGCACATCCAACCGATTCCCAGTCCAATCGTCACACCCGCCATCAAAAATGGCACAGTATAGGGAAAAATCACCTTTAGAAATAAATCCGTTTGCTTCGCGCCCAATGTTTTTGCTGCATCAAGTAGATTAGGATCCACACTCTTGACTCCGAAGATCACATTTGAGAGTATTGGAAAAAGCACTCCTAAGAAGATCACTAAAACCGGACCTAGGAATGCACCGAATACGATGAAAAAAAACGGTGCCCAAGCTAGTGGAGGAATTGGTCTGAAAATTTCAATAATGGGCTTAGCTGCAGTTTCAGCTATCTTAGACCAACCTAATCCTAGTCCTATGGGTATTGCCACTATGGCGGCTAATAAGAATCCAACAAGAAATCGATTCAAACTTGCTTCCAGGTTTTTCCACATAGTCACTCCCGTTATGGGATCTATCTCACTAAACGATCTAAAGAACGCATCTAGAACCTCAACTGGGTATGGGAGATATGGCGTATTGAGTATAATGACTGATAAATGCCATATAATTACAAAAGCGATCAGTCCTAGTATAGAGATAAGTACATCAGTGAAACTAAGTTTGCCAAGGCGTCTGCCTCGTCCAGAAAAGAAATCTTTGACACCTTCAAACATAATATGGGATAATTACCTATGATAATTATAATCTTGGGCTTCACAATGACTTGGCTTCTCTTCACTTAGTCATAATAAAAATAAAAACTGGCCAAAAGGCCAGATTATGCAATATTATTCTCTACCATTTCCTCCGCCCTTTCCAGATAGCTCGTATCAATGATCTTATCTACAAAATCCTTTACAGAACTATACCCTCTTTCAGATATTCTGTTCGACTTAATCACATCTAGATCAATATATGATTCAGTAAATCCATCCAGGCTAGTTCTAAATGCTTCATCTATTTGATACTTGTATTTTATCTTGCTAAGAGCACTGTCGATGACTTTTTCATCATTTATTCCTGAGAATGTTTTGGACATATCTACCAACTTAGTATAGTTCTCAGAATTCTTGTCCTCAACCGTCTCCTCTATCCATTCTGTAGCATCTATATGCGCTTTAATGACCTTAGCTACTATGTCTGGATTGGCCTCAGCATAACTTGTTCTAACGGCTACAACGCAGCAAGGATGATCTGGCCATACTTCGCCTGACCATTCTAATATCTTCGCAGTGCCATCTGTTATAGCAGCTGAGCCGTAGGGCTCCCAGCCTACAGCGGCATCTACGTCACCCTTCTCAAGAGCTGCTTTTTGATTTACTGGAGGAAGCTGCTTCCAATAGACTATATTAGGGCCTGTTTCAGCGCCCTTCTGCACTGTTTTCATACCTGCATTTTCTATAACTTCCATGAATAATAGGTGCTGAATAGATGCAGGTCCAGGAGTAGCAACGGTCTTGCCCCTGAGATCTTCAACGCTATCAATGCCGTCTTTCACAACTATCGAAGAACCCTCGCTGTTAGCAACTGCAATAATCTTCACATCAGTGCCTGCATTCAGATGTTTCTGTATCACAGGAGGAGCTCCCAGCCATGCAATATCAACTGAACCTGCAGCAATAGCATCCATGACTGCACCACCATTTGCATATCCTCCAGGATTTGCACTTACGGCATCAACTTCATATTTTTCGAGTAAAGATTCATCACCAAATAGAGATTTATCCATCATAACCAGATGAGATATTTGATGCAAATCTCCAGTAAGATATCCTATCTTTACTCGATCATCATCATCATGAGTCAGGATAATGATCCCAGCAACGGCAGCAATGATAACTACCGCAGCCACGCCTATAGCCAATGGTTTACTAATGTTCAAGGTAGCACCATCTCAATTAGCTATGGATTCCTATAAATTAGTTTGTCTCTAATAGGTGTAAACTATCCTTATTGTACATTTATCTATCACTCTTAAGACACATGTATTCCTCACCTCTCAAATAATGATATTAATATAGACAATTCTGCAACCTTTGGAGAATCTCAAAGTTCAATTCATTTAAATGAATATATTATTAGTCAGATGGAATTCTATTAATTATGATCCTATTTTGATCAAATTATGATGCTTTAATCAGATTAAATAATGCAAAACAAAAGAATATCCTCTTAAATCATATGCGAATTTAATGCAATAAGAGTAATTTATTTTTGTACAATATCATAAAACGTTAATAATTTTAACATGATGTGGGATTCATATGTGGCTCTAAAGGCTCTTCTGGATACGCATGTCGCTCCTATAGTATTTTGAGATAGATGAAATAAGTCATCTGCTCGCTGATATATTTCTTTACAACATTGAATTAATCATAAAAATATCCCAGTAATTGTGTAATCTATTATTAATTCATTAGAGATGTAAACAAAAGAAGCTAATACATTAACTGAGATTAGCTGCTGATATTAATGTTTGAACTTCATGTAGAGAGCAATACCCCCCTTACTCCGCTGAATAATGTCGATGATGTCGCACTCCAATTCCTCACTCATATTGGGTATCTTCCCAAAGGCTATAGTCCCAAAACTAATGTGACAGATACTCAAGATAGCGTGCCATATAAATTATTCATGGATTGCTTCATGAAAAATATAAAGAGAGCGTGGCAAGTAGAAGAACTGGCTGCATATCTTGATACTACTAAGCCAACAATCTATCGTCACCTCAATAAGCTTAAATCTATCGATCTTTTAGAGGAAGCAGAAGTAGAGCGAAATGGCGTAATGAAGCGGGGTTACCGAATACGCTATGGCGATCTTCGAAAAGCTTGGGCCTTTACTGAAGCAAATGTAGAGATGGCTATGAAGAACTACCGGCAGACCGTGGAGCATCTCCAGGAATTAATAGACAAATCTCCTGAATGAGTCGCCTATCAATCTGTCTACAGATATCATAATGGCATAAAAAACATAGGCAAAAAACTAGGTGAGCAATAGTTAGCAACGCGGTAGAGAGAACAAAGAACAGTAACTTGAGGGAATAAATGAGCAGTGACGTAGCATTACAGGAATATCATCACGAGCTAGTTCAGCGACTGCTCGATGGTCGCATCCAGGATAAAGATGCTCTCCAACGTGCTAAAATTGAGCTATGTCGCAGATATCGATTGAGTCGTGTACCTCCCAATTCAGAGACACTGGCATTATTGGGAGATAAAGAACTAGGAGATGCCGAATTGATTCTGCAGCGTAAACCCGTAAGAACATTATCTGGTGTGGCAGTGGTCGCTGTTATGACTTCTCCGGCTCCATGCCCTCATGGTAAGTGTACATTCTGTCCTGGAGGTGTTGATAATGGCTCGCCACAATCATACACGGGAAAAGAACCAGCCGCCCGCCGAGGAGCATCGTATAATTTTGATCCGTATGATCAAGTTGTCGGACGGATCGAGCAACTAGAAACGATTGGACACAATGCCGGCAAGATTGATCTAATAATCATGGGCGGAACATTTACTTCTAGGTCTCTAGAGTACCAAGAACATTTTGTGAAGCGATGCTTTGATGCTATGAACGGGAGAGAATCTGCTACATTAGAGGAAGCACAGTCGCTCAATGAGACAGCACCATATCGATGCATAGGAATGACTGTTGAAACCCGTCCTGACGCATTGACTGAGGAGCAATGCAAAGCATCGATGGATCTTGGCATGACGAGAGTAGAGATGGGTGTACAGGTACTCAATGATAATATTCTAGAGAATGTGAATCGAGGTCATAATGTCCAAGATATAATCGATGCCACTCTAATCGCAAAGCGCGCTGGCCTCAAAGTATGCTATCACATCATGCCTGGACTTCCGAACTCGTCGCCTGAATTAGATATAGAGAGCTTCCGCCGCATGTTTGATAATCCATCTTTTCGTCCCGATATGCTAAAGATATACCCCACGTTAGTCGTTGGTGGAACCAAGTTATATGATATGTGGGAATCAGGAGAATATGTTCCCTACAGTACTGATGAAGCAGTAGATGTTATAGCTCACATGAAAACAATCATTCCGCCATATGTACGCATACAGCGCATCCAGAGAGACATTCCTGTCCCATTGATTGAGGCGGGAGTAAATAAGGGACATTTACGTGAACTGGTCAAAGAACAGATGCGAAAGAATAGCACTGAGTGCGCATGCATAAGGTGCCATGAGGTTGGGCTAATGGGCATAACTGATTATAGTATAGAAGATGTAAAAGCAAATGAGATAGCCTATGAAGCATCTAGTGGGAAAGAGCACTTCATCACGATCTCACTCCCTGATAGAGATGCTATAATTGGATATGTCCGCCTTCGCACTGGTGATGGGTCTCTGGCCAGTATTAGAGAATTAAAAGTATTCGGCAAGATGGTACCCCTTGATCAGGAAGTAGCTGGATGGCAGCACCGTGGCTTTGGCCGAGAGCTACTGTCCTTGGCAGAGAAGCGTGCCGAGGAGGAGGGATGTACTTCGATACGTGCCACTAGCGGAGTAGGTGTGCGCCTGTATTATGAGTCCCTTGGCTATCAACGAGACGGTATGTATATGACGAAAAAACTGTGAACACGCACTTCTAAATATCTGATCGATGACTAGAATGTTGCATGCGATCATGCGATCGGAATAAGATAAAACGTTCAGATGAGGAATGGAAGCGCATTCTCACTCCAGAGCAGTTCCGCATACTTCGTCAAGATGGTACTGAACCACCTTTCCATAATAAGTACTGGGATAATCACAATAAGGGAATATATTTATGTGCTGGATGCCAGAGTGAATTATTCTCTTCAGATACTAAATTTGAGTCGGGAACGGGATGGCCAAGCTTCTATGAGCCAATATGTGAAGGGGCTGTAGATGTCGTTGAGGATAAGCGCTTTGGAATGACTCGTGATAGTATCTCATGTGCGCGCTGCGGTGGACATCTAGGACATGTTTTCGAAGATGGTCCTCCACCCACTGGATTGAGATATTGTATGAACTCTGGAGCCTTGGAGTTCAGAGAAAAGTAATAATGGCTCCATATTTGATTAAGCATCGGAAACTGACATCACGACAACGTCACGAACAGCTCTCATTTCACTGAATGGCAACACTAGACGACCTTGTTCATCAGTCCTATATAAACGACTTTCCACTTCCTGAGCAGGTACGACTAATACATTCTGTATATCGCCGCTGGCAGTATTTATAAGAAAGTTTTCAATCATTCCGAGTATCTGCCCATCATTAGTCATCACAGTTTTTCCCTTGAGCTCAGTTATAAATTTCCTCATCCCAGTAACCTCGTTTAATATGAAATACGACTGAGCAAGAATCAAGTCTTCCATATATAATATATACGAATTGAATTGTCATTTGACAACTTGCTAAAACAAACTGACATTTTCTATATCTCTATCAAGTCATACATGCTCATTATTCGCAGTATAAGTAATATGATTATACATCACCTATATACTCCTGGATCCTCCCATTTTGGGATTGAAGGATCGATGCTCCGACTGAAGTTTTCGTACCAGTTCATAACATCATTTGTACATGATGCACGAATGATTTTTAACGCAGCCTCGAAATGATGTTGCTTCACACAATCAGCATTAGAATTCTCGCGCAAAGCAATCATTGCGGCCTCTCTACATAGCGACTCTAAATCAGCACCTACGAATCCCTCAGTTCTCATTGCAAGATTATCTAGATCAACATCATCTAACGGCATCTTGGAGGTCTTGATACGTAATATGCTTGCTCTAGCTCCGGTATCTGGAAGAGGAACAAGAGCTAGGCGGTCAAATCGTCCTGGTCGCAATAATGCAGGATCAATTATATCAGGGCGATTAGTAGCAGCCATAATAGTAACTCGATCTAATGGTTCGAAGCCATCCATGGAAGTAAGTAATTGATTAACGACACGTTCGATGGCATGCGAATCAAAGTCGCTGCCTCTGCGAGGTGCAATAGCATCCAATTCATCTAGGAATATTATGGCAGGTGCAACTTGCTTAGCTTTCTTGAATATTAAGCGGATGGCTTTCTCGGACTCACCTAGCCATTTACTCAATACTTCAGGCCCTTTGACAGATATGAAATTAACTCCACATTCATTAGCCACTGCCTTAGCTATCAGGGTCTTACCCGTTCCTGGTGGTCCATATAATAGTATCCCCCTCCCCGGCTTGATTCCCATACGGTCGAAGTTTTCTGGTTTCTCTAATGGCATTTCGACCATCTCTCGTAGCAGTTGTTTAACATCATTAAGACCACCAACATCGGACCACTGGACACGAGGAATTTCAATTGCAACCTCTCGCATTGCTGATGGTTCTACTTCTCGCCTAGCGTCGTTGAAATCGCTGTGCGTAACGCGCATAGTTTCTAATATTTCAGGCGCCACAGGGCGATCAAGATCCAGGTGGGGGACGTGACGTGCTAGACATTTCATAGCCGCTTCCCTGGCAAGGGCTGCAAGATCTGCTCCCACAAAGCCGTGAGTAGAGTTGGCCAATTTTTTCAAATCCACATCTGAGCTAAGAGGCATGCCTCGAGTATGGATTTGCAATATCTCCAATCTTCCTTCCCTGGTCGGAACGCCAATTTCAATCTCACGATCAAATCGGCCTGGACGGCGTAGTGCTGGATCTATGGCATCTTCTCGATTGGTAGCGCCTATAACTATTACCTGACCACGTCCACCTAAGCCATCCATTAAGGTTAGCATCTGGGCCACCACTCTTCTCTCAGTCTCGCCTGCAACATCTTCACGTTTGGGAGCTATCGAGTCTATTTCATCAATGAAGATGATGGATGGTGCGCCTTTCTCTGCTTCTTCAAATTTTTCTCTTAGTTTCTCTTCACTTTGCCCATAATATTTGGACATTATTTCTGGCCCATTAATACTATGAAAATTTGCTCCCGATTCATTAGCCACTGCCTTGGCTATCAGGGTCTTACCCGTTCCAGGCGGACCGTAAAGCAATACGCCTCGTGGAGGTACAATGCCTAGGCGGTCGAATAATTCGGGGTGCTTAAGTGGCAGCTCGATAATCTCTCGGACGCGCTTCAATTCATCTCCCAATCCGCCTACATCGTCGTATGTAACAGATGTTGAAGCCACCTCTTCTGCTTCTACTGGTTCGGTTTTCACTACTAGCTCAGTATGACTTCCTACGACTACAACTCCAGATGGTATGGTGGAGACAACCATAAATGGCAAGAAGCCACCCATGAGGGCAATGTTTGGGATTATAATAGCGTCTCCTTTCACTAGTGGGCGATTAGTCAATCCTTTTTTGAATAATTCTTCCACTCCCTGACCGAAGCGAACTCTCTTCCCAGGAGGTATCTTGGGCGCTACTATGATCTTACTAGCTGGCTGAGTCTCAGCTTTTGTAACTGCTACTTTCTCTCCAATACTTATTCCTGCGTTGGAGCGTATCATCCCATCAATAGATATTTGCCTCTTTCCTTCATCTTCCTGAGAAGCACGGAAGACCTTAGCTGCAGTCTTTCGCTTACCAACTATCTCTATAAAATCTCCCATATCGACACTGAGTTTTCTCCTAGTCTCAGTATCTATTCTGGCTCTGCCCAGCCCAACTTCTGACTGATGCTGTGCACTAGCTACCTTAAGCATTAGCGGCTCGTTCACAAGAAGCCCCCAGCGAGGG
Source organism: Methanobacteriota archaeon (assembly GCA_012518185.1). Classification (GTDB taxonomy): domain Archaea; phylum Thermoplasmatota; class Thermoplasmata; order Methanomassiliicoccales; family Methanomassiliicoccaceae; genus DTU008. The sequence continues at coordinate 51,414 of JAAYTA010000105.1, forward strand.
AATCACAGGTGGGCATATTAACCTTGGGTCGTTAGTCATCATTGTTATATCTAACACTGTTCCTTTGAGAACTATGGAATTAACGCCGGAATGCATTCCTTGCCTACTCGGGAGGGTATTATTCGAATCTGAACTATGTGCACCTGATCGATCTTCGGAAGCTATGCGTACTGGATTAGCAATCCTCTATGAAAATTACGTTTCTGGAGTAAACTCTGCTGAGGTGGCAACTAAATTACATAGTCATGTTTATGACATATTGGGTTGCGATGATCCCTATATTGAATTGAAAGAAAGAAGCGATATCGTGGCCAGATCTTTACTAGATCGTGCAAACGATTTTATCGATCGCTCCACGGATCGCCTGGAAGCTGCAGTATTAGTAGCTATTGCAGGTAACGTGATGGATTTCGGGATACCGGGACATGACGATCCAGAACAGTTAGTGAATGATTTAGATACAATCCTATTGCAGGGGCTAAATATCAATGACGTTGATCAGCTGAAAGATAAATTAGGATCGGGCAAGAAGGCTGTATATCTGACTGATAATTGCGGTGAGTCAGTGTTTGATCGCCTGTTAGTGGAAGAGATTAGAAAAACTGGGACCAGAGTCATTGGCATAGTCAAGGGAGCGCCCGTGCTAACAGATGTTACAATGGATGAAGTCCATCGTGCTGGACTCGATGAAGCGTTTGATGAATTACTCGATACTGGTATGTTTGCTGTAGGTATTGATGTAAAAAAAATAAGTAGCAACCTTCGCTCTGTGTTAGATGATGCTGATATAATTATTTCTAAAGGTATGGCAAATTTCGAATCTCTTTCGGATAGTGAAATAGGGCCGATTATGTACTTGTTGAGGGCTAAGTGCCGTCCAGTAGCCAAGGCTATTGGAGCTAAGAAAGGCGATAATGTAGCCAAATTGTTTGTTTAGTACTGATATCCTGACGAGTGTCAATTTACACCTAGATTAATGATGCTTAATCTCAGATTACTCTGGCCCGGAAGTATTTATAAAATATATTAGGCGCTAGCATCACTGATGAGATATGGTAAAATATTCCATCTATCTGATCTGTTAATGAATATACCTGCATCTCAGGAGAGCAGTATGAATTCTGTTATATTGTTTATCAAATCAAGCTTGAACGCATTGCTATCATTCAATAGTAAAAAATGCATGTAGCTACCTCCTACCTCTCTATGTCTCATAAGAATATCGACACTATGCCCGCGTCTACGCCTGATCTGATTGGGGTGCTAATATGAGCAGAGCACACCAAGCAGTCATACTTGCTGGCGGCAAAGGTACTAGGCTCCGCCCACTGACAAACAATCTGCCCAAACCTCTTTTACCTGTATTGGGACGGCCATGCGTAGAATATGTCATCGAGTCGATGGCAGATGCAGGAATAGAGGAAATATTCTTGACCTGTGGATATCGAGCTGATGATATGGTGAAGGCCCTTAGATCAGGCAATCAGCTAGGAGTAAATATTGTCATGTGTGTAGAGGAGAGTCCAGCAGGAACTGCAGGGGCAGTAAAGCTACTAGAAGATCGTCTTGAAGACACATTCATAGTTGCATCAGGCGATGTGCTAGCAGATGTAAATATCCATTCTCTAATTAAGTTACATGATGACACCGGTGCCATGGCAACTATGGCGTTGGCAGCAGTGGATAGGCCCGAAGAGTTTGGCATAGTCGGCCTTGATAACCGGGGTAGAATTGAAAGATTTAAGGAGAAGCCACGCACTGAAGAAATATTTTCTAACTTAGTTAATGCCGGCATCTATGTATTGGAGAGAGATGTATTATTAGAAATGCCCGAGGGAGAAATGTATGATTTCTCTAAACAACTATTCCCTAAGTTATTAGATGCGGGTCAGGCACTCTATGGCTCTCTTCTAGATGGGTTATGGAAAGACATTGGGCGCCCACAAGATCTCTTAGATGCCAACATACAGATGGCGGATCGAAAGGGAAGCATATTGTCACATGACACTGCTGAAACTTCTGGGAAAATAGTAGCCACATCATTTTCAGCAAAAGATTGCAAAATTGATGGACCTACGTACATTGGTAAGGATGTCTCACTTGGACATGAGTCGAAACTACATTCAAGTGCTATTGGTGACGCCACTATAGTGGGCGAAGGGAGTGAATTATCCAATTCATTTGTTATGAACGACTGTGTCATCGGATCCCAATGTCAAGTGATTGGGAGCTTATTAGGGAATGACGTGATAATAGGAAAGGGCGCAATATTGCATAACTGCATATTAGGCGATGGAGTACGAGTAGATGCTGGTATAAAGTTACTGGATCAGATATTAGAATAATATCCTGTAGCCTAACGGATGATGTATGAGATGATAATATACTATCTATCTGATCCAGCGCTTTCGCTCTCCCTACTAAATAGCTCAAAGTCATGGCGTAGGAATATCTAGACGTGTTTAGTCATACGTCTAGAAATACTTTGATAGAATCTCACGTGCTCTCTTACTATCATCCGTGGCAATAGCAATCTCATTTACGTTATTTCCATGAGTTCCTAAGATGAATAGAGATTCTATATTTATTCCTGATCTAGATAATAATTTAGTCATCTTAGCAAGCTCGCCAGGCCGATCTGGGAGTGATACGACATCTATTTCTCTCTCAGAGAACTCCATATTTGCTGCCCGTAGAGCACTCCTTGTGCTAGCTTCATCGTCTGTGATGACTCGGATCATCGGTCGAGGCGATCCTAGATCAGTCGATATGCCCCTGATATTGACAGAATTGCGGGATAAGGCTTCCGCGATCCTCGATACGTCACCAGGTTTGTTCTGCACGAAGATCTCAAACTGTTGTATCATCATACCCATATTGTCTGTGCATGTTTATAATCCTGGGTTATATCATCTCGACAGAAGTCGTTAATATTAGCGACTCTTTAATATCATAGTTATAATGAGTCGAAAAATAGCGGTGGCAGTAGTAAACTGGAAGAGAGCTGCTGATACGCTTGAGTGCCTAGCATCACTCATGAATCATTCATACTATGATCTAGAGCTAATAGTGGTAGATAATGGATCAGAGGATGGCTCGGTTGAGAAGATTGCAGAACATTTCCCTCAAGTTCGCCTCATAGCTTTGGAGCGTAACGAAGGATATGTAGTAGGGATTAATACGGCCATAAAGGAGGCGCTGAAGAATGATCCAGAATTTGTCCTAATAATGAATAATGATGCTGTGTCTACACCCTATTTCCTAAAACCTCTAATAGATATTATGGATCGCCGCCCCCAATGTGGGGTGGCGGGACCTAAAATATTATACTATGATTCTGACTTAATATGGTTTGGTGGAGGAGCATACAATAAATGGCTAGGATATACGAAACATCAAGGTATGGATAGAGCAGATATTGAAGACGTAGAGAGGCAAGTTGACTATATCACTGGATGTGCTGCCCTTATCCGCTCTGAAGTATTCCAGCACATCGGCCTGTATGATGAAGAATTCACTATTTATTTCGAAGATCTAGATCTAGGCCTTCGAGCAGAGGCGGCAGGGTATGAGAGTTGGTATGTACCATCATCAATAGTGAGACATAAGGTATCGGCATCTGCTGGGATGATTGGTGAAAATGTCCTTACTCCCATGCGAGCATATTATTACGCAAGAAATGCCCTATTAGTCATTGGCAAAAATCGCAAAGGCATTCAGGCGACCACTTCCATAATGGGACAGTATTTGGTAGCAATGCCATACTATTCTCTGGGAATATTACTTGGACCTATCAAGCGTTCAATATTCTCATATATCAGAGGGCTGTGGGAAGGAACGCTGTGGCTAATAAATCATAATGGGTGAGATATGGAAGGGTCTACATTCAAAAATATACGATTATTCTTATGTCCTCCCAGCCTTGCGAAAATATTCGCCATCGGCCTCGTGATCCGGCTTGCTATAGCTCCATGGACATCCGATCCTTATGACATATATCCATTTTATGCAGCTAGCGTGGATATGTTAGCAGGGATGGGCATGTATGGTCATGCAATATTCTCATATCCTCCAGGATTTGGAATGATAATGTATCCATTCATGGTCCTGCTATCTTGCTTCATCGATCCAGCATTATTCGGAAGCTTTCATTCTGAGATACTTGAGATACGTGAGATAGGAGCGAATACTGATCTAATTTATCCATTTATTACGGCTCCAGCATTCAATCTAGCTCTAAAGTTACCAATCATCATTGGCGATCTTTTAGTTGCTTCTATGCTTTATATAATGGTGCGTGAATGGAAAGGAGATAAGTTAGCTAAACAAGCCTACATGTTATGGATCTTCAATCCACTTACTATATGGATAGGCTCGGTTATGGGACAATTCGATGTACTAGCAGTATTGTGCACCTTGATAGCAGTATATTTCTTCATTCATCATCGCAACATACTAACTGGTCTTTTCCTAGGCATAGGCGTGCTAATTAAGGTATATCCAATTTATTTTGGCATATTATTCATAATTTATCTACTAGCTAATAGTAGTTCAGCATGGAAAGAGCGATTCATTTCTGTAATAAATCTAATATCTGGAGCGTTAGTATCAACAATCTTAGTGTTACCTCTACTATTCACTACGCCTCAAATGATTGATATTATCTTCAGGAGAGCAGGAAATGACACATTCGGAGGGATCAACGTATGGTTTCCATCCTCCTATATAAAGAATCTAACATCATCCTTGGAAAATAATATTTCAATTGAAAATTTTTTTCAGACTCCATTATTCATAATGCTAATAGGACTTGCCCTAGTAATCGTAGTCTCATTTATCTTAGCTCGATCGGATAATTTGCCGCGCGAAAAAATCCTATTCGCTAGCGTAATAGTCATGGTAATAGCCCTAATGTTCCGCTCGATAACAAATCCACAACACTTACTATGGGTGCTGCCATTCATACTACTGTCCTCATTCGTCGATAAACGCATGCGTACTCCCATGTATGCGCTGACAGCCTCTGGTCTATTATTTTCTATGGCGTTACGCAGCCCTGCAGTCGTCCTCTATCCGCTGGCAGCTCACACTCCGCTATTGACCATAAGTCAACTAAACAATATCATAATTGCCTACTTCTCTGCTGGATCTTTATTGCCCGCTACTCTTCTAGCGCTATCTAGCCTCGTAGGCGTTGTTGCTATGATCCAGGCCGTCTTGATAATCTCTCCGTTCCCTTCAGGGAAGCTTCGAAAAAAACTATGGGGCACTGGGAGATGAGACGTATACTAATTGTAGGAGCAACAATTTTGCTTACTCTAATCATAATTGGGGTGCAACCGACACATTCAGTAATTTCGGTTTATCTCGATGCTGAGAAGAGTCTAAAAAATGAAGACGTTTTAGAAGTACACTTTTCAGTGGATAGATCTCCTCATCTCTATGAAATGATAATATCAGCCATACCTGTAGATTCTATACCAAATATCCCTGGTATAGTAATACTGAACATGAATAATCAGAAGAACATACCGCCATCATTAACTGGATTATATGATCATATAACTGCCGACTTAAGTTTGAAAGGCCTGAGTCCTAATGTTTCTATAACAAATTTTAAAGATATGGATTTTAAAGAGATTTCCAACGATATCCTTATCATAAGTGAGCCTACGGATATAGATGAGGATGTCGCTGCTGATTTCTTATCATGGGTACTGAGTGGAGGTCGCCTGATATGTATAGGTCCCGACTCCCTTCCTTTCCGCCAAAAATTAGATGGATATAGATGGACAGGCAGAGATGATTTCTTGCGTATTAGTTATCGTGAACTTAACTATTCAGCCGATGCAGTAGAAGAGAGCATTTATGCTAAGGCTCTATCATTACAGACATCTGCTCCTCAATGGGCATTAGAAAAACAATATCTAGATGAATTTGAAGCAGTGATGACTGGACACATTCATCATGATAGCAAGGGTAGTTTAGTAACTTCTGCTATGCTAGAGCTGGAAAACGGGCGTTTAATTTTATTTGGCGGCCCTATTAAGCAACCAGCCATAACTTCAGGAGATGTTGCTATCTCCTGGGATATTTCGCAACTAATACTTAGTGGTGCTTTATGGTCAGTTGGAGAGCCCGATTTCCTCATACTTCCGCTAGACTCTGCAGAACGTAGTGGTATATTCCATACCTCTCTGAATGAATATACGGTAGTGATGGCTTATAGTTCTTCCACATATGTCCCAATCTATGGGCGCATAGTGGCAGCGATCTCCTGATCTGGTGAGTGTTTAGCTGGCTTTCGATAAAATAAACTTACAAGCGCAGCTGCAAACTTTCCGAGATAGCCACATTGACGCAGGAGAGATATTATCACTCTAGAATCAAGTTTGGATTCCCCACATGATCTCTCGCCAAAGTCATATTTCACCTCTGCCACTTCGATTCTTACTGGTGAAAACTTCATCAGATCAAACAGAGCCTTAAATCCCTGCCTTTCGAACTTTGTATTATTATTGATTACGACATTTTTCCAAACTATTGCATCGCCACCAAAGAATCCACTCATGAGGTCACGGGGTCTAGTTTTGCGATGTAAAAAAAGATAGGATTGAGCGAGAAAATTAGCTCCCCAAGATGCCAGACGCCGTATCAAACTTAATGCTTCTATGTCGTTACGCGTCCCCACTGCTATGGCATATCCTGTGGATAACTTCTCCATGATATCGCCAACTTTATCAGGAGGGTGTTGAAAGTCGGCATCCATTATGATGAAATATTTTGTTTTTGTATTAATTATTCCATCCATTAAGCTAGCAGTCAGACCTCTATCCTCTGGATCTCGGACTATGAGCCTTATTGAGGGATTTTTTAAAGCTAGGTCTTTCACAAATTCGATCGTACCGTCAATAGAGTTATCATCCACTACAAGTATCTCAATTTCTGGATATAACCTTAGAAGGCTCGCAATCATGTGCTGAATATTTTGAACCTCATTATATGTAGGAATAATAATCGTGAAATGAGACATATCCAGCCCAGATCTGGTCATATAATCAAATCCTATTTAACATATTAAAGTGTAGTCATAGTTAACATCGCACTCATTCCCGCGCCAAGGTCAATCGAAATAGTATCTTCTATACGGTAGCATTGCATATTACTTCTCAATCAAAGGCCTTACATCATCAAGAGATATTTTTATGTGTCTAACTTATTGTAGAAACTGAATGATCTCTCTTACAGTGGGTGTCTGTGCTTACAATGAGGAAAAAAATATAGCCGATTGCATAGACTCTATCCTGACTCAACGGGCCTCTTCATATAAACTTCTAGATATATTAGTCGTCTGTAGTGGATGTACTGATGGGACCGAGAATATTGTTAAAGAAATATCGCATAGAGATCATAGAGTTCGCCTATTAATTCAGAAGGAGCGGGAGGGCAAGTGCTCTGCTATCAATCTGATAATCTCTCAGGCAGAAGGAAATATAGTAGCATTGGTAAATGGTGACAATAGATTAGAGGAAGGAAGTTTAGAACACTTAATGAGACCTTTTAATGATCCATTAGTTGGAATGACTGGAGGTCATCCTATACCAGTAAATTCCTATGATGAAATGATTGGTTTTGCTGTCCATATGGTGTGGGAACTTCATCACAGACTATCTTTAAATTCTCCAAAGATTGGAGAATTAGTAGCCTTCCGTAAGGACGGCATCTCGCTACCAACGCATCTAGGCTCGGATGAAGATAATATTCGAATGCAACTGGAACGTAAGGGCCTTCGCTCAGTATATACTCCTAATGCTACGGTAATAAACAAAGGCCCTACTACAGTAACAGATTTCATGAAGCAACGAACTCGGATAAACATCGGTGAAGGATATATCAAGAAATTATACGACTATGATATACCTACTCAGGATCGGAGTTTGGTTATTCGTGCCTTGCTTGATTTCTTGCGAAAACATGGAAACCATCCTTTAAAAATCGCAGCAGCAATCATCTTAGAAGCGTCAGCACGAATGTATGCTAAAGTATACGTAGCTTTAGATAAGGGAGATAAGGCAGTGTGGTGTCCAATAGCAACGAGTAAGGATATTGATATGAAAGATTAAACCACGAATATAATACAGTAACTATGGTCTCTAAGACAAAGTCCTTTTATCTAATCAGTTACGAAACATATTGTATTATCCGATAGTGCCTAACATCCTTAACATTCATTGTTCACATGACTACATATAGATCAATCATTGAGCACAAGAAGATTATGAAGTCAATAGCCTGACCGAACATTTTTGTATTGGTTACTCTCAAACAAATTTAATCTAGCATCATCTAAATGGGGGAATGATCACGGGAGATAAGGTCTGGTTTGATGGCTCATTAGCTACATCAAAAAGTATCAGTGTATCATTGATGTCGCATGGACTCCATTATGGCGGAGGAGTCTTCGAAGGTATCAGAATATATGATACTCCTCGAGGAAGAAGCATATTTAGATTGAGAGATCACCTATGCCGTTTCATTGACTCTGCCAAATATTTACGTCTCAATATAGAGTATGATATAGACGATCTTTATGAGGCAGTTAAATTAGTGGTCAGAGCCAATGGTCCTAATGCTGATTACATTAGGCCCATAGCGTTCTATGGCGAAACGCCCAATTTAAGTATGAATCCGCTCAACATACCTAGTCATGTTGCCATAATTACAGTTCATATGGGTTCATACATAGGTAATAGGCAAGTGCAAGATGGAATGGATGTAATAATATCTTCCTGGGAGAAGTCATCCAATAGGACTACGTCTTCAATGGCCAAAATATGTGGGAATTATATTAATTTAGCATTAGCCAAATTAGAGGCGACTCAGGCTGGAGTAGATGAAGCCATAATGATCAACTGCAATGGCACGGTAGCAGAAGGGACAGGAGAGAATCTTTTCATAGTTCGCAATGGCAATGTTATAACGCCAGATCTGGCCTCGGGCATATTGGAAGGGATTACGCGCGATACCGTGATGCGCTTGGCTAAGGCATCAGATTATATTGTAGAGGAACGGCCAATCATTAGGGGAGAACTCATGGTGGCAGATGAAATATTTATGACTGGCACTGCGGCTGAGATAGTACCTGTCCGAACAATAAATAATGTACTAGTGGCTGATGGAGCGCCGGGGCCAGTAACTCGGCACATGCAGAAACTTTTCCATGATGTGGTTAGGGGAAGAGATGCCCGATTTATAGAATGGATAGATCTAATCGATGATAAATCAGCCGAAATCTCAGATTCTTTAGAGACATTTGAGACCGAAAGCTGATATGACACATTGATATGAGAACGCCTTATTGAGATAGGTAAAAGTAGAAAACAACGTTATATGGACTTTAATTGAACGTTATAATATTCGAGTAATAATTACCCCGACTCTATGGGTAAAGACTAATAGGAAGTTAAGCAGTCCATCAGCTCAATGTCTTTCTCTCTCGGCATGCCTGCACTTATAGATATGCCCGATCTTACTGACCTTGTTGACCTGTGTCAGGAACTCGAACTCTCATTTATCGAGCTCAATATGAATCTGCCAGAGAATAGCCCTGAAAAGCTAGATCCACTGGAAGTTAGAGACATCTCTAAACGCTACGACATCGAGTTCACATTACATTCGCATGACGAACTAGATCTCGGCTCACTGCATCCAACAGTACGCAGAGGTCATTTGGATGCCATAAAAGAAGTGTTAGATTGGTCTGCACAGGCTGATATAAAAGTTCTGAATATGCATCTAGGAACAGGAGTATACTTCACACTGCCAAATCGAAAAGTGTGGATATACGAGCAGTATGAGGAACAATTCATCGAGAATCTATGTTCCACTCATCGTGACATACTCCCTCTGGCACAGGCCTATGGTGTAGAAATATGCACAGAAAATGTTGTAAATTTTCACATCCCCTTTGTCACTAGAGCTATCAATACATTATGTCGACTTGAAGGATTTAATCTTACATGGGATATTGGACATGATGCTCGATCTGACTTCAAGGAAAGAGAAGTTCTTATGAGACATGAATCGCGCATAAAGCACATGCATTTACATGACTATAATGGCATAAGTGATCATCAAGTACCTGGTACGGGCACATTAGATATACCAGCCATGCTAGATTTCGCCCAATTAAAGAATATAAGAGTACTCGTTGAGACTAAGACACCCTCATCTCTCAGGAAGTCAGTCAAAGCAGTCAAGTCCATGATATGATTATAAAGTTCATATTTTAGATCTACATATATCACTATGTCTTGATTCATACATTCCCGCAGCATGGAGTAGTAGGACTGGAGTCCAATAGATCAGAGTGCTCTAATGCAGCAGATTAACTATAAATAAGACTGTCACTTTGCTTCTCCTGCATTCATATTAAACCGATGAATGATGAGGACACTTATCGTCCGAATGAGGTAATAATTATGTCAAAGGCAATGTTCGTCCGTTTCGAAATGCCCAAGGAGCTCTCTGATAAAGCCTACGAGATCGTTGAGGCTGCTAGAGATACTGGCAAGGTGCGCAAGGGGACAAATGAAGTAACCAAGCTCGTGGAGAGGAGCGAGGCCGTATTAGTGATAATGGCTGAAGATGTTCAGCCTCCAGAAATATTAGCTCATGTACCCCTACTGTGTGAGGAGCGCAACATACTATATGCTTATGTCCCATCTAAGGCGGAACTAGGACACGCTGTCGGTATGGAAAAACCTGCCGCCTCGGTTGCCGTTCTCGATGCTGGTAAGGCCAAGCCCATGATCGAGAGCTTTACTGAACAAATTAAGAAGCTAAGGCAGTAAGCGAGGGATATCATGGTTGATGGAGACAGCATTCCATCCGAAGTGGTGGAGATTATAGGCCGTACCGGTATGACTGGTGAGGCCACCCAAGTCAAAGTGCGTGTGCTTGATGGCCGCGATAAAGGCCGCATCATCACTCGCAATATCATGGGACCCGTTAGAATGGGAGATATACTGATGCTCCGCGAGACCTCTAGAGAGGCCCGTAAGCTATCGATTAGGTGATATATATGGCCGAGAGACGCGTGTGTTCGTTCTGCGGTGAGGATGTAGAGCCAGGCACTGGTAAAATATATGTTAAGAGAGATGGCACTATTTTGATCTTTGATTCTAGTAAGTGCTACAAGAATATGATTGGTCTCGGCAGGATACCTAGGAGAACCAGGTGGACTAAGTCTGCTAGCGCTCTAAAGGCCTCTCTTAAGGCAGCTGGTACTAAAGATACTAGAGTAGAGATCCCAGCAGTTCCTACTAGGACCAAAGCCACTACCAGGCGGTCTCGAAGGGTGAGAACTAAGGCTGAGGCTCCGGTAGAATCAGATGAAAATAATGAGTGATAATATGGCTGAGCGCACCTTCTTAATGCTTAAGCCTGATGCAATTCAGCGTGGACTAATGAGCGAGATACTTGCCCGCATCGAAGCCAAAGGTTATAAGCCAATTGGCATGAAGTTCATGCGACTACCTAGGGAACTTGCTGAGCGTCACTATGGCGAACATAAGGACAAACCGTTCTTCCCTGGACTCATTGAATACATTACATCTGGACCATCTTTAGTAATGGTATGGGAAGGAGAAAATATCATTGCTGGAATGAGAGCACTGATGGGCAAGACAAATCCTTCTGAGGCTGCACCAGGTACTATTAGAGGAGATCTAGCTCAACATACGGGCAGAAATTTAATACATGGATCCGACTCTCCAGAATCGGCGAAGAGAGAAATTGATCTCTTCTTCAATGATTATGAGCTACAGAGTTGGGATCGATCTGTAGAGACTTGGCTAATAGAATGAATTACTTAGGAGCTCCAACTCCTCTTTTTTATTATATATCTAAAATCATTTCTTATCATTTATATAAAATATAATCTCTATTATCTTTTAAGATTAGAAAACATTAGATGTTAGTATTCCACGTTCCGTGAGCTATGTGTGAAGAATATCAAACAATGTCAAAAATCCATATATCTGATCATGATAGCATGTTAGCTATGGCAAATCAATTAATATATGTCCCTTCATCGCTCCAATATGGCCACCCGACAGCCAATCGTAAGTGTCCTTGGTCATGTTGACCATGGTAAAACCTCCCTGCTCGATCGCATTAGAGGTACCTCAGTCACCAAGCGAGAGGCTGGCCTAATCACTCAGCACATAGGTGCTACCGAAGTGCCTATTGATCATATCTATCGAGTCACTAAGCCTCTAACAGGAGATAATCGCAAATTCACAGTTCCCGGCTTATTGTTCATTGACACTCCAGGACATCAGTCGTTCACATCATTACGTGCTCGAGGAGGTGCTCTGGCCGATCTTGCTGTATTAGTGATCGATGTAAGTGAAGGCCTGAAACCACAGACTCTAGAATCCATTCAACTTCTAAAGCGTTTCAAAACTCCATTTATTATCGCCATGAATAAGATCGATCTTATAGATGGCTGGCAGACTAAGGAAGGCGCACCTTTCATACTAAATTACAATGCGCAGACAGAACAGACGAAGGCCAAGCTAGATGATAGAATGTATAAGATCATCGGCGATCTGTATGAGAAAGGGTTTCCGACTGATCGATACGATCGTATAGAAGATTTTACTAAAGCTATTGCTATTGTTCCTATGTCGGCCCGAAGTGGCGAAGGTCTTCCGGACTTATTACTTGTCCTCATAGGTCTTGCACAGAGATTCTTAGAAGAACAGCTCAAGGCAGAGGATATGGATGCACAGGGAACTATACTTGAAGTGAAAGAAGAAAAAGGCATAGGGACCACGCTTGATGTCATAATATTTGCCGGAACTCTGCGCCGTGGAGATACTGTGATTTTAGGCACTAAGAGTAAGCCGATAACTACGAGGGTAAGGGCGATTCTGCGTCCTAAGCCTCTAGATGAGATACGAGATCCTAAAGATAGATTTGATTCTGTAGCAGAAGTCTCGGCAGCTGTGGGAGTCAAGTTACTATGCCAGAATATAGATGGTGTAGTGTCGGGAGCACCTTTGAGAGCCACCAGAGGTGATATGGCTGAAGCCCTAGAGGAAGTAATAGAAGAGACTCGAATGAATATTACGACCACTGATCAAGGAATATACATCAAAGCCGACGCTCTCGGATCTCTTGAGGCATTAGCGTTTGAATGTGAGAAGGCAGGCATCCCCGTACGAAAATATGATACTGGCATGATATCGAGGAAGGATCTCATAGATGCCTCTGCTTATGGAGAAATATTTCATCGCGTAATACTAGCTTTCGGAGTAGATTTACTTCCCGAGGCTAAAGATGAGCTGTCTAATTACAATCTCAAGGTATTTTCTAGTGATGTAGTATATAGACTCATTGAAGATTATCAAGAGTGGGTAGAAACGGAGAAGAAGAAGCTAGATCTTGAGATGCGTTCCGAATTTGCATTTCCTGGAAAGATAATGCTATTGCCAAATTGTGTATTTCGTGCCTCGAAACCAGCTATTGTAGGTGTCCGAATATTGGGAGGTAGAATACGTCCCGGACAGGCCTTATTAAATATGGAGGGGAACGAAGTTGGAAGAATCCGATCCATACGATCTGGGGAAGAAGTCGTCAGAGAAGCAATCCAGGGACAAGAAGTTGCAATTGCTATTGAGGGTCCGACAGTGGGTAGACAGATAAATGTTGAGGATATATTATACATCGATCTGCGCGAGATCGCACTAAAGGAAATTCAAAGTATCGATCTCAATTTTGATGATAAAATGGTGCTAGAAGAGACTATAGAAATTAAGCGAAAGCAGGATCGATTCTGGGGAATGTAAGTGGCCACATATCGTCAATAATAGTTGACTTATAATCTGACTAAATCTCAAACAGGTTTTCCTGTTACTCACTACTATGTTCGTAATTATGTACTGAATATCCATCAGAATATTATCTAATGATTCATTATTGCCTCTAATCTAATTATCACAGCTTAATGAATTCTGCCATCAGATGCCAACTACGCTCTCCATAATCTTTTTGATAATCCTGATTCTCCAATCTACGCACAGCTCGAGATATTGAGGGTATATTCATATTGTCTGTAAACATGAGTATATATCCACATAATGGGAATAGAAGGAAGCCGCCTCGATGAATCCTCCCAATTTCATAGCGGGGACCTATCATCTCAATTACTTCATCTAATAAAAAATGGCGGTGTTCTGGCATAGGATCTCTTTTTCCGCGAATTATTCTTCTACCTGCTGCGAACAATAAAGACTGCTGAGCATCGACAAAACCAAAAGTTCCCTGATGTGGTACCGATAGTATTAGGCGGCCTCCCGGGCGAAGTACGCGATCTACTTCTTTTAATGATGATATCGGATTAGAAACGTGCTCCAATACATCCAACATTGAAATAACTGAAAAAATTTCATTATCAAATGGTAAGTTATCTACTGTTCCATGATAAAATTCAGCTTCGGGATATAACGTTCTAGCTTTGTGTAAAACTTCCTCATCGATATCCAGGCCAATGGCTCGCTCACAATTCACCAGCGCTCCAGCTACCAAGGATCCTTCATTACATCCGATATCTAAAAAGATATCATCCCTTCCAATCCAGTCCATTGCCAACTTAGTCCGTCCAAGTGTTGCCTCATTAGATCCATTATCGGACAGATTGGAACGAGTTGTCCTGAATATGGTTCGATCTACTACCCCCTCTTTTTCCCCTAACATATATTTGACTTTATTTGAACCACATATAATTAAATTTTTGTTATGAAGATAACAATGATCGCTCTAAAACAACATAGGCTTAGCTATTGATCGAATAAAGATTCAAGGACAATTAGAGAGTTAGGTTATGAATCAATCTCCGGGAAATGAGCACATAGTTCATACTCTGATTCATCGGACATTTATTACAACATGAAGTAATTAATTTTAATTTTGATAGTAATCGCAGTAAAATTAACTGTAGGATAATTACTATTAGAATATATTATAGTATTAATGTTTCTGACAATGACTCATTATTATTTTTCTAGATTATGTAGCCTAGATTGAAATTTCTCATCGACGTACTTGCGATACAGTTATCATAAGCGCTTCTCGAAGCTCTTCGTGTCCATTACAGTGTTCTCGCAATGCTTGCGAAAGTTCTACATCATCGCTTCCACCTACTTTCCATCCACAAGCGGGGCAAGTAATAGTGTTAGCGTAATCTTCCAACTGTTTTTTGCTCATAGAGAATTCTGTCACACAGACTCCACCACAATCTTTTAATGAGTCAGCGAAAATTTCTTCACGACTTTTAGTGGATGGTAATAGATGGGCGCGTACTTCCATCTCCATCTCAAGCAATTCTCTAGTTGTCTCTTCTCCTAGCTCCTTTCTTACCTCTAGCATCCGAAGTGACTCTTCTGATTGTCCATGCTCTGTCATTAAATGTTCTTTAAAATTCCTAGAACGCTCGTCATTTCCATTTCCATTAATACTATGTCCACATGGGCATTTTAATGTCATGATATTCAATTACTATGTGGTAACTCCATTTATTTCAACCATGCCCTTGTAATTAATCGATAACACTCATCAATTAACTATCAGCTAAATCGCTGCAATTAGAGTAGCATCCTCACACGATTAATGAGATAAAATGAAGTAAGCGACGTTTAGCGCATTAACTATACTAGGCATGAACTATATCCTCCGTAACTCGGTATATTCGAGTCTAAATAGTAATGGATTGGTGAAATAATTCGTTCTCCACTGAAGCCAGTATATGGTCTGGGTATAGATACAGGTGGTACATACACGGATGCAGTCATTATGGATTTGCGCCACGACACTGTGTTAGCGAAAGCTAAATCTAGGACGACTCATGATGATCTCAGTGATGGCCTAACAGAATCTATTGATGCTGTTTTGACAGATTTTGGAAAAAATACATTCGAACCATCCTTAATTGGCGTATCTACTACTTTAGCTACTAATTGTGTATTAGAGAATCAAGGAGGAGATGTTGGGCTAATAGGTCTGGGATGGAAGCCTAATAAGGGATGGGAATTAGGCGCTAAGATACAGCGCTTTCTTCCTGGAGGTCATGACTCTAGAGGCAGTCCTCTAGCCAATCTAGATATGGAAGAATTGGAGAGAAACGTGCAGGAAATGATCCCACGTATAGATTCATTAGTTATCTCAGGCTTGTTTTCTGTACAGAATCCCTATCAGGAGAATAGCATAAAGGAGGCAGTGCAGAGGAAACATGACATACCTGTAGTACTCGGTCATGAACTGACAGCTGAATTAGGGATTTACGAGCGAACCGTGACAGCAGTATTAAACGCTCGCCTTATGCCAGTACTGAGCGATTTTCTCGATAAGGTATTAAAAATCCTTGAAGAACGGAAATTGAACGCGCCAGTGATGATCCTCAAAGGAGATGGAACTTTGATGAATCTGAGAACTGCTAGAGAGCGACCAGTAGACACAGTACTTTCAGGCCCAGCTGCCAGCGCAATGGGAGGACGAGTTTTGAGTGGCGTTGATGATTGTCTAATGATAGACATGGGAGGGACATCTACCGACATTGCGGTGCTGAGCTGTGGAGTTCCAAAAGTCAGCAAAGAAGGCTCCACGATAGGTAAGTGGAAGACTAGAGTGGAGGCAGTAGATATGAGGACTTCTGCACTTGGGGGTGACTCTGAAGTTAGGCTATCTTTCGAGAATGGATTATCTATTGGGCCTCAGAGAGTAATGCCATTGTGCTTTGCCACTCGACAATTTCCTGACTTATTATCAAAGATGCAAGAGATCGGTCAGGCGAGATTCATTTATCTCAGTGAGCATTGCAAGGAGTTCTCAGGATCTCAGGGAAAACTTGCTTCGTATTTGAACCAACATGGGCCAAGCACGCTATCTCAAATTAAAAATGATTTAGATATTGTTTTATTACTACCTTTATTAGATCAGATGAGGGCCAGAGGAGCAATTGCTAGTATAGGCTTCACACCCACTGACGCATTACATGCGAGAGGAATATATGCCGAAGGAGATGTTGAAGCGTCACTACAAGGCGCAGATCTTTTTGCTCAGGCAACGTCTATTAGCAGAGAAAAATTTCTAGATATGGTCTTAGATAGAGTATCGTCACAAATGGCTGAGGAAGTGATGAGGAAGATGCTCATCGATAATCTCGGGACTCTTCCCGATGATCCTGCTTTTAATGATATTATAAAGATGCTCAGTGGAGAGAAAGCATCTAATCTTATGAGGCTCAATGCTGCTCTAGATATTCCGGTAATTGGTATCGGTGCCCCTGCTATGGCCTATATGACTTCACTGGAGAAAAAAATTGGTGCCCGAGTAATAATACCTAATGATTATGAGGTAGGTAACGCAGTAGGTGCAGTGTGTGGACACATATCTGAATATGTAGATGTCTTTATCTATCCGCGAGATAAAGGATTCGCAGTACACTCAGCTTTTTCTGCCCCAATATTATTCTTAACAGAACAAGATGCGATAGAACGTGCTAAGGAATTAGCAAGTGAGAAAGCTATAGAGAGAGCTACTAGGGCTGGAGCACTATATCCAGCAGTAAGGATGACTACTAATGAAGAAAGAGTTCCTAAGCCAGATGCTCCCGGAGTTACGCAGCTAGCCGAGTTGAGAATAAGGGCTAGAGCGGTGGGTAAACCTATTGAGATCTGAAATATTAGTGGACGCACTGGTAATTCCAATTGAGTGTCGCTACAACATATTTATTTACCACTTACTCGTAAAATTCTTTAGGAGATAGTCTGAGAAAACATCGTCTCAATTTATATCATACAATATTAGCATTAGCAATTCTCATAACAGTTTCTTTATCTGTAATCTTTCTAAACAACGTTGATGTCACTTCTAAGAGCAATGAACTTCATATAATCTACCGGGAAGACCTGACATCACGAAACGAGGTGAATTGGCCTATATTTATGGAGGTGTCTCATGACTCTTCCCCTGTTTCAGTAATGATCAATGGAATTAATGCCACTGACGTAACTGCTCAAACATTCTCAGCGGATGCATTATCTGAAGTAATGCCGCTGATAGAAAAGAATGGTCTATTGACAGGCACCATATCGGGAAGTGGGCCGAGTACTGTATTAATGTTCACATTCGCCAAAGTAGGAACATACTGGATAGAAGTTTCTACGCATGGTCGTCACGAAGGAATAATGACTGAGATAATAATTGAAAATAGTACAAAACAATTATTTGGGGAACCAGTCATAGATGAGCAACCTTATGCATGGATAAATGAGGCTTACGTTAATGATCATATTAATTTTACTCTCTCCGCACCAGTAGAACGGTGGGATAATACTTCTTGGGGAACCTACTATAATTGGACTATTGATGTGGTATCTCTTAATGATATGAATGTAGGCAATGATCTTTCTAAGTATAATACTGGAGATACTAGAGTAGACTGCTCTGATTTAGATCATACGACAGTTGTGTCAGCATGGGAAAATGGCTTCAATACATTATTTATCACTCCTTGGGATAAAGGAGGTAATCTAATCTCTGGAAAAGCAGCTATGACTCCCAATGGCAAGGAACTTACAATGACTGCGGGTACCTATGATGAATGGTCTAAGGGGAGATGGGAGCCTTATGGATCAGGCATGATTAAATTCAATGAATCAGGACATTATCTAATAATCATCTACCTCTCCGATGCTAATGGGCCTGTATCTAGGCCCCTGCTTCTAGAGTCTATCGCCATAGATCATGGACGTATAGCAATGGATCCGGAAACATCTCGATCTATATGCCTTTGAATCTGATTAGGTAGATCTTCAAGGGGCTGTATATCAGAAACAATATCGCCAAATGGTATGCCCCTTCGTTTAGCTACTCTCATAGTAGCAATAGCTATGCGATATTCTAATGAAGGGTAGCCGAACACTCCAAACACGTTGACTTCCTTCTCACAGAAGTCGGAAAAAGGATTTACTTCGATACTACCTTTATCTCCAGCTACGCCTAATTCAACCACTGTTCCTCCTTTACGTACTAACTTGAATGCTTCTGCAAATGCCTGATTCGTTCCGGCACATTCAAAAACAATATCTGCACCTCGCCCGCCAGTCATACGGCGGACCTCTTCTGCTCTATCTTCTACCGTTTTTAAAACACTGCGATCCACGACATCTGTAATACCCATGCGTTTTCC
>JAAYTA010000106.1 GCA_012518185.1 Methanobacteriota archaeon
AGTCGATCGAAATCATCGAGCAGTTCTGGATCTAGCGACACTCCGATCCTGGTGACTTTGTCCATAGTGATGTCAGAACTCACTTGAGAGATAAAAAGTTGATTAGTATATTTGTTATATAGGGGAGTCTAATCATCATGTGACTCAAAGATATACCTCAATATTTTGTCTTTAGTTACATCTACTACTCCAAATGCTGCCACTACTTCCTTGTCATACTCTATAGGTACTACGATAACTGGTAAACCACGGTAAATGCCTGAGGGCGCTACCTTGCGAGCAACAATATTATGCTCTAAAACTTCCTCTAGTACGGGCCCTGTATAATTATCATCGATTACTCTCCCACCCTCACACCGTACGCCATAATTATCACGGCTACGCATTGTAACAGGCATCTTCCCAAGCAATTCATGTATAGCTAGCGCAATACATTTGATATCCTCTGCAGCTGCATCTGAGGATATTAAGCTTGTATTTTCTCCGCCCCAATATAATCGTGTGGCATCACTAAGAACAAGAGCAGCAGTTACGGCTCCCTTTTCTGCCTCTTTGTAACTACTAGCAGTTCCTACGATGACTACATCATTGTCTTCTATAGTGAATATGTCTCGTAAAGGCTGAAGAGCCTCTTGATCAGGGATATATGGATCATCAGGGAACTTTAGACAACTATCTTTGAGTATCAGAGTAGTAGCACCCATAGCTCCAGAGCGTATTGCCTCATCTCTCTGTTCATAGCCGGAATTTACGTGATCGGCCATCCCCTTTACTAATACTGCACAGTCTTTGGGACCTAGAGTCAAATTACTCATATCGACAGATGTGGCAAATATGCCAGAGGTCTGGAAGATCCACTCTCCTCTCTCAGTGAGTACAGCGCCCTTTTTAGTGCTCTCCACTGAACCTTCCTTAATCATTTTATCAAGGATAGTACGCGTGCTTCCCTCTCCTATCCCAAGAGCTTTAGCAAGACCCTTACGCCCCATTGGACCTTGTGAATTAAGCACGTCATAAACTTTCCATATATGGAAAAGTGAAAATTTAGGAGTAGGGCCACCTCCTGAATATGGCTGAAACCTGAAGATCATCTACTACTGAATGGTCCATCCATCCTATAAAGTTTAATATCCGAAATTAAGGAAATTATAAGGAATAAAAATTATGGGAGACGGACATGATCAATGGGCTATTTATCGGTCCGCCATCCCTGGAATAGCTATCATTCACAGTTTATATTGCGATATATCCAGTGTCTTAGAATTCCTCAAATTATTCGCCATATAGTTCCCTAATATATTCCTTCAGTGGACATGATGCAGAGATCATATCCCTAGTTACTCTATTTTCGAAACCCTTTCCCTCAGAAGTAGTATACATGATCTTAATCACTGATTCATTGAATGCGACTCTAGGTGTAGAGTTCTCAAGTACTGCATTCTGAGCAGCCTTGGACCACTCAATACTGGATGCGCAAATATCAACGACTTCCTCTTTATTATCATTCATGTAATCAGTAGCCTTCTTGATGGCTGCCACGAACTCCTTCATCTTTTCGGCTTTTTTCTCATAATTGTCCTTTGTAGTTATGAGAACACTCGTACTTCTAACGCCAATATCTTCAGAAGATCCTATCGCGACTGCTTCTGATTTTTCCATAACTGTAGCTGGATATGGCTGACTTCCAGCTAGTATGTCAATCTCTCCTTCAGCAAATGATGAGGCCAGAGTATTACCTGTTAAGTATTTCAGATTTAGATCAGGATTAGTTCCCTCATAGGTAACATCATATTCATCACACCATCTTTTGAACATCGCTTCTGTGGAAGACCCCTCTATGATTCCAACCTTGAATTTTGAGCCTTTTAGGTATCCAGCAACTTCTTCGGGCCCATTATCTTCTACAATAATCTTTCCATCATCAATCAATGATTTCTGAGCTACCCATATTTGCGCACTAGTGCTGATATCATAACTACATAGGATGATAATATCGTCACTACACTTATTCATCGCATTAATAGCTGGACCCTCACCTGTGGCTGCAATATCAGCTGATCCAGCCAACATGGTATCAACAGCATTCTGTCCACTGCCAGCTACTGTGTGTTTTCCTAATTTAAAGCTCAATTCATCGAAAAATCCCTTCTTATCTGCTACAATCAAGGCTTCATAGCTAGATTTGTTTAGATATACCACGCTGAGCTCTTCCTTATCACTCAGTACATAGGTTGCACCCAGTGCTGCAGCAATAATGATTATTACAGCACTGATAGCCAATATTTTGGTCTTTTTATTCAAGTCTTCACATCCGAATATCTATTGGACAAATATCAGCGCATGCACAGGCAGGCATGGCATCTGTTATCTCCTTCTTTAGCGCGATCATGCTGGAAGAAGTGGGATCTCGAGACATGGTAGTAGGTATATTCCATTCCTTGATTACCTGGCCGGGAGATTGGGAAAATAATACAATTCGCGTAGCTAGATGCAGCGCCTCATCCACATTATGTGTTACGAACACAATAGTTTTCTTCTTGATACGCCATATGTTTAGTACATCATCATCGAGCTTTTTCCTCGTTTGCTCATCCAGGCTGGAGAATGGCTCATCCATAAGCCATAGATCTGGATCCATAGCCAGTAACCGAGCCACAGCCACTCTCTGTTTCATTCCTCCCGATAGTAAGTTAGGCCTCTGATAAGCAGAATCAGATAGATTCACCATGGTGAGAGCTCTCAAAGCAACATTATCTTTCTCATCGTCTGAAAGATCACTAGAGCAAAGAGCAAATTTTACGTTATCGAGCACGTTCATCCATGGCAGAAGACTATACTCCTGAAATACAACTCCTCTTTCAGGTGATGGAGAAGTAATCTTAGTCCCTTTGTAAAATACGTCGCCTGCTGTAGGGCTCTCAAAGCCAGCAATCAGGTTTAATAATGTAGTCTTCCCACAGCCACTTGGTCCAACTAAACATATAAATTCATTATCTTCAAACTGCAAAGAAACATTGTCTAACACTACTCTCGCTCGATCTTTACGGCGACTAGTATAGTAGGCTTTGGTAACTCCTCTGATCTGAACAAGGGTCACTAATATCCCTCCTCCATCCCTAGCCGGTGGCGAGCGTACTTTTCCATCTCTGCAAACAGCACCTTATCCAATAGAAGGCCTATGATGCAGATCACAACTATGCATGCAAATGAGCCAACGTAATTGAGCAGATCTTTTGTCATAGTGATAGCGTAACCGAGGCCTACTCCAGTTCCAACTACCATTTCTGCCGCTATCAATACTCTCCAAGCACTTCCCATGCCTACTCTCAGACTGGTTACAATATCTACTAGAGCATAAGGCATCAACACTTTGCTAAATAATTCCAGATCACTCGCACCCATCATCTTCGCTGCCCGCACTATGACTGGAGGTACTCGGCGGATTCCACTAGCTACACCTATGATAATGACTACCACTGATACGATAAAAATGATAAACATGGCTGAATTACTGCCAAGGCCAAATAATAATAGGGCTATAGGTAGCCATGCTAGACCCGGTATCATCTGGAATACAGATATTGGAACTATTCCTATGGAAAATAATGAAGTAAAATATCCAAAAAGGGTACCTATAGCTACTCCTACTACTGCAGCTAGCGCAAATGCGAACATCCACCGGCTCACGCTTGCCACAATATGATCATAGATAGTGTAACCAAGTAGTGTCTTACCTTCAAACAGGAATTCTCCCAGCATTACAAAAGTTTCAAATGGTGCTGGGAATCGCATCACTCCACGTTCTAATACATCATTATATGTCCATGCAAAAATCTGCCATATTGCCAGAGTGATTAGCAATCCTAAGATGAATATTATAGTTGTCCGCATCAGAGAAGCTGGACGATCTGAACCTATCTCTATTGTGGAATCAGGTCCCCTCTCAGATCCCAAATGTTTAGCGATTCTAGCATCATCATCGACTTTGAACAGTCCATATCCCCCTATTCTATCTCAGTACTCGGAGACCCAATTTTGGGACACATAGTCAGCGATGCGATATTATTTATGATTATTTAAGACTATACTTTAATAATCATATTATAAGTTAAAGTTAACTAAATTGGCGAATCTAGAAAAAATATTCATACTGCCAACTCTGAAACAGAGATACAATACTGTCCAATATTATAGGAAACTATAATGTCTAAATTACATATTATAATTAAATATCTTAATATTAAAAACAAAAAATTAACGAATAGCTTCTAGAAACACTATACTGGCCTATACTGCATCGTCTCAAATTCTTTGAAAATATGCTTATCCTATATCATAAAGTTATTAAAAAATAAAAAGGAAAAGGCTCCCAACTCACTCTTTGAGCCGAGGCCTAGCGGTGGCTACAGATCTGACGTTAATCCAATTAATGAATTTCATCTCCTGACCATAGCCATCGCAGAACTTACTCTCCTCTACTTCTGTCCGCACCTTGATATCCACTGCATCATGTTCTTTGATTTTTTCTTTTACATTATACTCAGCGTAAGATACTGCTGCACCTCTTGCCGATTCTACAGTAGAATATGTCATAGGAGATGCGCCGGGAGCAACTACTACATATTTGAGCTCTTTCGGATACACAGTGACCATTACGGATTCAGTAATTTGACTGAGCACTGCCCCTACTGCATTACCCACATCATAATGATCCGTAATGATTACTTCACTATCCATTCGATCCTGCAGAGGTTTGACCATTACGTGAGCTGGAGCTCCTACGCCTACTATAGGATACCTTGGACGTGCTTTGATATCAAAATCCTTCAAAGTCCCATCACCTGCCACTGCTTTAGAGAGCGATAAGAGTGCTTGACTCCCCTCCAACTCTGCTCCAGTGTCCGATACTCCCTTCCTGATCAATTCCTCACCTATACGAGTAACTGCCAGCTCGAAGACCTTATCGGCTAGCGCCTCTGGATTTTCAGATATTCGGTCTCCAAACACTTTAAACCCGATCAAGGCAGCCTCTCTATCTGCATCTGAATGCTGACCTCGAACAACCATAGCATCGGTGGGTGATAATCCTACTTCTAAAATGTGCCCGCGAGATTTTAAACTCATGAGTTGATCTCTAACGAAAACTACGTCATCAATCCCCTTCAATGCATCAAACATACTACATGGAGCATTATTCTTGACGAATTCATACACACTATGATCCTTAGCAGAGAAATTTGCTGTAGGAGGGCGATTAGGGACGAAGAAAGTGACTGTATCTAAGGCAATCATCTGTTCCTCCAAAGTTGGATATTGCTTTGATGCTACTGACACTGGAAGCACCCTATCAGGCCCTAATGTTAAATTTCCCTTATCGTCGTTTCGCAGTACTGAGTCTCCTCCGAGCGCAGCAGTCCAGATATCTATAGCTCTGACTCTAGTTCTCCAGTTTCCTACCATCGCACCCTCTTGATTTAGGCGGGGAAAACCATCGTCTATAAATGCAATGTCGGTAGATGTTCCTCCAATATCTATCACTATGCAACTATCTGTCTCTGCTAGAGCCATTCCTCCCATAAGGCTAGCTGCTGGCCCGGACAAAATAGTTTCCACAGGCATCTTCTTGGCGACATCTAGACTCATCAGGCCACCATCTCCCTTGAACACGAATACAGAGGCATCTATATTTCGATCAGAGAGAACTTTCTCTACAGACTTAAGGAAGTCTTGAATCACAGGCAATAGGCGAGCATTTAGTACTGCTGTCACTGTACGTTCATAGATGCCTAATTCAGCAGTCATATGACTAGCCATTATGACTGGAATATCATACTTCTGACTAATCATTCTACTAACAGTGCTTTCCTGTACAGAGTTAGCGACGCTGAATTTTCCTGAGACTACTACCGCATCAACGTGGGGACAAATCTCATCAATAACTCTCTCTGCCTCTGCATCATCCATCGGTTCATCTATAGCACCCATAGAATCATATCCGCCCTTGATGTAGTGAGCTATCTTCGTGGGGAATTTCCATTCTTTATCGGGCGTCCATCCTATGCCTATGAGGCCGACTTCTCCTCCCCTTCCCTCTAAAATAGAGTTAGTAGCTAGAGTGGTGGAGAGCCCAATCATCTTGATGTCTTCAACATCGACGGCCCTTTGTGCCAGAGCATTATCAATAGCACCCGTAATACCTATCGCGAGATCATGATATGTAGTCGGCGACTTGGCCTTCACAAGGACCTCCTTAGTATCAAGGTCCAGGATCGCGGCGTCGGTAAAGGTTCCTCCGGTGTCAATTCCAAGTCCTAGTTTCAATGTACTCACCTTCTATCTACTCGCTATATTGAATGAAGTAATTTTCTCCATACTTACAGCATGTTCTGTACAAAACATGCCGCTATTTAGCACCATATGCACGTATAATCAAAAATCATACATTTTCATGAACAATAAAAATTAGACTTAACATGCTATAATTATAAGCAAAATATTGATAATATATATTTATATTAAATTAAGACTCAATTCTACAATGATATGACTCCATTATCTTTGTTTCATGATCAGAAGCTTATGAGAAAATGTTCAATATAATGTTATTATATTTTTACAGAATCTTCTAATGTTCAATACAGTAAAGAGAACTTCAGGATTGAGTGTATAGAATTCATATGGCAACTTTCCAGATACTAATATATTATTATTCCAACATATTGATTATGAAATATAGTTAATGAATAATCAAGATCGATGAACAAGGACAAGTAATAACATCTATCAGATCTATAAGTGGCATTGCAATAATAGGGGGCACATCAATGTCTAATCGGGATATGACTCAACAGCAACACTGGGATAATGTATATGATGATACTAAGAATTTCTTTGGGCAGCAACCTAGCCGACTTGGATTGAGTGCCCTACCCGTCTTGAAGAAGAATGATGTGATCGAAGTGTTAGAACTTGGCTGTGGACAAGGCCGTGATACATGGTTTTTTGCCAAAAATGGACTTAGAGTGACAGCATTAGATTACTCAGAATCAGGCGTATGTCAAATGCAAGATAAGGCTAAAGAGAAGCAGATGGAAGACATAATTACTGCCAAGATTCATGATGCTCGGGAGCCACTTCCATTTCCAGATAATTCGTTCGATGCCATATTCTCACATATGTTTTTCACGATGGAACTTACCGAAGAAGAGGCTGCCAAAATATTGCATGAGTGTCGCCGTGTCCTTAGATCGGGAGGTCTAAATATATACTCTGTTAGAAATAATCATGATCCTCATTATGGCAAGTTCGAAAAGATGGGGAAGGACATGTGGAAGAATCCTGGAGGATTTGTTGTTCATTTTTATAATGAGGAAACGTTGAGACAATTATCTGCAGACTATGATGTTCTATGGATAAAGGAATTTGATGAGCCAACAAATACCTATACAAGGAAATTATATGAAGTAGTGCTCAGAAATCTAAAATAACAATGAATCTCGTTTCTGATGAGCATCATAAGAACATTATCGATCTCATAGCCTATTATAGTCTCGAAGATCTCATACGCTCTAATGCCCATTCTGCTCCTTTTCTAATTAATAATCTATCGTCCATCAACGACTCCTTAAGCATTAGGACTGACGAAGATTGTGAGAGATGCATCCGCTCCGCCATCCGACCAAGGGTCCAGATAGCCATGCTGCGAACATTAGGATCATGATCTTGAATTAAGACGTTTAATACACATATCGCCTCTTCTTTCCCCACTCCTATTCCAGCAAGTTCTCCAAGGGCCCATGCGGCATTTTCCCTAACTTCAGAGTCTTCATCAGCCAGTAGGTTGATCAAATCATCAACTGGATAATCTCCAGTAACCTTGTTCTGAGCAAGCTTTCCTATGCTCCATATTGCTTGCCTCCTGATGCCGATATCAACATCTATCAGCAATAATGTCAGTGGCGGAATTGAAGATGCATTAGCTTCCTTAGCTCTCAGCATGTTTTCTAAAGATGATAGAGTTTGAATTGTTTTCTTTCTATCTTTAGATAGCAAGTCCTTGTTGATCACTTCTTGCATTTCAGAATTTAAGTTCATTTTTTAACATCAGGCTTAGGCACGTAGAAATCACATTCACAATAGAAACACTCACCTTCGCATAATTCATAGTCTGAAATATGCAATATATCGCATCTTATGCGTCGAGCTTTGCAACTTGAGCAACGGCCATCTGATGTATGCCATAAACAACGTCTCACTGCACTCCTCCACCGCTCTTTACTACAGACGATCAGTCCTTGAAGATATACATTGTCATATTTTCTATGGGATCTTATCCTAATTATATCTCCTGATCAATCAGCTGTTAAAAAGGCTCAACTTGCTAGATTTTCAAGCAGAATATAAGGATAATTATGTGACTAATTCACTATGGATAATAAGTAAAGATTCAATTACAGAGACAAAAAGTCCTTACATAATCATTTTGAACTCAAGTGGCGCCGAGGATCCACATTCTTCTGGGTTGTTTATAAACTGATTTTAATAATGTATTATGATATCTTTAAATGTGCATGACTTAAAAATACATTACCAATCCGCATAGGCGCATAATGCATCTAACATATCTTATGTGATTTCATTTTAATGTTATTAAGTATCATCTCTTACGCTTCTTCCTAGTCCTCCGCTCCCAGTCCGGAGGTCGTTCACTATATCCTCGAGAACGCCAATAAGCGATATTATTAGGATTAAGTTTGTCGGAACGAAGGTCACGTTCTTTCTTATAATGCTCCATACTAACTGGCTGGCCTTCTGCATCAGTGACTCTGAGTTCCAGGGCTGATGATTCAACCGAAGGAACTTTACCAGCCTTTTTAGCTTTCATAGATCTATTTACGAGCTGGAGTATATGACATCCAAAACCTAATGCATCACACTTACTAACTAAGTAATTAGATAAGGAATTAGCTTCCCCAATTACAGATGCATTTTTTCCATGCTCATATATGTAGTCAAGAACAATAGTGATATCCTTATCACCAGTTGCCACGATGAATATATCTGGACAATCTTCATCGTGAAGGCGATCTACGATTGCACAGTGCATTGATGGATCAGTAAGGCTTTTTCCGAATACTACTCTCTTAGTCTTCGGATCAATATACCTGAATGACTTACTCTCTACTAAAATAAATCCATGGCGTTGGTAGTTTTCTCTGGTACGATCAGTTTTCCATACTGTATCTTCATCCACAAAAACACGTCCCTCCACAACCTGTCCAAGGGTGGAGCCATATTCTACAAATAACGTGCCGATTCTTTCTAATATAGGGATGTCTCCAGAATTCCATAATCCTCTTTCCATGTTAGGGCCATCAATGTATATTCCTACAGTAGTCACTGACTCGCCCCCAGGTTCTCAAGAATTATGTCATCAGCACTCTGCTCTACTAATATGCGATTTAATAGGGCAATGAGCATGCGAGGCATGGTGAAAGTAATAGTTTGTTTACTCTCAAGATACTTGATTATTTGATCGCTTAAGACAAAACTGTATCTGGCCAATGCTTCATAATAGTCCAGGATAGTGATCTTAGCTACAATTTCCCTTGCCATCTCTTCCGTAAGGCCCTCTTCCTCAGCCTCTGCGATAAGTCTATGGACTTCAGCATCTAATTCTTCTACGTTGGGCTGAGGAAAGTTCTCCGGATCGCGATAGGCTTGCTTTGATAGATCCAATAATTTCTTTCCTATGAGTACTACTATCTCGTGCATACTACGTTCCGAGGCCTCTGCCCCATCGAGTTGAAATCGACCTGTTTTTTCATTTATATCAATGTTAAAATCTAAGAAAGTGAGATCATTTCTTCCGACTGTTTGCTCACTAACTGGAAATAATACTTCTGCCCTTATACCACTTAATTCTGAGAGCAATTTCCTAAATTTCTCTAATCCTTCTTCAGATAGATTATAAGCTATGCATCCTGCTGCACCAGGTATTGGGCTGTCACTTCCATCAGTCTCGATGAGCATCATCTGCTTCAATTTCTCATCGTCTTCTGATGTCTGACCATGCACCGATATACGGCATCCTTTGATACATCTCTTACGTGCATCTTTAGCTAAAAATTCAGCAATCCCATAATAATCAGGATTTCTAGTCCTCTCTAGTCCGAACCTTCTTGATACGTTATAAAGTCGAAGTTCCATGACTCCATGATCGGGAATTATCTTCATGTCAAACGTCCCTTGATCGGGTGAGATAAATTCCCAGTAACGCTCTATGATCTCTGGTGGATAAAAGAATTCATAATTTCTATATATATTATTCAATCTAAATAAATTCTTTAGGAAGTAGCGTGAATACTTATGTAAATCGTCTGGCATTTCATCATGAGAAATGCGGTGGTTTAGCACCGGTATAGCTACATCACCTTCCTGTAAATCTCTAGAATCAAACTCTTTCATTTGCTGCTTACTAGCACACCATTTCTCAAGGGAAAATCGGAGTAAGTCTTCATTTTCCTCAGAGAGGCGATTGGATAGATCATTTATTGCCTGATCGACTGAAGGACGTAACAATCTCCTCATAAGCTCGTCACGACTTTCTCCAGTGGAGGATGCCTCCTCTAATACACGGAATAATGTGGATGTATTGATGTCTAAGGTTCTGGAAGCTACCTGCGTATAGCGCTCTCTGAAGACAGTCTCAGCATTGAATTCCATCGCTTTAGCAAGTTCTATACCTCTATCACGATCTCTGAAGTGGCGTGCCTCCTCTACTCTATTAATCACGGCGCCACGCCCCATCAGGAGGTATCGATCGCCATCCAACACTGGTATAAGATCTAGAAGAGCCGCTAGTATCTCCGCATCAATCTTTTGATCAGCGGGGACCTCGCGTATTATCATGGATCGTGTATTGATCGCAGCACATATGGTTCTTTTCACTTACATATCAATATGTAGGCAACCGTCAACAATTTCTACTCGATACGCACGAAGATCATTTACACGATGTTCAGGGCCAAGGTTTTGCACCACCTTTCCAGTGCGAATATCATAACGAGCTCCATGTCTGGGGCACTCAATGATATATTTATCCCTCTGGCCAAACGATAAATTAGCAAATTGATGTGAGCAAGTACCATCCATAGCATAGAACTTCCCCTCAATATTAGCAATCAGGATCGCACGGTCCAATATGCTCACGGTTCTCATCCCATTTAGTGGAATATCTTCTACCAAGCAGGCTCTGATGAGTACCATATTATCAACATTATAGGCAAGACTATTTTATCTCATGCATTGAGAATGATATATAATTGAGAACGCAATTTCCAACCAGGTGAGTATTTGATAATTGATAGTCATGTCCATCTGTGGTTGAGAGATCACCTTCCTAACAAAATGGTCAGAATGTACCTAGAACCTCTTCAAGCTCTGAAGGACGTGATGGATTGGGAAGTAGATATTGACAACGTTTGGCCAGAGTATGGAGTCAATGCATCTGCACTCATAGAGATGCTTGATGCTAGTAGTATAGACAAGGCAGTAGTACTACCAATTGACTTTAACTTGGTAGAACAATCTCGTATTGGTATTGAAGAATATAATACTTGGATTTTTGAAAACTGTAATATGTATCCGGATCGAACCATTCCGTTCATTGGAGTAGACCCACAACGAGGTAAGGAAGCTTTGAAGATGCTGGATCATTTTACTTCCAAATATAATGCGTTAGGTGTGAAATTATACCCTCCAACTGGTTGGTACCCTAACGAAGAGCGCATTGGGGCGTTTTATGATCGAGTAGACGATCTAGGGTTAACATTAATCACTCATGCTGGAGCAGCATGGACATCATTAGATGATAAATATGCTGAGCCAAAGTACTGGACAGAATTCCTAGATAAATATCCTGACACAAACTTAGTAATTGCTCACTTGGGAGGTAAGTGGAGACAACAAGTGTTGGAAATGTGTGATACATATTCAAATTGTTTCACTGATTGCTCGGCTCTACAGGGATGGTTGCCTTCTGATCCCGAAACTGCAGAGAGCAGGCTAAGAGAAATAGGGGAGCGCATACCAGATAAAGTATCATTTGGGACAGACTACCCTCTATTCGAATTATCTTATACTTCGACTATGTGGGCAGACTTCGTCAGAAGCAAGCCTTGGGCCAATGAAGATGTCAAAGCAAAGCTGATGGGTGGAAACATGCGAAAAATATTAGGAATATGATTGAAGAACTACTCTAATCTATGAGATAGTACCTAATATATGCTTATCAGCCGTATGATAATCTGAATATCAGCTTTTAATCTTGGATATTAGGTGACTTATCACATAATATCGGATAATTAGAGATATCTATCTTTGATTATAATTTATGAGATGATGCATTAGTATAATCATTTTCATCACTTACCCTATGGTAATGTTCAAGATATTCAGTATATAATCAGAAAATAATATCAGTCACTACTAATGTATGGCTCCTCCCACTCTTCGAAGAATAATGTGTCCCCAAGTGGTAATCTCTTGGGCCTCTCTTTCTGTTGGGCAATTTGATCATCAGATAGCAATGATATATCCTCGCCCGGATATCCACACACTATCAACGTGATAATTACATTATCTTCAGGAATACCACATGCATCTTTGATCTTGCATGGATCGTATCCTGCAATAGGGTGAGCGATTAATCCTAACTCAGAAGCTCTTAATATCATCTGTCCAACAGCTAGTCCGCAGCTGAATTGATAATAATCTCTCCCATCATTCAGACGACAGTCTAAAGATGGCTTAGATGCTAATACCATTATTAACGGTGCTGCAGTTGCCCAAACATTGCCGAGATCCAATGCTTCTTTTACCCTTTGTAAACTATCCTTACAGCAAATTATTACTCTCCAAGGCTGGTTATTGTTACAGCTTGGAGCGAGGCACATTGCTTTAGCGAGTGCAATAATGTTTTTTCTTTCTACAGGACGATCCGAGAAAGCTCGATAGGCTCTTCGCACAGCAATAGCATCAACAACGTCCATATTTTCGATCATTAGAGGGCAAACAACAAATTATTATCGATAATGAGGCAGAAATCCCTCGCGATAGGGCAAACATTTTAATTAGTAATCCCCATCGAGGCTTTTGCGGGCTCGTGGCTTAGCCTGGATATAGCACTGGCCTTCTATCGCAGATTTCTGCGGAAGTAAGCCAGCGGCCTCGGGTTCGAAACCTCCTTTTCGGAGGCGAAATTCCCGACGAGCCCGCCAATAACAATAAAAAGATTCATTTAGGTCCACTCATTGTGGGCAAGAATACAAATGGGAGCAATTCAATGAAGAGAAGCTCACGCGCTTGGAAGAAGCGAGGCAAACAGAGATGGAAATGGCGCAAGAAAAAGATGAGACGCAGAAAGCGCCAGCAAAGGCTGAGAAAGGCATAACGATGACTGATGGGGGTATGGGTTAACACGGCATACTCGCGGGCTCCAGTTATCGGGAATGACTGTAAACGGGTTTGCTGACCGGTGATGACTAACTGGAGCAAGGACCCGTTGATTCCTGCAGGGTCGCTCCCTGCGTGGTGGAAACCCGCTGATCTGGGTTCAAATCCC
>JAAYTA010000107.1 GCA_012518185.1 Methanobacteriota archaeon
AGCGCCATTCAGGATCGCAATATACAGGTGCGCCAGATATATTTTCAGCAGATAATGATTGTAATCCTAGATCCATTGCCGTTCGCTTTAACTCAGCAGTGTTAATCGATCTTTCTGGAGCACTAGGTAATGTCATTTCTTCATCTTCAGTAGAAAGATTTAATATCTGCGCTAAGTAAGATAATTCGCTTAAGAAATTTATCTTACTAGCCATCTCCTTGCGTAAAAATTCTTCACTCCGATAAATTCCTGCATCTCGACAATTGATCTCAAAATCTCGATAAATTTCCCTAGTTTCCGATATAACATTACGAGCAATATCAAGGTTATTACAGACTAATTGCTTTCCGAGAGCCATCGCATCCTCGGTTCCTCCATACCATACTCCTCTACAGGAAAGGTTTAATTCTACTCTAACTCTCCTCCCTATGTGAGTGTGAAAAGGGAACTGTCGACAATGATATGGCCTAACATTATATATTTCACAGCGACGAGATTCGTTTAGGAATGTACATGAACCATATCCTCTTTTTACAGCTAGCATAGTACGCCGATAGGGTCTTTTCTTTTCAATTATGCGCTGGGGATATTTTAATGTGAACCACTCTACTTCATGAGGAAGTAATTCTGGCTGACAGATGCAGCACAATCCACACCTATCATCGCAGGTGAACTTTTTACCTTCTAATTCAGATAAGTCGAGATCACCTAGCGGCAATGACATCCCTTCCTACCCTATCTCCAGTTAATTCTCCATCTTCCATTACTGATTCACCTCGTACAAATACCATTTTTGGAAATATGGCCTCCTTTCCCTCAAAGGGAGACCAGTTGCATTTACTATATAGATCATTAATATTTATACGAGAAATAGAGCGGGGATCGATTACCATAAAATCAGCATCGAGGCCTACTTCCAACTTGCCTTTGTTGAGATTGAATATTGAAGCAGGTCTCTCTGCCATGGCTCTAATTAATACTTCTATAGGTAGCGTTCCGCGCTTCATTAAAGCTAACATCATTGGGACAGTTGTCTCTACTCCGGGGACGCCTGAGGGAGCTGTGTCAAATTCTTGTTCCTTATCTTCAATCGTATGAGGTGCATGATCAGAGCCTAACATATCGATATGCCCTGATACGAATGCCTGGAATAATGTAAGTCTATCATCCTTAGTGCGCAGAGGAGGATTGACTTTTAGATATGCTCCTCCTTCACTTTCTCGATCGAGGATCATGTGATGCGCCGTTACTTCTTTGGTGAAAGGATATGCTTCTAGTGCTTGAAAACCCTCTGCTGAAGATATGTGGCAGATGTTTATTTTGCTATCCAATCGAGAAAGTCGGTGGATCGCTGATACCTCCGCAGCAGAAGGACGATTCTGCAGATGATCAGTGAGCGTCTTTTCTTCATTGAATTGTATCAAATCCTCATCCTCTGCATGGACGCTGAGTACTTTCCCAGTACGCTTTACTCGTGAAGCAATTTTATTGAGATCTGAGTCTTCAGTAACCAATAATCGGCCTGTTGAAGAGCCCATGAATACCTTAAATCCTACTACCATGGGCGCCATCTCCTCTATTTCAGTCTTAGGTGTACATCCTCCAAAGAGACCATAATCTACCCATGCTTTTCCCGCTATTGCTTCTTTCTTTTCTAATAAATTACTTAATGAGATGGTAGGCGGAAGTGTATTAGGCATATCTAATACTGTAGTGACTCCTCCATGAGCTGCTGCTAGGGTGCCTGTAGAGA
Organism: Methanobacteriota archaeon; assembly: GCA_012518185.1. Lineage (GTDB taxonomy): Archaea > Thermoplasmatota > Thermoplasmata > Methanomassiliicoccales > Methanomassiliicoccaceae > DTU008. Next base: position 1,754 of record JAAYTA010000107.1, read on the forward strand.
AGTCTTCCTTATCTGTCAGACCGGGATCGCGCAAATGAACATGAGGATCGATAGCTCCGGGTAATATGAGTTTATTACCTAAATCAATACGTTCGGCACCGCGAATGGTGCGAGCAATTTTTACAATTTGTCCATCCTCAATTCCTATCGCCCAGTGTCCAAGCTTTCCTCGAATATAGGCGCGTCCTTCCACGACTAAATCCATTCTATTTGCACCTACCTATCTCCTTCCTTGATACATTTCCTCGAGGAGTTTCTTCGGAGAAAACTTCTGCTTGAAAAGTATAGAAGCGTGTGTATTTATCTAACCACATATCGGGACTCATTCCTGCTTTTACACAGATTTGAGCTAAATATTCCTTAGTATCCCATCCCCATTCAACTGGTACTTGTGGGAGCAATAGGCCTCTTAGCTGTCCATGCTCTACAATCAGGCCATCTATTCCTACTCGAACAGCATCTATTATGCTTTGAGGATCTGATGCCATTATTTCTTCAGGGAGCGTCAATATTGATACTTCTACAGTGACGTTGTCTAATTCATATTCTTCCAAGTCAGGAAATCGAGGATCATGGCAGGCATGCTGCGCTGCCCTTACTAGCGCGCTTGCTAGTGAAAATATGGGCTCTGGAAAACCTATACAACCTCTTAGGTTATTCTCAGGATAGGTGTGAAGGGTGACAAATGCTCCGCGCTTTTCGCGAAAAGTCCCTGGTACATCGATATGGCCTGTCTTTTTCCCACTTGCCTCAGCATCGACCACTTTTCTAGCTATGCGCACTGCAATCTCACCTTCACCATTATTCATAATTATCCTCTAATGAGCGTTATCTCACTGATGGCATTTATGAGTTATCGACAGACATATGATAGTATACTATTCAGTCTTCATGATACATCATTCAATGATTACTGCAATAGCTTGAGTAGAACAACTTGCCTATAGATGATATTACTAAGTAATATGCTAATTGCTAGAGTATAAGTTAGTTAGTTAGTTAGTTAGTTTTCTCACCTTTATTCTCTAGCATGAGTATGTAATCTATTTCTAGCTCATGCTATCATTGGTCATATATGGCCACGGAGCGTGTACGGGACATATACGTGGAAGATATTATGACCAGAGTGCCAGTCGTTGGTTCTCCTAACCTTACAGCAAGAGATATAGGCATTCTTATGAAATCCT